>NZ_JBMRFR010000009.1:0-154108 GCF_049384845.1 Stenotrophomonas sp. CASM101 | reverse complement strand
CGGCATGGATGCCGCGGCCAAGCCTACACGGACGTACTTGCGGCGTCCCCCGCGAACCCAACCCGCCCGGCCACCCCCATGACAAGCTCTACGCGACCACCCCACGAGGGGCTGCGCCGCTGGCTGGAAACTACGCTACCGCGCGAAACACCAACGCCAGGATCGCAGGCACCGCCTGGATCATGAAAATGCGGCGGCTCACGCTGTAGGCGCCATAGCACCCGGCCACCACCACGCAGGCCAGCGAGAACGTCACCAGCACTGGCTGATCGATCACCAGCCCCACTACGATGCCCGCCGCCAGGAAGCCGTTGTACAGGCCCTGGTTGGCCGCCAGCACGCGCGTGATCTCTGCCTTCTCCGGCGTGTTGCGGAAGGTCTTCAGGCCCAGCGGGCGGGTCCACAGGAACATCTCCAGCACCAGGAAGTACAGGTGCAGCACCGCGACCAGCACGGTCAGCAGCAGCGCGATCAGCGACATCGTTTCTCTCCTCGGGAAGACTGGGCCGCGTCAGCGGTCGCGCGGCAGTTTCTTTTCTTCGCGCAGCACGCCGAACGCGGCCAGGGTCATGAAGCCGGCCACCACCACGCCACCCATGAACACCACGTGCGAGCCGAACAGGGACAGCCCCTTGTGCAGCCACGCAAAGCTCAGGTCCGCGCCCCGGTAGACCACCGTGTCGATCGCTGCGCCGGCCTTATAGCGCCACTGGCGGTCCACGCGGGTGTAGATGGTTTCGCGCGCCGGCTTGGCCAGCGCGAATTCACTGGCGCGGGTCATCACCTGCACCACCGCGACCATCAGCGGCATCGGCGAGGCCGCCAGCACCGAGAAGCCGATCAGGATCGCGAAACCAGGAATCAGCAGCGCCGGCGCAATGCCATGCCGGGACAGCAGCCAGCGGGTCAGGGCGAGCTGCATCAGCAGCGCCAGTGCGTTCACCGCCAGGTCGATACGCGAGAAGAAGGCCGTAGCAGCGCCTGCATCGTTGAATGCCTCACGCACGATGCTGGCCTGCTGGTTGTACAGCAGGGTGCCCACGCCCACACCGAACACCACCATGATCGCCAGCCAGCGCAGCAGAGGTTCACGCACGATCAGTTTCAAGCCATCCAGCACGCTGCCGCCCATCGGCTTCTCGCCGGACACCAGTTGCTGCTCGCGTTCGCGCAGCACCGCCCAGTGCCGCAGCCGCCAGATGCACAACAGGCAGACGGCCAGGAATCCCGCAGAGACCAGCATCAGGTTGGCGATACCCACGCGCTGCACCAGCGCACTGGTGATGATCGGACCGAGGAAGGCACCGACGGTGCCAGCCGCGCCGATGTAACCGTAGAAAGCACGTGCCTGCGCGTTGGAAAACACATCGGCCATGAAGCTCCAGAACACCGCCACCGCGAACAGGTTGAAGACAGTGATCCAGAAAAAGAACGCCATGCCGCGGCCCGGCACACCGCTATCGAACAGTACGTAGAAGCCCAGCAGGGTGACGATGAAGAACCCATACACCGCCGGCAGGAACACCCGCCGCGGGAACCGGCTGACCAGCCAGCCGTACACCGGCTGCAGCACCAGCATGATCACGAACACGCAGGAAAACAGGAACTGCAGGACAAAGTCCTTCAACGCAATGCCGTGGCTGGCGAACCAGGCGATCAGCACTGGCGGGAACACCGTTTCCAGGTCCGCCGAGGCAGCCATCGCCTCACGCACCGGGCGCAGCACGTAGTAGCCGCTGAGCAGGCAGAAGAAGTACAGGAACGACCACCACAGCGCCGGCGACTCACGTAGTGCCGCCGTCAGCCCACGCAGCGGCCCCTTGCCCTTCACCGCGCTCACGCGGCGTCCCTCGCCAGAAGACGGCGGTTGGACAGCGGCATGGCAGGCTCCGGGGCGGTGAAGCGCGTACGTTAGCCAATGCACTGCAACATCGCCAGCGTGACGCGCGCACCGATGGCCGCAGCGTAGTGGCATGAGAGGCAGGAACGACACGTTCGGACACACTTCCAGAGCGCCAAAATGCCAACTTTTTCAACGAGATGCGCATTCATCTTCGCTTTGTTTGTGCACAGGGGAAAAGCGGCGCTAGAATCGCCATCAGCAGTCGCGCACGGGTCCAACCGATGAAAAAGAACAGCCTGCGTCGTCCGATCCGATCGGCGGCCACCGGTTTGCTGGGCATGTTGATGCCCGTTGCCTTGTCCACCACCGCGCAGACCCCGCCGGCGTTGCCGCCGATGCCGACCAACATCGAAACTGCTGCGGGTCCCACCGTCGCCCACACCCAGCCGGCGGCCTACCGCACCGGCCTGGTGCCCCGCGTGCAGGCCCCGGCGCCCGGCTTCAACGTCGCCAACATCGAATCGATGGCGCAGCAGCTCACCTATGGCGAACGCGTGCCGGGCATGGCGGTGGCGATCGTGCAGGGCGGCCGTATCCTCAGCGCGCGCGGCTATGGCGTCACCGACGTCAACAATCCGCTGCCAGTTGATGCGCACACCGTGTTCCGCCTGGCCTCGCTGTCCAAGGCCTTCGCCGGCACCATGGCCGGCCTGCTGGTCAACGACGGCACGCTGCGCTGGGACAGCAAGGTCACCGACTACGTGCCGGGTTTCCGCCTGAACTCGCCGGAAGCCACTGATCGCCTGACCGTGGCCGACGTGCTCAGCCATCGCGTCGGCCTGCCGTACAACGCCTACGACCGCGACATCGAAGGCAACGCCGAGTACTACGCGTTGACCCAGAAACTGGCCAACACCAGCCTGAAGTGCCTGCCGGGCGAGTGCTATGCCTACCAGAACGTGGCCTTCAGCCTGATCGGCGATGTCGTCTACGCGGCCTCCGGCAGCTTCTACGAGCAGTCGGTCGAGCGCCGTATCTTCAAGCCGCTGGGCATGAACGATGCCAGTCTCGGCCTGGCCGGCATCCAGGCCAGCTCGCGCTGGGCGCGTCCGCACGTGCGCAGCCGCAACGGCTGGGTCTCGCTGACGCCGAAGCCGACCTACTACCGGGTCGCCCCGGCGGCCGGCGTCAATGCCAGTGCCAGCGACATGGCGCAGTGGCTGCTCGCCCACACCGGCCACCGCCCCGACGTGCTGCCGGCACCGCTGCTGGCCACGCTGCATTCGAGCCTGATCAGCACCCCCGGCGAGATGCGTTCAGGCTGGCGCCGTGAGCGCCTGCATTCGGCGGGCTATGCCCTGGGCTGGCGCACCTTCGACTACGCCGGCCACGACGTGGTGTTCCATGCCGGTGCCGTACAGGGTTACCGCGGCCTGGTCGCGCTGGTGCCGGAACGCGATCTGGGCATCGCCATCATGTGGAACGGCGAAAGCAGCCTGCCCAGCGGCCTGCTGCCGACCGTGCTCGACTCCGCGCTCGGCCTGCCGGCGCAGCGCTGGCTGGACGTGGACACCGACTTCGGCAGCGACAACCTGATGGCCGAGGGCAGCAGCCCTGCGCAGCAGCAGGACAAGCGCAAGGGCAAGGGCGCCTCGAGCAACCGCGCGGTGGCTTCCCCGCGCTGATCCGGCGGGCTCGACCGTGAGCATCAAGGGCGGCCTGGGGGCCGCCCTTTTTGTTGTTTTGTAGGACCTGGCCATGCCCGGCCAGCTCGGAAGACAGGCCCCTGCTCCACAGATGCAGCGCGTCAAACGTCAGAAAGGCAGTCGGCCATGGCTCGGTGCTGGCAATGGCCCCATAAAAAAACCCCCTCCCCGCTGGGCAGCCAGGGAAGGGGTTTCAGGATGCGGCTATCGGGAAGTACTTAGATCAGCGGTGCCGGGGTTGCCGGCAGAGCGACCGGAGCGGCCTTCTTCTTGCGGGCGGCCGGCTTGCGCTTGGCAACCTTCTTCGCTGCCTTCTTCGGGGCAGCCTTCTTGGTGGCCTTCTTCGCGGTCTTCTTCACTGCCTTCTTGGCGGTCTTCTTGACGGCCTTCTTGGCAGTTGCCTTCTTCGCGACCTTCTTGGCCGGCTTGCGGGCCGTTGCCTTCTTGGCAGTCTTCTTGGTGGCCTTCTTGGCTACCTTCTTGGTGGCCTTCTTGGCAGTGGACTTCTTGGCGACCTTCTTCGCCGCCTTCTTCACTGCCTTCTTCGCAGTGGCCTTCTTGGCGACCTTCTTCGCAGCCTTCTTCACCGCCTTCTTGGCAGTCGCCTTCTTCGCGACCTTCTTCACTGCCTTCTTGGCAGCGGCCTTCTTCGCGACCTTCTTCACCGCTTTCTTGGCGGCGGGCTTTTTCTTCGCAGCTTTCTTGGTTGCCATGGGATGGCTCCTCGTCAGTGATAGGGAGTTGAAACGCCCAGGTGGATCAAACCCGCGGATGCTGCGTGCGGGGACCGCCGGCGCGTCAGGCGCGCCGTTACGGATGCGGCAATGCCAGCCTCGATCGGCGGAGCGGGCATCGGAACGGGAGTTGCCTTGCATTTCTCCGGGGGAAGCGGGGCCATGTCCACCGTCATCAGGGTCGCGGTGGTCTTGAAGGGGCTGCTTCGCATCGGACGATTGATTCTGCGCACTCGGTTGGGCAGGCAAGGTCTGCTGAGGCGAAACCTAATCACGGTTTTTTTTACTGTCAACAACCCCCGCGAAAAATTTTCACATCCGCGCCATCCATGGTGGTGCCTGCACGGTCGCCACGCTCCGCGCTCGACGACCGCCGAAGCGCCACGCACGCATGCTGCCTGCAGCAACAACCATGCAAGCGTTGAACAAAAAGTACTTGAAATAAGCACTCTGCGCAGATGCATGCACGTCGGTGGCCACTGCGTGCACACATCGCCAGCACCGGCTGCCGCTGGCACCAACGCCAGCACAACGGCGCCGCAACGGGGGGCAAAAAGTTTTCACATCCGAGTACGTCGGCGCGGGGCGGAAACGCGGATTTGCGCAAAACTGCGCACGCCGATCGGCACCGATTGTCAGTCCGCTGATGCCACGCCGAGGGTGCCAAGCGAACCGGCCGTCATGAGTCCGACGCACTCGCCAAAACGAAAACGGCCACCCGAAGGTGGCCGTTTCAGAATCCGCAAGCGCGACTCAGTGGTCGTCGCTCTCCAGGACTTCGGCGTACGCGTCCGGATCCAGCAGATCGTTGACCTCTTCGGCGTTGGCCAGTTCGACCACGAACATCCAGCCTTCGCCGTAGGCATCTTCGTTGATGGTTTCCGGCTTGTCGGACAGGGCCGAGTTGACCTCGACGACCTTGCCGCTGATCGGGCTGTAGACGTCCGAGGCGGCCTTCACCGACTCGACAACGGCGATCTGTTCGCCGGCCTTGGCCTCGGCGCCGACTTCGGGCAGTTCGACGTAGACCAGGTCACCCAGCAGGCCCTGGGCGTGGTCGGAAATACCGACGGTGACGCGGCCATTGCCTTCGACACGGGCCCACTCATGGGACTTGAGGAACTTGAGGTCGCCGGGGATCTCGCTCATGGGACTGCTCCAGAGATATGCAGGGGGTGGAAAAAACGGGGCTAGTGTAACCAACCGGCCGTCACTGCTGTCAGTGACGACCGGCACGTTCGGATCAGGCGTCGGCGAGCACGCCGGGCTGGGCCTGGCCTTCGCGCACGAACGGGAACTTGACCACGCGTACCGGCACCTGCCGGCCGCGGATGTCGACGGTGACCTGGCCGAGTTCACCGGCCGGCACGCGGGCGAAGGCGATGCCCTTGGCCAGCGTCGGCGAGAAGGTGCCGGACAGGATCTCGCCCTCGCCGCTGGCCGTCGTCACTGCCTGGCCGTGGCGCAGCACGCCCTTTTCGTCCATCACCAGGCCGATCATCTGGCGCGCGGTGCCGGCAGCCTTCTGCGCTTCCAGCGCGCCGCGGCCGATGAAGTCGCGGCCTTCGTCCAGCGACACGGTCCAGGCCAATGCTGCCTCATATGGGCTGATCTCTTCGTCCATGTCCTGGCCGTACAGGTTCATGCCGGCTTCCAGGCGCAGCGTGTCGCGCGCGCCGAGGCCTGCCGGCTTCACGCCTGCCGCCAGCAGGCGGTTCCAGAACGCGACCACGGCATCCTGCGGCAGCAGGATTTCGAAGCCGTCTTCGCCGGTGTAGCCGGTGCGGGCGACAAACAGCTCGACGCCATCGTCGGACTGCACCTGCAGGGCGGCGAAGCGGCCCAGCTTGGTCAGCGCGGCGCGGTCGGCTTCGCGGGCCAGGCTGATGACGATGTCGCGCGCCTGCGGCCCCTGCACGGCCAGGATGGCCAGGTCCGGACGCTGCTCGACGGACACGCCGAACGGTGCGGCCTGCTCACGCAGCCAGGCCAGATCCTTTTCGCGGGTCGAGGCATTGACCACCATGCGGAAGAAGTCGTCGCCCAGGTAGTAGACGATCAGGTCGTCGATGACGCCGCCACGGGGATTCAGCATGCACGAGTACAGTGCCTTGCCGGTGACCTTCAGCTTGTCGATCGAGTTGGCCAGCAGGCGGCGCAGGAACGGCTTGACCTGCTCACCGCGCAGATCGACCACGGTCATGTGGCTGACGTCGAACACACCGGACTCACGGCGCACCAGGTGGTGCTCGTCGAGCTGCGAGCCGTAGTGGATGGGCATGTCCCAACCCCCGAAATCGACCATCTTGGCGCCAAGGGCGCGGTGGGTATCGTTGAGCAGCGTCTTCTGGGTCATGACCGGGTCCGGCAGCAGAGGAAACAAGAACCCCCATTATCCCAGATCGGTCACCCACAGGTCGCGCCGCAGCGCAGCGCCGGAGCCGAGCCCACGCGACGCCCGCACGAAGAGGCCCGGCTCTACAAGGAGCGGCCCGCAGCCTCAACCTGCAGCGTGCTGCCCTGTACCGCCAGCACCCGTACCCACGTACCCGCCGGCAGCTCCGGGCCGCTCACCGGCCAGGACGCGTCATCGATGCTGACCCGGCCCTGCCCGCTGACGATGCCCTGCTGCAAGGGCACCACCCGACCGACCAGCTGCTCGGCACGGCGGTTGAGCAACGGCGCATCGCTGGGCCGCGCCCTTTTCCTGCCCCAGCGCCGGTAGCACTGGATCGAGACCACGCTCAGCACGACGAAGGCAACGACCTGCCACAGCAACGGAATGCCGCTGAACACCGCAACCAGGACGAACACGGCCGCTGCGCCAATGCCGATCCACAGCATGAACGCCCCGGGTGCCAACGCCTCTGCCGCGAACAGCAGCAGCGCCAACGCGCCCCAACCGACGACTTCCCAGCGCATGTCAGCCTCCGATCGGCGGTGGCCGCTTGCCTGCGGCCTTGGTGGTCTGGTCGCCCAGTGCCTGCTTGGCCAGTTCGGCCACGCCAGCGATCGAACCGATCACGCCGCTGGCCTCCATCGGCATCAGCACCAGCTTCTGGTTCGGCGAGCTGGCCAGTTCCTTGAACGCCTCGACGTACTTCTGGGCGACGAAGTAGTTGATCGCCTGCACGTCACCTTCGGCAATCGCCGCCGACACCATCTGGGTCGCCTTGGCTTCGGCCTCGGCCAAGCGCTCGCGGGCCTCCGCATCGCGGAACCCGGCTTCGCGACGGCCCTCAGCCTCCAGCACGGTAGCCTGCTTTTCGCCATCGGCGCGCAGGATCTCCGACTGGCGCGAACCCTCTGCCTCGAGGATCTGCGCGCGCTTCTCGCGCTCGGCCTTCATCTGCCGCGCCATCGCATCCAGCAGGTCGCGCGGCGGCTGGATGTCGCGGATCTCGATGCGGTTGACCTTCACGCCCCAGGGATTGGTGGCATGGTCGACCACGCTCAGCAGCTGGGCATTGATCACCTCGCGCTGGCTGAGCGATTCATCCAGGTCCATCGAGCCGATCACGGTACGGATGTTGGTCTGCACCAGGGCGATCATTGCCACTTCCAGATTCGCGACCTCATAAGCGGCCTTGGCAGCGTCCAGGACCTGGAAGAACACCACGCCGTCCACGCGCACGGCGGCGTTGTCCTTGGTGATCACTTCCTGGCTGGGCACATCCAGCACCTGCTCCATCATGTTCACCTTGCGCCCCACCCCGTACACGATCGGGATCAGGAAATGCAGGCCCGGCGTCATGGTGTGCGTGTAGCGCCCGAAGCGCTCGACGGTCCATTCGAAGCCCTGGGGCACCATCCGTACCGCCTTGAAGAGGATGACCACGGCCACGAAGGCCAGTACCACGGTAAAGAACATGGTCGGGAACATCTCGCTTTCCTTATCTGTGACGTCCAGGCCCCAGCATAGCGCGTGAAGGCCACATTCACAGCGGAACTACCAGGGCACGCGCCCGCGCAGGATGTCGGCGAACATCACCCAGTCGCCCATGAACGAGTACAGCGGATGCTGGAAGGTGGCCGGACGGTTCTTCTCGAAGAAGAAATGGCCGACCCAGGCGAATCCATAGCCGCAGGCCAGCGCAGCGAGCAACAGCATCGGCTGCCCGCGCAGGCCCGCTGCCATGACCAGCACCAGCACGCCGCAGCTGCCGATGAAGTGCAGCCGCCGCGAAACCGGGTGGCGGTGCTCGCCGAGATAGAACGGATAGAACTCGCGGAAGCTGGCGAAGCGGGACATGCGCGTGCTCCGGGAACCAGGGCCGCCACCATCATGCACCATCGCTGCCTTTGCAGCATCGAGCCATGCTCGGCTTGCGCGCGCCGGCGCAGTGGGAAGGAAGAGCGGCCGAGCATGGCTCGGCCCTACACCGATGAGGTGCGCGGACCGAACATGATCACTGCCATGCCGGCCAGGCACAGGGCGGCACCGAACAGGTCCCACCGGCTGGGACGGATGCCGTCGACCAGCCACAACCAGAACAGCGCCGTGCCGATGTAGACCCCACCGTAGGCGGCATAGACCCGCCCACTGGCGGTCGGGTGCAGGGTCAGCAGCCAGGCGAACAGCGCCAGGCTGGCGGCCGCCGGCAGCAGCAGCCAGATGCTGCCGCCCTTGCGCAGCCACAGCCACGGCAGATAGCAGCCGACGATCTCGGCCAGCGCGGTCAGCAGGAACAGGCCGAGTGTCTTCACGCTTTCTCCGCTGCCTTGGCTTGCTGCCACAGCGCTTCCTGCGCCTCCAGGTCCATCGCGGCCAGCGCTTCCCCCTGCGCGTCGGCCTGCGCTTCCATCGCACGGAAGCGACGTTCGAACTTGTGGTTGGCCCCGCGCAGCGCCGCACCCAGGTCGATGTCGGCATGGCGGGCCAGGTTGGCGCAGACGAACAGCAGGTCACCCAGCTCTTCCTGCAGGCGCGCCTTGTTGCCGGCGATATCCCCGCGCTCGAACTCCTCGCGCAGCTCCTGCAGTTCCTCGGCCGCCTTGTCCAGCACCGGCAGCGGACCTGGCCAGTCGAAACCGACCTTGGCCGCGCGCGACTGCAGCTTCACCGCACGTTGCCACTCCGGCAAGCCGCGCGAGATGCCGGCCAGTGCGGAGGTGTCCTGCTCGCCCTTGGCCGCACGCTCGGCACGCTTGATCGCTTCCCAGTTGCGCGTCACGCCGTGGGCATCGTCGACGCTCACCTCGGCGAACACGTGCGGGTGGCGGCGCTGCATCTTGTCGCTGATCGCGCGGGCCACGTCTGCGAAGGCGAAGCTGCCCTGCTCTTCGGCCATGCGCGCATGGAACACCACCTGCAGCAGCAGATCGCCCAGTTCATCGCAAAGATCATCGAGATCGCCGCGATCGATCGCATCGGCCACTTCGTAGGCTTCCTCGATGGTGTATGGCGCGATGGTTGCGAAGTTCTGCTCCAGGTCCCAAGGGCAGCCGCCCTGCGGGTCGCGCAGGCGCGCCATGATCGCCAGCAGGCGCTCCAGCTCATGGGTGGCGGCGCTGCCGGTGGTGGGAGTGTCGTGCGCGCTCATGCGGCCTCCAGGGTCAATCGGACAACCAGTCGCGCCATGGCAGGCTGGTGTCACCAAGGGCAATGAAATCGCCGTTCAACAGGGTTTCGCGGCGGTTGTAACGGAACGGCTTGCCGGTCGCGGCCGACAGCACCGCGCCGCCGGCGGCGTGCAGCACGCACTGGCCGGCGGCGGTATCCCATTCGGAGGTCGGGCCCAGCCGCGGATAGACATCCAGGCCACCTTCGGCGATCCGGCAGAACTTCAGCGACGAGCCCTGCGCGATGGTCTCGATGCGGCCCATCCTTGCAAGCAGAGCCTCGGTTTCCGGTGAGCGGTGCGAGCGGCTGGCAGCAACCCGCAGCGGTACGGTGGCCGGCGTGCGGGTGCGCAGCACGGTGTCGTGCAGACCCTGCCGGCGATAGGCCAGCTCGCCGCGCATGGCATGCCAGACGATGCCGGTCACCGGGGCCAGCACCACGCCGAAGGCCGGTGCGCCCTGGTAGATCAGCGCGATGTTGACACTGAACTCGCCGTTGCGCTTGACGAATTCACGGGTGCCGTCGAGCGGATCGACCAGCCAGTACGCGCCCCAGTGGCGGCGCTGCTCCCAGGCCACCTGTGCCGATTCTTCGGACAGGATTGGCAGGTCCGGGGTCAGCTGCTGCAGGCCCTGTTCAATGACCTGGTTGGCCGCCAGGTCGGCACTGGTGACAGGGCTGCTGTCGTCCTTGATCTGTACATCGAAGCCATCGGCATAGACCTGCATGATGGCCCGTCCGGCGTCCTGGGCGATGGCGATGGCGGTCTCGCGCAGGTCCGTGGTCAGCTTGATCATCGCAGTCCCTGCAGCCACTGGCGGGCGATGAACAGTGCCGCCAGCGAGCGCCCCTCGGAAAAGTCCTCGCGCAGCATCAGCTGGTCCAGCTCGGCCAGCTTCCACGGGATGACTTCCAGTTCTTCCGGCTCGTCGCCGGCCAGCTTTTCCGGGTACAGGTCGCGTGCCACCACCAGCCACGACTGGTGGCTCATGTAGGTCGGGGCCAGGGTCATCGCGCGCAGCACATCGACCCGGCGCGCGCCGAAACCGGCCTCTTCCTTCAGCTCGCGGTCGGCGGCCTGCTCGGGGGTCTCGCCGGCATCGATCCGCCCCTTGACCAACCCCAGTTCATAGCGGTGCATGCCGGCAGCGTATTCACGTACCAGCAGTACGGTCTCGTCGTCGAGCATCGGCACCACCACCACTGCGCCATGACCTCGGCTGACCAGACGTTCGAACCGGCGGCGTTCGCCGTTGGAGAACTCCAGGTCCAGATGCTGCCGCTGGAAGGGGCCGTTCTCCTCATCGGTGATCCGATGGATGATCGGCAAGCGACGCCCGGCACGGTCATCGTTCATGTGGAATCTCCGCGGCGGCCGGCGCCTGCGCCGGTGCCGATAGAATGTGCAGGCAGCAACATGTTCATGAGCCCGAAATGCTAGCAGACCCAACCCCCTCCCCGCTGGCCCAGCACTGGCGGCAACGCGATCTGCAGGTGCTCTGGCACCCGTGCACGCAGATGCGCGAGCACCCGCATACCCTGCCGCTGGTGCCGATCGCCCGTGGTGAAGGCGCATGGTTGATCGACCACGACGGCAATCGCTACCTGGACGCCGTCAGCAGTTGGTGGACCAACCTGTTCGGCCATGCCGAACCGCGCATCGGTGGTGCCATTGCCGCCCAGGCCAGGCAACTGGAACAGGTGATGCTTGCCGGCTTCGGCCATGAGCCAGCCATCAGCCTGGCCGAACGCCTGCTCGCACTGGCCCCACGCCAGCCTGGCCGCGAACCACTGGCCAAGGTGTTCTACGCCGACAACGGGTCCGCCGGCGTGGAAGTGGCGCTGAAGATGGCCTTCCAGTATTTCCAGAACCGAGGGGAACCGCAGCGCACGCGTTTCATCGCATTGGAGAACGGCTACCACGGCGAGACCCTCGGCGCGCTGGCGCTGGGAGACATTCCGCTGTATCGCCGCGTCTATGCGCCGCTGCTGGCCGAAGCGCTGTTCGCGCCCTCGCCCGATGCTTTCCTGGCTGAGCCCGGTCAGAGCCCGGCTGAGCGTGCACGGCAGGCCGCCGATGGCCTTGCCACGCTGTTCGACCAGCACCCGGGCGAGATCTGTGCGGTGATCCTGGAACCGCGCCTGCAGTGCGCCGGCGGCATGCGCATGCATGACCCGGTCTACCTGCAGCGCGTGCGCGAACTATGCGACGCCCATGGCGCGTTCATGATCGCCGACGAGATCGCCACCGGCTTCGGCCGCACCGGCACCCTGTTCGCCTGCGAGCAGGCCGGGGTGATGCCGGACCTGATGTGCCTGTCCAAGGGCCTGACCGGCGGCTTCCTGCCGCTGGCCACCGTGCTGGCCACGCAGGCGCTGTACGACGCCTTCCTCGACGACTCACGCGAGCGCGCCTTCCTGCATTCGCACAGCTATACCGGCAACCCGCTGGCCTGCGCGGCGGCATTGGCCACGCTGGACATCTTCCGCGACGACGATGTGATCGCCCGCAACCGTGGCATCGCCTCGGTGATGGGCACGCTGGCCGCACCGTTCAGCGACCATCCGCACGTGGCCGACGTGCGCCAGGCCGGCATGGTAGTTGCCTTCGAGCTGTCGCGCGACGGCAACAAGCGCACGCCCTTCGACCCGGCCATGCGGCTGGGCCTGCATGCCTACAAGGCCGCGCTGAAACGTGGCGTGGTGCTGCGTCCGCTGGGCGACGTGCTGTACTGGATGCCACCCTACTGCGTGGACGACGAACAACTGGAGCTGCTGGCACATACCACGCTGGCGGCGATTGACGAGGCGATTGCATGCGCGTGACCCGCTGCCCCATCCACCTGGCGCTGCACAGCGGCCAGACCGTGACCCTGCCGGAAGAGACGGCCAACCATCTGGTGCGGGTGATGCGCCTGCGCGAGGGTGATACCTGCGTGCTGTTCAACGGCGATGGCCACGACTACAGCGCCACGCTGACTGCCGCCGGCAAGCGCGAGGTGCAGGTGCGCATCGATGCGGTGCAGGCGGTGGACAACGAATCGCCGCTGGCGATCACCCTGCTGCAGGGCATTGCCCGAGGCGAAAAGATGGACCTGATCCTGCAGAAGGCCACCGAGCTGGGCGTGGCGGCGATCATTCCGGTGAATGCCGAGCGTACCGAGGTGAAGCTGGATGCGGCTCGGGCGGAGAAGCGCGTGTCGCACTGGAACAACGTGGTGACCTCGGCCTGCGGCCAGTCCGGGCGCGCGCGCATTCCGCAGGTGGGCCCGCCGCTGTCGCTGGCACAGGCCGCGGCGGCACTGCCGGCCGATACGCTGCGGCTGACCCTGGACCCGCTGGGTGCCCATCGCCTGTCGACGCTGGACGCGGCGCCGGCGGGCGGCATCGTGATCGCGATCGGTCCGGAAGGGGGCTGGTCGCCGCGCGACCGGGATCAGTTGGCAGCGGCAGGCTTCCAGGGCCTGCAGCTGGGGCCACGCATCCTGCGTACCGAGACCGCCGGGCTGGCCGCGATTGCCGCATTGCAGGCGCGGCTGGGCGATCTGGGATAAGGTTGATTGGTGGTAGTGCCGGCCGCTGGCCGGCATCCAAGGGATCATGAGGTTGCCGGCCAGCGGCCGGCACTACCGGGAACCCGACCGGCGGATTGCCGATCAAGCCGCCAGCGAATCCAGGGCGGCTTCCAGTGCGTCCAGGTTCGGCAGCAGCGCGCTCTGCTCACCCAGCAGCACGCGCATGTGCACGATCTGCGGCAGGGTTTCCTCGGAAGCATCGGCCAGCAGGCCATCGCGCGGCACCGAGATCAGCTGCGGGAAATTCTGCGTCAGCAGCGCGTAGTACGGGCGCTGCGCGTTGCCGCTGAGGGCCTTCAGCACCACCACCTTGTTGTGGCCGCCCACGGCTTCCTCGCCCAGGCCGGAAAGGCGCGCGAACGACACCAGCGGCACCTGCCAGCCGTGCCAACCGATTTCGCCGACCAGCCAGCGCGGGGCATCGGAAACCGGCTGCACCGGCACCCGCGACATCATTTCGGCCACGGTGGCATTGGGCAGCAGCACGCGTTCGTTGCCGGCCTGGATCAGGACGCCTCGGATTTCGTCATTGCTGGCATAGCTCATGGTGCGTCTCCGTTATCGTCTTCCACGCCCCAGCGCGAGGCGATGGCCTGCGCCAGTTCCTGTGGTTCACCGGCCACCATGCCAGCGGCGACCACCGCCGTGGCCGCGGCAGGGTCATAGCAGCCCTCGCCGACCTGCCCGGCCACCCACGCACCGGCGGCGGCCAGATCCAGTGCCGGCCCCACAAGCGCAAGGTCGGCGCCGCTGAGCAGGACCAGCGCGGTGTGCTCAGCCGGCAGCGCGGCAATCGAGATCCCTTGCGCGTCGCTGACGAAATGCAGGCCGTCGCTGGCTGCCTGCACGCCGATGTCATCGGCCAGCACGTGCACTTCACCGGGTGTTGCACGCTGGCCGACTTCGGCCAGCTGCACCGGCAGCGGCGACACGCGCGCCATCTGCTTGACCAGGTTTCCGTAGCGGCCACCGTCCAAGCGCATATGCACCAGTACCGGGACGCTCAGCGACGCAGGCAGCGCGCCCAGCAGGCGACGCAGTGCATCCGGGCCGCCGATGCCGGCCAGCACCAGCAACGATCCGGCGCGTGCGCCCACGGGCGCACCAGCATCCAGATCGACCAGGCTCAGATGGCCGGTATCGAAGGAAGGCAGCGGTGCCTCCGGCGCGGCGTGTTGCGAAGCGGCTGCCGGAACGTCGGCCACGTCATCGACCAGCGACCATGCGGTGTGGTCGAAGGAGATCGGCGGAATGGGCGGTGCTGCGGGCGCGATCTCCGCCAGCGATGGCGGTTCGGGGGCCTCCAGCGGCTCAGGCACGACCGGCTGCAGCGCCGCCAGCGCCTGTTCCAGCGCAATCGGTTCGTGCAGCTGCGCAGGCGGCGAGTACAGGCTGTCAGCGGGGACCTCGTCGGCCCAGCTCGATGCCTGGTCCAGGTGCGCCTGCAGCGCTTCTTCCTGCGGTGCCGGTGGCGGTGCCGGATGGCCCGGCGCCAGTTGCAGGCTGGGTTCTTCTTCGGCCCCCGGCGGCAACACCTGCTGATGGCCATGCAGCTTCGCGGCCAGATGACGGCCCCAGCGCTGGGCCTCCCAGCCATCACGACGTGCGGCCAGTTCGGCCTCGTCGAAGACCAGGGTCAGGCCCGGTGCGGACAACACCGTTTCCAGGCGCTCCAATGCGTCCTCAATGGCCGTCTCCAGCGCAATCACCACGACCTGAGGTCGGGCGTCGTGCAGCAGCTGCGGCTCAAGGCTGTTCGGGTCGTCTTCCAGCACCAGCTGCACATCCGCATGCGACAGTGCCTCGCGCAGGCGCTCGCGCGCCGCGCCGGGACGGGCCAGCAGGGCAACGGCCGGAGCCGCCTGGGTTTCACTCACGGACACGGGCGATCCCCAACAGGTCGTACACGTTACGCATCAGGTCCAGTTCCTGGTACGGCTTGCCCAGATAACGCTGGACACCGATCTCGAAGGCGCGCTGGCGGTGCTTGTCACCGCTGCGCGAAGTGATCATCACGATCGGCACGTCCCTGTAGCGCGGGTCGGCACGCATCGCGGTAGCCAGCTCGTAGCCATCCATGCGCGGCATCTCGATGTCCAGCAGCATCAGGTCCGGTACCCGCTCTTCCAGTCGCTCCAGTGCTTCCACGCCGTCGCGCGCAACGCTGACCTCGAAGTTGTGGCGTTCGAGGATGCGGCCGGTGACCTTGCGCATGGTCAGCGAGTCGTCGACCACCATCACCAGCGGCACCTGGCGCTCCTGGCGCGGCGCATTGGCCAGTACCGGCAGCGTCGGGTTGGCCAGGAAACGGCGCACCAGCGGCGCCACGTCCAGGATCACCACCACGCGACCGTCGCCGGTGATGGTGGCGCCGTAGATCCCCGGCACCGACGCGATCTGCAGGCCGACCGGCTTGACCACGATTTCGCGGTTGCCCAGCACCTGGTCGATCGCGACGGCGGCGCGCAGATCACCGGCACGGACCAGCAGCAGTGGCACCTGCTCCTGGCCGTCGGCACGCGCCGGGGCCTGGCCGACCAAGCTGCCAAGGTCGTACAGCGGATAGTCTTCGCCGCTGTAGCGGTAGCTGCTGTCGGCAGCCTCGAAGCGCTCGCGCGACAGGCGGCCGATACCACTGACCGAGGCCACCGGCACTGCGAAGGTGGTTTCGCCGATCTGCACGAACACCGCCTGGGTGACCGCCAGCGTCTGCGGCAGGCGCAGGGTGAAGCGCACGCCCTGCCCACGCACTGACTGGATATCGACCGAGCCACCCAGCTGGCGCACTTCGTTGCGCACCACGTCCATGCCCACGCCACGGCCGGCCAGCTGGCTGACCTGGTCGGCGGTGGTGAAGCCTGACGCGAAGATGAGGTTGTCCAGTTCCTGCTCGTTCGGCTGCGCATCGGCGGCCAGCAGGCCGCGGTCGATTGCGCGGCGGCGGATCGCTTCGCGGTCCAGGCCAGCGCCGTCATCGGCCACTTCCAGGACGATTTCCGAGCCTTCGCGGTGCAGGCGGATGGCGATCTCGCCCTCCTCCGGCTTGCCGGCGGCGCGGCGCTGTTCCGGCGCTTCCAGGCCATGGGCCACCGAGTTGCGCAGCATGTGTTCCAGCGGCGCGACCATGCGGTCGAGGACGTTGCGGTCCAGTTCGCCGTGGGTGCCTTCCAGAGTCAGGTGGACCTGCTTGCCGGTATCCATGCCGGCCTGGCGGACCACGCGGCGCAGGCGCGGCACCAGGCCATCGAACGGCACCATGCGCGCGCGCATCAGGCCATCCTGCAGCTCGGAGCTGACGCGCGACTGCTGCTGCAGCAGCGAATCGTACTGGCGCGACAGATCGTCCAGCACGCCCTGCAGGCCGCCAAGGTCGGCGGCGGACTCGTTCAGCGCACGGCTGAGCTGCTGCAGGGTGGAGAAGCGATCCAGTTCCAGCGGATCGAACTTCTGGTCGGCCTGGTCCTGCTCGCGCTGGTAGCGGGCGACGATCTGCGCCTCGGTCTCCAGGTCGAGGCGGCGCAGCTGGTCGCGCAGTCGCGCATTGGTGCGCTCCAGTTCGCCCATCGCGCCGCGGAAGGCGCCGAGCTGCTGTTCCAGCCGCGAGCGGTAGATCGCCACTTCACCGGCATGGTTGACCAGGCGGTCGAGCAGGTCGGCGCGCACGCGCACCTGTTCCTGCTGCGGACGTGCCAGGGGGTCTTCATCGACCGTACCCTCGGCCGGCAGCGGTGCCGACAGCGGCGCGTCGACAATCGGCGTCAGCGTGGCCGCAGCCTGCGCCGGCACGGTCTCGGCCTCGCTGGCTGCACGCGCGGCCGTGGCGGCTGCAGCAATATCGGTGGTGGTGCGAACCTCGAAGGCCTCCACCAGATCCAGCGCCGGCTCCACCACGCGGTGGGTGCCGGTACGGGTGAGCAGCTGGTGCAGGCGGTCAAAGCCGCGTTCCAGCAGCTGCACGTCGCGGCGCTCGATTTCGGTACGGCCAGCGGCCACCGCTTCCAGCAGCGATTCGATGCTGTGGCCGAGGTCGCCGATGGCATTGATACCGGCCATGCGTGCGCCCCCCTTGAGGGTGTGCAGGTCACGCTGCAGGCCGGCCAGCACCTCGCGATCCTGCGGTGCATCACGCAGCTCGCTGATCAGGCCATCACAGTGGTCGAGCAGGTCCCTGCCTTCCTCGACAAAGATGTCGACCAGCTCGCGGTCGTACACGCTGAAGTCAAGCGCATCGGCATCGGCACCGTCTTCGGCATCCGCCGCAACAGGCGCCTGCTCAACATCCGGCGCAGGGGGCTCGATGTCGGCCGCTGCGATCTCCGTGCCGTCACCGGTGTTGATCGTGCCCTGGCCCGGCGCCTCTTCCATTTCGAAGAACCGCACCGGAGCACCACTGCCAACGCGTGCCTCTGCGCTGAACGCCTCAATCACCGTCGCCGGGGACGGCTGATCGGCGCTCTCTCCTTCACCGACCGCCGCCTCCCCGCCGACGTCCGCATCCTCGGCAAAGGCATCTGCCTCGCCCGGCGCGAGTTCGCTGGCCTGGAGGCCGATCACGGGCCATTGCCCGTCGTCGTCCAGGGTCCGCTCTTGCTCGATCACGTGCAGGCCGGCCTCGAGCGCGGCTGCCAGCGTGACCGGTTCTGCGAAACCCGGCACAGCCATTTCATCCTGCAGGCTCGACAGCTCGCTGTCGAGTGGCAATGCAGCAGCGTCGTCAATGACGCTGTCATCGCCGCTGCCCGAATCAAAGGACAAGGACGTATTCAGGTCGATCGCGTCAACTTCCGCAGACACCGGCAGCTCTTCCGCGTCGCGGTCGTCGACCGGCAGCGCACTGGCGTCGAGGTACGGCGACAGATCGTCGGCCATGGTCAGATCAGCGTCGTCGACGGTCTCGATCGTG
This sequence comes from Stenotrophomonas sp. CASM101, assembly GCF_049384845.1. Classification (NCBI taxonomy): domain Bacteria; kingdom Pseudomonadati; phylum Pseudomonadota; class Gammaproteobacteria; order Lysobacterales; family Lysobacteraceae; genus Stenotrophomonas; species Stenotrophomonas sp. CASM101. Next base: position 135,784 of record NZ_JBMRFR010000009.1, on the reverse strand, counting down.
GGCGCGGCAGCTGCGTCGGCCCCTTCGACAACAGGCGCACTCTCCACCGGCTGGATCGATTCAATCGCGCCGGTGTACGCCACTGCGGGTTCATCTTCTCCCTGCACCGACGGCCAGCCGGCATCGAAGTAACGCGAAAGATCGTCGCTGGCGGTCAACTCGCCGACTTCCAGACCACTGTCGGCGGCGACGTCCGGCGTCCTGAGGTCGGGCGCAGATGGAACCGGTTCCAGCGCATCTTCGGCAAGCGGGTCGGCAATGAGATCAGGAGCCGCATCGGAAGCAACGGGCATGCTGGTTTCGCCCAGCGCGTCCAGGCCGGCCAGCGGCGCTTCGGCTTCGGATGCCTGCTCGACATCTGGCGCCGGTTCGGTGCCCTCTTCATCCTCGTCTTCCGACGCGAACAGCGGCCAGCGCGCTTCCGGCAGCTCGCCAGCCAATGCCTGCAGCCGCTGCACCAGCGCATCCTGCGGCGCAATGCGCGGGTGTTCGGCCTGCAGCGCCTCCATGGTCGCGGTGATCGCCTGCGCAGCTGCGTCCAGCGCGGCGACACCCTCGTCGCCAGGTACCACATCGGCGGCCAGAGCCCGCTTGATGTAGGACTCGGCGCCGCCGGTAACGGCGGTGATTTCCGGCACTTCGGTCATCGCGAAGGCGCCGTTCATGGTGTGAACCGCACGCAGCAGTGCGTCGCTGACCGGCTGCGGTGCCTGCTGTGCCGAGCGCAGCCACTCCTGCAGGGTCGCCTGGTGGACTTCGACCTCGGCCTCGAGGATCTCGCGCAGCACGCTGTCGATGTTGGCCGGGGTCCCGGCGTCTTCGGCCACCGCCGAGGCATCGGCCTGCGCCGACGCAGCGGCCTCGGCGTCCAGCAGGCGGCTGATTTCGTCTTCGCCTTCGGACTCGGCCAGTGTCGCTGCCGCTGCGGCCGCAGCCGGCAACGGCACGTAGAAGGTCTCCTCGCCGGCGCCGACCCGATCGGCGATGGCCTGCATTGCCTGCAGGTCCACGCTGATGCGCTGGCCATGGCGCAGCGCGGCATTCAACTGCGGCAGTGCGGCGTGCGCATTGTCGACCATTGCCAGCACGGCCGGCGTGGCTGGCCGGCTGCCATCGAGCACGCGGTTGAGCATGCCCTCGATCTTCCAGGCGAACTCCCCCAGGGTGCGCGCGCCGACCAGTCGGCCACTGCCCTTGAGGGTGTGGAAGATGCGGCGGATCGGCCGCAGCCGGTCCATGTTGTCCAGCTGCGTGCGCCATGCCGGCAGCAGCGTGCCAAGGTTGGCCAGTTCGTCGTCGAACTCTTCCAGGAACACCTCGCGGATGTCCTCGTCGATGTTCTCGGCATCGTCGTCGAAGCCGGCCTCGAAGCCGGCCTCGGTCCCAGCCACGACCGGGATGTCCGCAGCGGGCGGAGCCGCCATGGCCTGCGGATTGAAGTCGGCCGCCGCGGCGCTCAGCTCGGCAAAGAACTGTGCGTCGGCTTCGCTGAAATCGATCGGTGCGATGGTGTCGATATCAATCACCGACACCGCCGGTGCCGGTGCATCGGAGGCCGGCGTCAGCACCTCGGCCATCGGCGCGGCCGCGTGCTCCGGCACATCCGCCGCAACGGCGTCGACTTCGGCACCCACGGGGCTTTCGTCCAACGGCTGGGGCGTGGCGTCATCGACGGTCTCCAGCGACGGATGCAGTCCGGCGTCGTCGTCCAGCGACAGCGTCTCCATGGCGTGCAGCGACAGCACGTCGTCGGCGTTATCCAGCGCATCGGCGTCGAAACGGAACACCACGTCGTCACGGGCAGCAACCACATCGTGCTCGGCAGCCACCGGGTCGAACACCGGCGCTGCAAAGCCAGTGGTGTCAAAGGGTACCGACGCGTCGACGTCGTGCTCGACATCCGCCACTGCCACATCAGCCGATACCGGTGGTGTCGCCTCCGACAGCGTCCATTGCGGCACCGATTCCATTCCGGTTTCGGCGCGTTCGAAGCTGACCGGATCGAAACTGGCGAAGGTCGGGCTGCGTTCGTCTTCGGCACTCGCGGCCGGATCGGCGTCCGGATGGAACGGCGCGAGATCCCACTGCGGCACCTCGGGCGCAGGCGCGCTGGAGGCGGCGAAGACCAGCGCCGCCTCGCGGTCGTCATGCAGCGACAGCGGTGTGGATGCAAGGTTCCCCAGCGCACCGAACATCAGGCGGTTGTCCAGCACCTCCGGTGCAGGCGTGGCCGGTGGTGGATCAAAGGTGAAGTCCGGCAAGGGCACCGGCACAGTGCCGGCGGCGGGCGCGGCTGGCTGAACCGGAATCTCGATGCGCTCCGGCTGCAAAGGCTCGGCCTGCAGCGCGATCGGCTCCCGGTCCACCAGCAGCGATGCGAACGGAACCGGCGCGGCGGCAACCGGTTCCACCGCGTTGCGGTCCGGCAACGGCCAATAGCGCAGCGCTTCAAGGCTGCTGCGGGTGATGTCGAGGATGTCCTCGCGGCCCGGACGGCGGTCGCGCAGGGCTTCCAGGTAGTACTCCAGGCTGGCCATGGCATCGGCCAGGGTGTCCAGCTGGCGGCCACTGGGCACGCGCTGGCGACCGATCAGCTCGGCCTCGATGTACTGCTGTACGCCACGCAGGTAGTCTGCGGCGGTGCCCAGATCGAGCATGCGCAGCGCACCGGATACATCACCCAGCAGGCGCGGCACATCCTGCAGCTCGGCATGGTTCCAGCTGGTTTCGATGAACGCGACGAAATGCTCGCGGGCGGCGGCGAAGTTGGCGATGGCTTCATGCGCCAGCACCTCCACCGTGCGGCGGTTCTCAACCGCGCTCGGATCGTCCTCGCCACTGCCGCCAGCGCCCAGATGGGCGACCTGGTCGTCCAGCGAGGCGTCCACGTAGAGCAGTGCCCCGGCGATATCCAGCAGCAGGTTCTCATCGATCTGCTGGCGCCCTTCCACCACCCCACGCAGTGCGTCACGCTGCTGCACGACCACGCTGCGGGCCACGCCCAGGCCCATCATGCCCAGCGTATCGGCCACCGCCCCGAGCTCGTTGGCCTGGGTCTGCAGCTGTTCCGGAGCACCGCCGGTGCGCAGGTGCAGGTCCAGCGCATCCTTGATGCGCAGCAGTTCTTCCTTCACCGCACTGCCGACCGTGTCCAGCAACTCGCGGTTGCGCCCGCTCAGGCTGCCGCGGGCATGGTCCAGCTCGGCCTCGGTGGCGGTGACGCTGTCCGGTGCGAATGCCAGCAGCACGCTGTCATGCACGCCTTCTTCGCCACGCGCGGCACGGATCTCGTTGAGCAGCGGCATCAGCACGATCGGGATGTCGCGGTGGCCGTTCTGCAGGCGCTCCAGGTAGTCGGGCAGCAGCACGCTGCCACGCATCAGGGTCGCGCAGGCTTCATCACGGTCGGCCACGCCGTCGGCCCCGATGGCATTGGCCAGTTGTTCCAGTTCCTCGGCCACCATCGCCGGTGCATACAGCTCGACCATGCGCAGGGTGCCCTGCACCTGGTGCAGGTAGCCGGCGCAGATGCGCATGCGGCTGGCATCGCTCGGGTCTTCGGCGTAGTACTCGACCTCGTTGCGCACCTGGCGCAGGGTCTCGTCCAGCTCGGGCTTGACCCAGCCCAGCGCTGCGTGGCTCATCGCATCGCGCAGACTGCTCATGGACGCGCTCCGTTCGCCGCCGCGCGGTGGCCGCGCGAGTTCTGGCGTGGGAAATGGAAATGCTTCATCGACTGGTTCCTTGCTCGCCGCCCCGCCCGCGTCACGCCGGCAGCTTGAAGTCGGCGACCGAACGGCGCAGGTCCGCCGCCAGCTGCGCGAGATGGCCGATCGATTCGGCGGTCTGCCCCGCACCCTGCGAGGTCTGGCCGGTGATCTGCCGGATCACGCCCATGGTGCGGGTGATGTCCGAGGCCGCGGCCGACTGCTGCTGGGCGGCGATGGAGATGTTCTTGATGAGGGTGTTCAGTGCATTGGACACGCGCTCGATCTCGGTCAGCGCGGTGCCGGCATCCTCGGCCAGGCGTGCACCGGACACCACTTCGGCGGTGGTCTGTTCCATCGAGGTGACCGCTTCGTTGGTGTCGGCCTGAATGGCCTGCACCAGGTTCTCGATGCGTCGGGTCGCGCCGGAGGTACGTTCTGCCAGGCGCTGCACTTCGTCGGCCACGACCGCGAAACCGCGACCCGCTTCCCCGGCCGACGCCGCCTGCACCGCTGCGTTCAACGCCAGGATGTTGGTCTGTTCGGAAATGTCGTTGATCAGTTCCACGATCGAGCCGATTTCCTGTGACGACTCACCCAGGCGCTTGATGCGCTTGGAGGTTTCCTGGATCTGGTCACGGATCTGGTCCATGCCCTGGATGGTCTCGCGCACCACGCCGGCACCTTCGGCGGCAATCACCACCGAGCGCTGTGCCACGTCGGCCGACTCGGCCGAGTTGCGCGACACCTGTTCGATGCTTGCCGCGATTTCGCCGATGCGGTCCGACGCCGAGGTGATCTGGTTGGCCTGGTGGCCGGCCGCCTCTGCCAGCTGCATGGCGGTGGCCTGGGTCTCCTGGGTGGACAGCGCGACCTTGGCCGAGGTGTCATTGATGGTGGTCACCAGGTGGCGCAGCTCGTCGACGGCGTAGTTGATCGCGTCGGCGATGGCACCGGTCATGTCCTCGGTCACCGAGGCCTTCACCGTCAGGTCGCCCTCACCCAGCGATGAGATTTCGTCCAGCAGCCGCATGATCGCCTGCTGGTTGCGGCTGTTGAATTCCACCTGGGTCTGGTAGCGCAGTTCCTGCTCGCGCGAGCGGCTGCGCACGTTGGTGGAAACAAAGCCGATGATCGCGATCAGCGACAGCGCACCGGAGACCACACCGATCCAGAAGTTCGGGAACAGGCGGGTGTCAGACACCGAGCCGAACGAGGAGAACGCGTCGAACAGCTTGCGGCTGTCATCCAGCATGTGGGCCGAACCCTGGCCCAGCGCGGTGGCGGCGGACTGCGCCGCGAACAGCTGGCGCGAGCTGGCCAGGATCGCGTCAGCGTCCTGCTTCATCGCTTCCCACTTCTGCTGCGACTGTTCCAGCGCGGCCACGGCAGCGGCACCGCGCACGGCGGTGATGCCCAGTTCCTCGTTGCCATTGCGCAGGCCGTCGAGCACCTGCGAGAACACGGTGATGTCACGCGCCAGCGCATCGCCGGCCGTAGCAGCGCCGCTGCCACCGGCGCGCATTTCGGTTACGCGGCGGGCCATAGAGCCGGCCACCACGACCTGCTGCAGTGCGCTGTACACCTGCGACGAGGGCGCGCCGGCAGCGGACATCGCACGCACCAGCTCGTTCAGCTGGGCCTGCAGCCCCGGCACGGCGCCGGTGAAGTTGTTGGCGTTGCCGGCCAGGGCCAGCACCGCCGGTTCACTGGCCACCAGCTGCCCGGCCTGCTTGCCCAGCGGCGCCCAGGTCTCGCCCAGCGTGGCGATCGCACCGGACACGCCCGGCTCCTTGCCATAGCGGCCCTGCAGGGTCGACACATTCTGTTCGATCGCGTTGCGGGTGGCCTTGAAGGCAGTGAACGCCTGCGCGTTGCCGCCCACCGCGTCACGGCCCTGGTTGGCCAGCTGCTGCGACAGCACCTGCAGGTCGGCCGCCTTGGAACCGGCATCGGCCAGGCGACTGCCCTGCCAGGTAGCGACGCCGGTGTTGACGCCGAACAGGATCATCGATGCCAGCAGCAGGAACAGCCAGAGGTTGCTGCCGCCCAGCCGCAGCTTGCCGGTCTTGGTGGCGTCCGAAGCAGTACTCATCGTTCAACCTCGATCTTCAATGCAGGGGGCGATGCCCGGCCTCAGGCCGCGGCTTGCCGGAATTCAGGGGTGCGCGACAGCAGCGAAAGCGAGAATACGCCCCAGTCGTGGCCGTCGGCATGGAAGGCGCGATCGACGAAATGGCCGTAGCGCCCTTCGGCCAGCATGCCGGCCTCGATCTGCTGGTCCAGTTCGAAGCTGCGCTGGCCGAACAGTTCATCGATGGTCAGTGCGACGTCGCCACCGGCCTGGCGCATGATCAGCACGCGCTGGCCTTCCTGCTGCACGGTACGCACGCCTTCCAGGAAGTACTTCAGGTCGACCACCGGGAACAGGTTGCCGCGCAGATTGCCCACGCCGAGCAGCCAGGGCTGCGCGCATGGCACCGGGGTCACCGGCGGCATCGGCACGATCTCCACCACTTCGCGGAAATCGGACACCAGCCGGCGCTGGCCGACGCGGTAGCCCACGCCACGCCAGAGGTCCTGGGCGAACTGCCGTTCGGGCAGCTGCACCGCGTGGGCCAGGCTGCGGCGTTCATAGGCTTCGAGGATGTCGAAAGGCGAGCGCATCAGGCCACCAGTTCGTTGATCCGCGCGATCAGTTCATCCTCGCGCGGCGGCTTGACGATGTAATCGGCCGCGCCCTGGCGCAGGCCCCAGGCCTTGTCGGTTTCCATCGCCTTGGTGCTGACGATGATCACCGGGATGTGCTTGATCGCCGCGTCACGGGCCATCGCGCGGGTGGCCTGGAAGCCGCTCATGCCGGGCAGGACCACGTCCATCAGCACCAGTTGCGGCACCTGGTCGCGGACCAGCTGCAGTCCATCCTCGGCGTTGTCCGCTTCCAGCACCTCGTGGCCGGCACGGCGCAGCCACTGGGTGAACACCGCGCGGTCGGTCGGTGAATCCTCGATCAGAACGATACGAGCCATTGTGCCTTTCCCCCCTGGTCAGGCGTTGACGTATGTGCGGATGGCACCCAGCAGTTCTTCACGCGTGAATGGCTTGGTCAGGTATTGCTCCGAGCCGACGATGCGTCCCCGCGCCTTGTCGAACAGGCCATCCTTGGACGAAAGCATGATGACCGGGGTCGCCTTGAACAGCTGGTTGCCCTTGATCAGCGCACAGGTCTGGTACCCGTCCAGGCGCGGCATCATGATGTCGACGAAGATGATCTGCGGTTGCTGGTCTGCGATCTTCGCAAGCGCTTCAAAGCCGTCGGTGGCGGTGACCACCTCGCAGCCTTCCCGCTTGAGCAGTGTTTCCGCAGTCCTGCGGATGGTCTTCGAATCATCGATGACCATCACCCGGAGTCCTGCGAGTTCCCCGCCCGCAGTCGTGTTTTCAGTCATTGCCTATCCCCAAGCGCACGGCCCGATCTCTGGCGGGGGCCGCTACGAAAGCGTATCTATATCGCACTTTCCGCGCCCGCTTCAAGGCCGCCCCATGGCGCGGGGCATGGCAGCCTCCTGAACGTGACGGGTTTCGCAATGAGTGCGCGAGCGCCGGGCGGACGCTGCGTTGCAGTATGGCAGGGAGGCGCGCGACCGGCGTTGCCGCTACCATCAACGCCTTGCCTGACAGGTGCGCCCATGCCGTTGAACGTCATCGTGGTGATGGACCCCATCGCCCACATCAAGATCGCCAAGGACACCACCTTCGCCATGCTGCTGGAAGCCCAGCGCCGCGGCCATGCCCTGCACTATGTGCGCCCGGGCGGCCTGGCCCTGGAGGGTGGCGTGGCAGTGGCCCAGACCGCGCCGCTGCAGGTGCGCGACGACCCGGCTGGCTGGTATGAGCTGGGCGCATTCAGCCGTACCGAATTCGGCCCCGGCCAGATCGTGCTGATGCGCAAGGATCCGCCGGTCGACGCCGAGTACATCTACGACACCCAGGTGCTGGACGTGGCTGCGGCCGCCGGTGCCTGCGTGGTCAACAATCCGCAGGGGCTGCGCGACTACAACGAGAAGCTGGCCGCGCTGCTGTTCCCGCAGTGCTGCCCGCCGACCCTGGTCAGCCGCGACGCCAAGGCCTTGAAGGCCTTCGCGCTGGAGCATGGCCAGGCCGTGCTGAAGCCGCTGGACGGCATGGGCGGCCGCTCGATCTTCCGCAGCGGCCAAGGCGATCCGAACCTGAACGTGATCCTGGAAACCCTGACCGACGGCGGCCGCAAACTGGCACTGGCCCAGAAGTTCATTCCCGACATCACGGCCGGCGACAAGCGCATCCTGCTGGTCGATGGCGAACCGGTCGACTACTGCCTGGCGCGCATCCCGCAGGGCGACGAGTTCCGGGGCAACCTGGCTGCCGGTGGCCGCGGCGAAGGCCGTCCGCTGAGCGAGCGCGACCGCTGGATCGCGGCCCAGGTCGGCCCGGAGATGAAGCGTCGCGGCATGCGCTTCGTCGGCCTGGACGTGATCGGCGATTACCTGACCGAGGTCAACGTGACCAGCCCGACCTGTGTACGCGAACTGGACGCACAGTTCGGCCTGAACATCGCCGGCACCCTGTTCGACGCGCTTGAGGCCGGCCTGCGCTGATGGCAACCGCACCTGCCGTCCTGCCCCCGCCACCACGCGAAGCGCAACGGCTGGGGGCGACCATCGCGCTGTCGGTGCTGGTTCACGCGCTGCTGATCCTGGGCGTGGGCTTCGCCGTGAAAGGCGATGCACCGCTGGTGCCCACGCTGGAAGTGATCTTCAGCCAGACCCGCACCGCGCTGACGCCGAAGCAGGCCGATTTTCTTGCCGCAGCCAACCAGGATGGCGGTGGCGAACACGACCGCGCACAGCGTCCGCGCGACAACCAGGCCGGCATCGTGCCGCAGGCGCAGCCCGGTTTGAGCCCGGTCCCACAGCAGCAGCAATCGGCCGCGCCGGTCCCGCCGCCACAGGCACGGGTGGTCAGCAGCCGCAATGGCGAAGAGGCGGTCGCGCAGGCCCAGTCCCGCCCCACGCCGGATCAGCCCGAACCGGACGCCCCGCTGAGTGCGCGCGAACAGCGCGATGTGGAAATGGCCCGACTGGCCGCAGAAGTGCATCTGCGCTCGGCGCAGTACGCCAAGCGCCCGAACCGCAAGTTCGTGTCGGCCAGCACGCGCGAGTATGCCTATGCCAATTACCTGCGGGCCTGGGTTGACCGCGCCGAGCGCGTGGGCAACCTGAATTACCCGGACGAGGCCCGGCAGCGCCGGCTGGGCGGCCAGGTGGTGATCAGCGTGGGCGTGCGCCGCGATGGCAGCGTGGAGAGCAGCCGGATCCTGCGGTCGAGCGGAACGCCACTGCTGGATGAGGCGGCACTGCGGGTGGTGAAGCTGGCGCAGCCGTTCCCGCCGTTGCCGAAGACCGAGGATGAGATCGACATCCTGCAGGTCACCCGCACGTGGGTGTTCCTGCCCGGCGGCGAACTGCGCGACGACCGGTAGGGTTTGTTGCCCGGGCCTGCGGCCCGGGACCCGCTGAAAGGCTAGAGCAACGGCAACAGCAACAGCGGCGGTTGGTGTACTGAAGCGTGGCGAGGCGGTGTCGGGCGGCGGGGACGCCGCAAGTACGTCCGTGTAGGCTTAGCCGCGGCATCCATGCCGCGGATACCCCGCCGCCCGACACCGCCCCGCCTCTGATAGATCGCGGCGCACCATTGCTTTGGTAGGTGTCGACCTTGGTCGATACACATCCACGCCACGCGTGGATGCAAGCGAAGCGACCCGCTTTTGATTTTGACTTTTCTTTTTTTGATCTTCCGTGGCGGACGTGCACGGAAACTGTCAGAGGCCGGGCGGGTGGGCTGCGCAGGGGCGTGAGCCGCATGGGCCCGAGGCATGCCTCGGGCGGGTTGGGCAGGACGCCCAACCCCGGTCTTGCCGTGTGCGCAGGACAGCGCACACGAGCAAGCGGCGACCGAGCTTACATGGACGTACTTGCAGCGCCCCCTGCGCAGCCCACCCGCCCGGCCAAACCACGGCTTTTGATCTACGCGACCAACTCCGCCACGAGGGGCTCAGCCGTTGGCCTTCGCCTTCGCCTCGCGCGCGGCCTGCTGCTCGACCAGGGTCAGTGCCACGTTGTCACGCAGGTATGCTGGTTCGACCTTCTCCGGTGCGACGGTTTCGCCGCGGGCGAACGCCGGCACCGCCAGTGCGAGCACGTCAGACGCACGCGGCAATGCCGTGGCGTCGAATCCGCGCAAACCTGTGCCGAGCTGCGCGACCAGCGCACCCTCGGCTGCGGCGAACCCGGTACCGACACCGTAGGCCGACAGCTCTTCCGGCAGCGCTACCGCAGCGGGTGCGCACACGCGTTCGGCATCGCGTGCCACCGGCAGGCCGTCCACACGCTCGAAGCGCGCAACGTACAACTCTCCCATCCGTGCGTCGATCGCCGACAGGATCTGCGTTTCTTCCGCCGGTGCCCGCAGCGCCAGCACCTGCAGCGTCGAGACCGGCAGCAACGGTCGATCCAGCGCCAGTGCGATGCCCTGCGCGATGGCGATCGCCAGGCGCACGCCGGTGAAAGCACCAGGACCGCGGCTGAGCGCGATACCGTCCAGCTGGCGGCGGCTGATGCCGGCTTCGGCCAGCAGCGCCTCGGCCCACGGCAGGCTCAGTTCGGCATGCCGGCGCGGGGCGATCTCGAAACGTTCCAGTACCTGCCCATCGACATGCAGGGCAACGGAACAGGCTTCGGTGGCGGTTTCAAAGGCGAGCAGTTTCATCGGATCAGGTCAGAACAGGGGGAACGTGACACCGGGCGCCGGCTCCGGGCCCGCCGCGGCGGCGGCGGTCGGAACGGCATCATCGGCCACGGGCGCCCATTGTGGCGTAAAGAAGGCCTGCACATCGGCCAGGCTGCGGGTGCGCCGGAACGGCGGCAGCGACTCAAGAAAGACCCGGCCATAGCCACGGTTGAGCAGGCGCGGATCGCACAGGACCAGCACGCCCCGGTCGCTTTCGCTGCGGATCAGGCGGCCAACGCCCTGCTTCAGGGCGATCACCGCCTGCGGCAACTGTTCGTCGCGGAACGGATTGCCGCCCTGGCTGCGGATCGCCTCCAGGCGTGCCTCGTAGACCGGGTCGTCCGGGGCCGCGAACGGCAGCTTGTCGATCATCACCACGCTCAACGCTTCGCCGACCACGTCCACGCCCTCGCGGAAACTGGCCGAGCCCAGCAGCACCCCATTGCCCGATTCGCGGAAGCGCTGCAGCAGCGTCGCACGCGGCGCCTCACCCTGCACGAACAACGGCCATGGCCCATCGCGCAGTGCCTCGGCGGCCTCACGCAGGGCGCGATGCGAAGCGAACAGCAGGAACGCCCTGCCCTGCGAGGCCTGCAGCACCGGCCGCAGGGTCTGGATCAGCGCGGTTCCGAAACCCCGCGCGGCCGGATCGGGCAGGCCTTCAGGCAGGTAACACAGCGCCTGCTCGGGCCAATTGAACGGACTCGGCTGGACCAGCGTCTGCGGGTCGTCCAGCCCGAGGCGGGTGGCAATGTGATCGAAACCACCGCCCACGGTCAGCGTCGCCGAGGTGAAGATCCATGCCGCGCGACTGCGCTCACGGTGCTCGCGCAATGGACCGGACACGTCCATCGGCGTGCGCTGGCAGCGGAAACCACGCGGGGTGAGCTCATACCAGAGCACATCGGTGGCATTGCCGGTGTCCGCAGGATCAGTATCGAAGTCGAGGGCGGGTTCGTCATCGCCCAGCCAGCGACCGAGCCGCGAAACCGCCTCACGCGCCCGCGCATGGCAGGCATCCAGGCCCGCCGCGGCTTCGCGCAGCGGCTGCAAGGCCTGCTCCAGCGTCACCAGCCCTGCCATCACCGTGTCGAAGCCATCGCGCACCTGCGGCATCGTCAGCGCACGCCACTGCGTGCCGCGCGGCGGCAGCCCCTCCATCGCCGAACGCAACGCCAGCAGCGCCTGCTGCAAGTGGTCGACCGGTTCCTGCAGCGCCGACTGCGCCCCCCCGACGCCGCGCGCTTCGGCCAGGCAGTCGCGGCCCAGCTCCTGCCACGGGCGCATGCCGAAGCCTTCGCCGAAGAACTGCGCGGCCAGTTCAGGCAACTGATGCGCCTCGTCGATGACGAAGGCCTGCGCCCCCGGTAACAACTCGCCAAAGCCGTCCTGCTTCAGTGCCAGGTCGGCCAACAGCAGATGGTGGTTGACCACCACCACATCGGCGGCCTGCGCGCGTTGCCGCGCGCGCACCACGAAGCAGTCTTCCCAGAACGGGCAGTCGGTGCCCAGACAGTTGTCGACGGTGGAGGTGACCATCGGCAGCAGCGGCGAATCATCGGCCAAACCGTCCAGTTCGGCGATGTCGCCGAACTCCGAGCGTCCGGACCAGGCCAGGATGCGCTGGAACTGCGCCGCCTGTTCTGTGCTTGAGAAGCGCGGCTCGCCCCGCGCCTGCTGCAGGCGGTAGCGGCACAGGTAATTCGAACGTCCCTTCAGCAGCGCACTGCGCAGGCCGACACCGAGTGCCTGGCGCACACGCGGCAGGTCGCGGTGGTAGAGCTGGTCCTGCAGCGCGCGGGTGCCGGTGGAGATGATGGTGCGCAACCCGGACAGCAGCACCGGCACCAGGTAGGCGAACGTCTTGCCGGTGCCGGTACCGGCCTCGGCCAGCAGCAGGTCACGCTGCTGCAGCGCATCGGCGATGGCTTCGGTCAGGTGCAGCTGTGCCGGACGCGGGACGAATGCATCCAGGTGCGAGGCGAGCGCGCCGCCGTCGCTGAGGGCTTCGCGGCTGGCATGGACAAGGTCGGACATCAGAGGGAAAGGATACCCGGCCGGGCGCTGCCCGGCACCCGTTTCAAGCCAGAGCCAGAGCAACGGCAACAGCGTTGTTCATGGCTCTGGGTTGTACTGAGGGCTGGCGGGGGGACTGTGGGTTTACGGCGTCCCCCGCGAACCCACCCCGCCCGGCCAAGCGCAGCTTTTGCTTTCGGCGGCCAAGCAGCCAGCCACGAGGGGCTGCGCCGTTGGCTGAAAATTCAGTACCGCTTGATGCCCGGCACAGTGCAACCTTCAATCTGCGCATGCGCCGACACCGCATTTTCCTTCTCGCCCCGCGCCAGGCGCGACTGCTCGATCGTCGCCCAGTGCCGCCGGCACAGCGGCCCCGTCTTCGAACCCAGATCCACCGCCTTGCGCGCGAACGTCTCCGCCTGTTCCCACTGCCCCTGCAGCAGTGCCAGTTCGGCACGCTCCTGCAGCACCGCCGGGTCGCTGGCCACGATTTCCAGCGCATGGTCCAAGCTGCTGGCGGCACCGGCCAGGTCGTTCGCCTGCCGCTGCGCCTGCGCGGTCACCCGCAGGTCTTCCACCTGCGAATCACGCAGCGGCTGCACCGACAGCTCCTTGTCGTCAGGACCTGCGGCCGCATCGACTGCCGCCAGGCGCTGTGCCGGCGTAGTGGTATCGACTGGCTTGACCACCGGCGGCGCGCTGGTCACACAGGCGGCCAGGGCCAGGCTGAGGCCGGTCAGGGCCAGGGGCTGCAGCAGGGATCGCATGTTCATCGGCTTCATCGGCTCGGGGGAGGAGTAGCGGCGGCGGGCGCTGCGGCAGGTTCGGCGGGCGCTTCCGGCTTGCGGTCCAGGCCGAACCAGCTACGCCAGCCACCGCCCTCCCCTTCAGCTTCGCCCGGCTCGCCCGGCGGCACTGCCGGCGCGCACGGCGCATACGCCGGTGCATAGCCCACCACGAACGGGAAGCGGCGTGCGCCCGGGCAGCCTTCATCGGTTGTGTTCAGACCCGTGGCCGCGACCGACTGCCAGTCCAGGCCTTTGTTGCTGACCCGCAATGGCGCACTCGGCAGGCGCTGGAAGATGCCCGACCAGACCCGCATCGCGCCGGTAGCGCCATACAGGCCGGCCTGCTGGTTCTGGTCGTTGCCGATCCAGATCACCGCCAGATGATCGCCGGTGTAGCCGGCATACCAGCTGTCACGGCCATCGTTGGTGGTGCCGGTCTTGCCGGCCGGCTGCAGGCGGCCGAGGCCATCGGCATTGAGCCGCTGCGCGGTACCACTGGAGACCACCTGCTGCAGGCCGACGCTGATCAGGTTGGCGGCAATTGAATCGCCTTCCTGTGCCGGCGCCGGGGTCTTGTCGTAGCGCTTGAGCAGCTTGCCCTGCGGATCGAGCACGCCACGCACCGCGTGCAGCGGCTGGATCTCACCGCCCGAGGCGAGGAACTGGTACAGCTGTGCCATCGCGTACGGGCTCTGGTCGGTCGAGCCAAGGATCACCGCCGGATTGGCCTCGGCCTTGATGCCCGCCAGCACATGGATCAGCTGGGTCACGCGCTCGGGACCGACCTGCATGCCCACGCGCACCGTGGCCTGGTTGTAGGAGTGTGCCAGCGCGTCGATCAGGCGCACCGTGCCGTGGCTGCGGTTGTCCGCATTGCCCGGGCTCCAGTTGCGGCCGCGGCCGAGCTGCACCGTCACCGGTGAATCGTCGACCCAGCTGGCCAGCGAGTAACGGTCCGGCTGCGCCAGCGCGAGCAGGTACACGAATGGCTTGAGCAGCGAACCGACCGGACGCTGCGCCTCGATCGCGCGGTTGAAGCCGACCTCGGACACTTCACGGCTGCCGATCACCGCCAGCACGTCGCCGTTGTGCACGTCGGTCAGCACCATGCCGGCCTGCAGTTCGGGCCGGCGCTTGCTTTCCAGCGACTTGATGGTGCGGGTCACCGCGCCTTCGGCATAGGCCTGCGCGGACGGCGACATGCCGGTCATGACGCTCAGGCCAGCGCCCTGCAGGGCAGATTCCGGGTAGTCATGGCCGAGCTGGCGACGGACCAGGTCAACATAGGCGGGGAAGCGGTTGGCCGCCACCAGTCCCGGCGTCTTGGGCACGCCCAGGGGGGCCTTCAGTGCGCGCTGGTACTCGGCGTCGTCGATCAGCGTGGCTTCGTGCAGTTTGCCCAGCACGAAGTTGCGACGGTCCAACGCACGTTCCGGATTGCGCCGCGGATCGTAGTAGGACGGGCCCTTGACCAGGCCGATCAGCAGCGCGATCTGCTCGGTTTCCAGCGACTGCAGGTCACGGCCGAACCAGAACTCGGCACCGGACGACATGCCATGGATCGCCTGGCTGCCGCGCTGACCCAGGTACACCTGGTTGAGATAGGCCTCGAAGATGGTGCGCTTGTCATAGCGCGCTTCCATGATCAGGGCGTAGAGCACTTCGTTGAATTTGCGGGTGAGCGTCTGTTCCTTGCCGATGCCGAGCAGGCCGCTGCGGGCCAGCTGCTGGGTCAGCGTGGAAGCGCCCTGACGGCTCTGGCCACCGGAGCGGATGGTCACCCACACCGCGCGCGCGATACCGGACAGGTCGATGCCGTGGTGGCGGTTGAAGTCCTTGTCCTCCACTGCCTGCAGGCCGGTCACCAGCAGGTCCGGCGCCTCGTCCATGCGGATCAGGCGGCGTTCTTCCTGCTTCTGGCCGTACAGGGTGGCGATACGCGCCGGATCCAGCCGCGCCGCCTTCAGGGCCTTGCGGCTGTCGGCATCGCGCAGCGAGGCGACCGCACCATCGGCCAGCGACAACTCGAGCCGACGCGGGGCAACCCGGCCATCGACGTCGTTGTAGCCGCGGCTGGAGATGACAAAGCGCCCGCCATTCACCGCATAGGTGGCCGGCTCCTTGCCCTGGCCATCATCGCGGTAGGCGGAGGCGGCCAGCTCGGTCTTCAGCGTGGACGCATCCATCGCCTTGCCGGGAGTGAGCACCAGCGGCCGCGCATACACCCGCGTCGGGATCTGCCAGCGCAGTTCGCCGAAACGTTGGGTCACCTGCTGGTTCAGGTACAGCGTATAGGGAATGAGGAAACCCAATCCCAACGCGACCGCAGCCATGCTCCAGGTGATCAGCCGGCGCCGCCACAGCGGGCCGTTGTCCTGCTGGTCGTCGTCGTCGAAATCGTCGATGTCGTCGGAATCGTAGCGTCGGGGCACGGGAATGCAGACAGGTAGGGTCTGGCGAGTCTAACGCAGGCGCCGTGGTGGCCGGCAGGTAATGGACCTCGGTTTCACTGCAGTTCAAGCAGCGCGCGACGCCCGCCACCCGGCCCTGACGCCCGCAAGCGCCGCCCAGCCGCCCTTCCAGCCGCCCCCCGCCAGGCAGACGTTGGCCAGGCGTGCGAGCAACTGCGGGGCATCCTGGGCGATCCAGCCTGCCGGCACATCCACGCGGCGATACAGCTGCAGGCGCGACCAGGCCATGCGCCAAGCGAGCGCGTGAAGTCCCTGGAAGCGCTCCGGCGCCACCACCACGCCGCGCTGTCCCAGCAGATCAGCCAGGGCCAGCAGGCGCCCCGCCGTGCGCTGGCGCGCCTGTGAATCAAACAGATCGAGATGGCGCAGGCGTTGCAGGAAACCACGGCGACTGGCCCCGATCTGGTTGTTGCCATGCTGCCGGTAGTCGATGGTCGGTTCGGCCAGCATGTCCAATCCTTTACGCAGCGATGCGTGGACCGCCAGCCATTCGTCGTGGCTCCAGCCCGCAGGCACGGGCAGTGATCCGACCACGAGCCGGCGACGCAGCGCACAGGTTGCGCCGGTGACAAAATTGCGTTGCAGGATCACGTCGGCAGCCAGCCCGTCGCGCTCCAGCTCCACTTCGGCCAGGTGCACTTTCAGCACCTCCATCAGGCGCTGGCCCAGCGGCGCGCCCTGCGCATCCACCAACCTCGCGTCGCTGTGCAGCAGCAACAGGGCCGGGTCTGCCCGGAAGCGTTGAACATAGCGGCGGACACGCCCCGGATGCCAGACATCATCCTGGTCGCACAGGAACAGGATGTCGGCCTGGCAACGCATCAGTGCATCGGCGAAATTGCGCACATAGCCGAGATTGTGCGCGTGCTGGACGATCTCGACACGGATGCCCAGCGCTTGTGCACGCGGCACGAAGGCCTGCAGCAGCTGCAGCGTCTGGTCGCTGGAACCGTCATCGCCGATCATGACTTCGTTCACCGGAAGATCCTGGTCGAGGATGCTGTCCAGCTGCGCCTGCAGGTAGCGCGCACCGTTGTAGGTGCACAGCGCGACGCCAATGCGCTCGGCAGGGGCCGTTCGGGATGGCGCGTCAGGCATCGAAGGTACTCGCGGAAACAAGGGCTGGGGGATGGTAGCAGAGCCCCCCAACAGGATGGATACGCTGGCTGGCTAGCCGTTGCCGGGATACGCAGCGATCCGCTGCATGGCCTGGGCCGCGCTCATCGGTCGCCACGTGTCCGCGTCGGGCTGGAACGGCCGCGGATGTACGTCTAGCAGCGCCTGCAGTGGGCCATTGTCCGCAATCAGATCCTGCTGCAGGCGTGACACCGGACCACGCGCCCGCGGCAGCACCGCGGCCAAGCCTCGCAGTGCCGCGCCCGGCAACGGCAGCGCCCATGTCGGCTGTGCCAGGCTGGCGTGCACGCGGCGGAACATCGCGTGATAGGGTAGGCGCTCGCCACCGCCGATTTCCAGCACCCGTGCCGACGCAGCACCGGTGGCGATGCAAGCCACCACGGCGCGGGCGATATCGTCGGCATGCACCGGTTGGCGCAGGCCTCCCACCAGCGGAATCGGAAACAGGCGCAAACGCAGCGCACGCTGCACGATTGGGGTGATGCTGCGGTCGATGCCGGCCCCATAGACCAGGGTCGGCCGCAGGATCGTCCAACCCATGCCAAGACGCTCGGCCTGCGCGATCAGGCCCGCTTCACCCCGCTGCAGCATCGCCACAACGTCCTGCTCGTCGGCCTGCTCGGAATTCTGCTTGCTCAGCACGCTCATCGAACTGGTGGCGATGACCCGCCGCGCGGGGGCCGCCGTCTGCCGCGACAACCACTGCGCCAACGCTTCAAGGGGGCCGAAGCTGGCAATCGCCTGCAGGTCCGGAGACGGCATGCTGTCCAGCGCAGCCGCCAAGTCCCCGCACAGCCACTGCACGCCGTCCTGTGCCGGCTGCGGTTGCCGGCTCACCGCCTGTACCCGCCCATGCGCCTGCACCAGGCGCGGCAGCAGGAACCGGCCGATCTGGCTGGTGGCTCCGGAAACAAGGACGGTCATCGGCACTCCGTGGGGATGTTGCGAGGGGTGCCTACTATAGCGGTCCCTCCGGCAGCGGCGGGCTCAGGGCGACGACACCCCGATGTCGCGCAGGCGCTGCCGCAACTGCTGGTACTCGCTGCTGGAAGTGCCAACGCCAAGTTCGCCCGCCTGCTGGAGCGCACGTTCGGCAAAGGCGACATCACCGTTGCCCAAACGTTCGCTGCCAATCGCAAGCCAACGCTGCGCGAGGCGCTGGCGGGCCGCAGGCAGGCCGCCAGCGGTGGGAGCCAGCGTCTGCCAGGCCTGCAGGCAGGCACCTGCAGCCTGCACCCGGTTCTGCCGGAGGTTGTCGTCGAAACAACTGCGACTGGCAGGCAGCAAGCGCGCGGCCGCGGCCTTCACCCGTGAATCGAGCGGTGCCAGCGCCTGTGCTTCGCGAAGGGCATCGAATGCGCTGTGCCCCGGCGGGCTGATCCATTGGCCTGCGCGCTCGGCGCGTTCGATCCGGCGCAGGTGATCGCGCAGCTCGCGTTCACGCTGCGTGTTGCTCACTGCAGGCTGCTGAAGTGCCTCCAAGGCCTGCCGTGCGCGCTGCAGGCGTTGCGCGAGCTGCTGTTGCGCGGCCGGCGAAGCGCCCAGCTCCTCCGCCAGCGCGGCATCGGCCCGCGCCGCCTCGAACCGGAAGTCGTCGGCCTGCGTCTGGCTGCGTGCCAGCACCGCCTGCAACGTCTGTTCACGGCCGCGCTGGGCGCTGGCATCATCGGCCGCCACTGCCAGAACGGCGAGAAATCCCTTTGCTGCGGACTCCAGCTGCCCGCGCTGCAGGGCGCGCTGGGCCTGGCGCAGGCGCCGCTCGACGGCCTGCGCCAATGCTTCCTGGCTGGCGGGCAGATCAGCATGGCCGGCATCGAACTGGCGCGCACGCTGCAGTAGTGCGGCGGCCTCGGCCAGCTCGCCGCGTCCCGCCAGCGCGCGCGCCTGCTGCAGCAGATCGCTCAGTGCATCTTCGCGACCTTCCAGCGCCGGCAGATTGTCCGGCTGCAGCGACAGGATGCGCTGGAACAGGGGCAGCGCGCTGCTGTCACCTTCATCCAGCCGACCCGCAGCGAAGGCGTTGCGCGCCTGCGCCAGCAGTGCACCGATGCCGGCACCTGCGCTGCGCCGGGCCCGCAGCTGGCGCGCCACGGCGTCCGCCTCGCCCTGTGGTACCTGCAGTTCCCGGGCCAGTGCCAGCGCCTGCGCGCTGCCGTCGAGATCGTTGGCCTGCATCTTTTCGCGGGCCTGCTGCAGGGCCGCCGCGCCGGTACGGGCCAGGCCTTCGCGGGCCTGCGGACGATCTCCATCCAGCGCCAGCACGGCCTGGTAGCGCTCGCGCGCACCACTGCCATCGGCGGCACTCAGCCGCCCGGCCGCCAGTGCGCCATCACCTTCGGCCAGCAGCTGCTCGATCCGAGGCTCATCCCAGAACCAGTCGGCCAGCGGCTTGCGCAGCAGCACCAGCAGCACAAACACCGCCAGCGCCGCGACCAGCGCCCAGCGCCACACCCGGCGCGCGTGGCGTGCCTGCAGCCACCACCAACGGCCTTCGCGGCGGACGCGGTCCAGCGCAGGAAGTTCAGCGCCATGCGGGCGATGCGGGGGCTCGCGTTCCATGCGTGCAGGGTAGCCGGGGCAGCGTGAAGCTCAGCCGAGGCGACGCGCCTCGCTCACGCCGGGCAGCGCGTCCAGCTTGCCCAGCAGGGTCGACAGCTGGCCGTAGTCACTCACCTTCAGCCGCAGGCGCAGGTGGGCACGGCCACTGTTGCGCACGTTGTCACTGTGGATGTCCAGCACGTAGGCGTCTTCCTGGGCGATCAGGTTGGTGATGTCCTTCAGCAGCCAGCGGCGATCGACCGCATCGACCACGACGTCCACCTCGTAGCCGCCCCCGGCCTGGCCCCACTCCACCGGCAGGATGCGCTGCGGGCTGGTGGCCGCCAGACGGGCCAGCGCAGCGCAGTCTGCACGATGCACGGTGACACCGCGGCTACGGGTCAGGTAGCCGACGATGGGTTCGCCGGCCACCGGCTGGCAGCAGCGCGCCAGTTGTACCAGCAGGTTGCCCACGCCCTGTACGGTGAACTTGGACTTGCCCAGGTTCTCGCGGCGCGCGGTCGGCCGCGGCAGGCTCGGCGCGGGCGCCGGTTGGCTTGCTGCACGTTCGGCTTCCAGCAGGGCACGGCTGACCTGGTTCGGCCCGGTATCGCCCAGCGCCACCTGGATGTAGAGGTCGTCAACGCTGTCGGCATGGAACTTCTTCGCCGCGATGGCCAGGTCCGAGTGCTGCAGCCCCAGGCGCTTCAGCTCGCGCTCGAGCAGTTCGCGCCCGGCCTGCACGTTGCGCGCGCGGTCCAGCTTGTGGAACCAGCTGCGCACCTTCTCGCGCGAACGGTTGCTGGCCAGGAAGCCGTTGGCCGGCATCAGCCAGTCGCGGCGCGGGTCGGCCTCCTTGCCGGTCAGTATCTCGACCCGGTCGCCACTGCGCAGACGGTAAGTCAGCGGTACGATGCGGCCATTGACCTTCGCGCCACGGCAGCGGTGGCCAACCATGGTGTGCACCTGATAGGCGAAATCGAGCGGCGTGGCGCCCTGCGGCAGGTCCAGCACCTCGTCCTTCGGGCTCAGCGCATAGACCCGGTCCTCGGTCAGTTCGGCATCGAGCGCCCCGGCCAGTTCGTTGCCCTGCCCGTCCTGGGCCTGCTCCAGCAGCTGGCGCATCCAGATGATCTTGCGGTCGAAGGACTTCTCCGCGCCCTTGCCGCCTTCCTTGTACTTCCAGTGCGCGGCCACGCCCAGCTCGGCCTGCGAATGCATCTCGTGGGTACGGATCTGCACTTCAATGGTGCGCCCTTCCGGACCAACCACGGCGGTATGCAGCGAGCGATAGTCGTTGGCCTTGGGCCGGGCGATGTAATCGTCGAACTCGCTCGGCACCGGTGCCCACAGTGCATGCACCACGCCCAGCGCGGCATAGCAGGCGGCGACATCGTCGACCATTACCCGCACCGCACGGATGTCGTACAGCTGGTCGAACGCCAGCCGCTTCTTCTGCATCTTCCGCCAGATGCTGTAGATGTGCTTCGGGCGGCCACTGACCTCGGCCTTGATGCCCTGCGCAACCAGCTCGCGCGACAGCACCTTCTTGACATTCTCGACGTAGCGCTCGCGGGCGATGCGGGTTTCGTCGACTTCCCGCGCAATGCGCCGGTAGGTCTCCGGCTCCAGGTGGCGGAACGCCAGGTCCTCCAGCTCCCACTTCAGCTGCCAGATGCCCAGGCGGTTGGCCAGGGGCGCGTGGATGTCGCGGGTCAGCTGGGCCAGCGCGCGGCGCTGCTCGTCGTCCAGCTTGTCGGCCGCGCGCATCCTCGCGAGCTGGCGCGCCAGCAGGATCGGCACCACGCGCAGGTCGCGGATGATCGCCAGCAGCAGCCGGCGCAGGCCCTCGCTGTTGCGCCCCGCTTCGCGACCGGCATGCAGCGCCCACACCGGGTCGGCCGCATCCTGGCCGTCAAGCAGGCCGATCACCGCGGTCTTGTGGTTACCCAGCGGCAGCTGCTCCAGGCTGGTACGCAGGCCCGGCAGGTCGAACAACAATGCGGCCACCACCGCGCCTTCGTCGGCCGAGAGCATCGCCAGCGCATCGAGGGTATCGCCCAGCACCGACCAGGTGGTACGCATCTGGTGGTCGCAATCCGGCGCTTCCCAATGCTCGCGCAGGGCCTGGCGCAGCGGGGCAGGCAGCACCGCTGCCGAGGGACGGTTCAACAAGGCATCCAGGCCGGGGACGGAAGCGCGGTTCACAGCATCAAGCAGGCAAGACAGAGGCCTCTACACTAGCGCCGGCGCCGTTCAGGGACAATGACCGTGGCCACCATCCCCCGGCATGAAGACATGCCGCTACACTCGCCGGCAAACCCAGGAGAGTCCCGACATGTCCCCGATCGTCCCGCGTTTCCGCCTACGGCTGCTGGCTTGTGCCGCACTGTTGCTGTCCCTGTCGGCGCCTGCGCTGGCCCAGCGCGTGGTAGAGGGTGACCTGCAGCAGCAGATGTCACCGGCCGAATTCAAGGCTGCTGGCCTGGAAAAGCTCAGTGCGCAGGAACTGGCCACGCTCAACCGCTGGCTGCAGGGCAAGGTCGAGGCGGCCACGACCCAGGCAGTTGCAGCGGTACGGGAATCGGCGCGCGAGGAAGGCCGCCAGGAAGTGATCGTGAAGAATCGCGGCTTCTTCGATTTCGGCAGCAGTGAGCCGATCGTCGGCGTGCTGCAGGGTGAGTTCCGCGGGTTCGGCAAGGGCCGCGTCTACGTGCTGGACAACGGCCAGGAATGGGAGCAGATCGATGCAACCACCCTGGCAGGCGTGCGCAGGCAGTCGCCCGCCGTCAGCATCAAGCCCGGTGTGATGGGCGTCTGGTACCTGAAGGTCGACGGTGTGAACACCCAGCCGAAGGTGCGTCGTACCAAGTAACGACGCCCATCGTGTAGAGCCGAGCCCACGCTCGGCTGCGATCTGCACGGGAAGATGACGAGGCATCAAAAAAGCAGCCGAGCATGGGCTCGGCTCTACGTCATCACATCATCGGAGCCACGCCTGGCGCAGTGCGGCTACCCGCTGCGCCAGCTTCTTCGCCGAGATGCCGGTCCGCGCGCCCAGCTCCTGCGCGAACACCGACACCCGCAGCTCTTCCAGATCCCAGCGCAGCGCCTGCCATTGCGGGTGCTCGCGCAGGCCCTGCTGCTCAGCCACTTCCAGCGCTTCCAGGAACGGATGCAGTTCCAGCATGCGCGCCTGATCGCGCGGCGGATCACGCTTGGCGCGCTCGGTACGCAGGATCATCGCTTTCAGATAGCGCGGATACTGCGCCAATGCGTCGGCCGGTGTATCGCGCAGGAAGCCTGGATGGATCAGCCCGGCCAGCTGCGCCTCCATGTCGTCCAGGTTGCCGCGCGCCCAGCCCATCAGCGGCGCTTCCAGCATCGGCTTCAGTTCGGCCACCAGCGCCAGGATGGTCTCGGCCAGCTTCAGCCGCGACATGGCCTCACCGAACAGCGCCTTGGCCGCATGCTCGCGGCGCTGCTCGAAGGCCGCCGCATCGCGTATGTCTTCCAGGCCTTCAGCCAGTACGGCGTTCATCGCCGCATCAACCAGGTCGCCACGAAGGCGTTCCTGCGATTCGATCGCCGCATACAGCAGGCCCGTCTTGGCACCCACCGGCAACTGCTTGCGTGCCTGCTTCATCTTCTCGGCTAGCGCGATCTCCAGCAGGCGGCGCACACCCAGCGGATGAGCCGCCTGCGCCTGCTGCCGATCAGCGAAGATGCGCAGCGCCACGCTGTCGCCCTCGTCCAGCAGCGCCGGATAGGCCGGCACGCCGGCTTCGCCGGGCACCTGCAGCGGAATCGGCGTGGCCGGGAAGGTACGCAGGCCATCAGCCGCCATTTCACGTCCGGCGCGTGCAGCGAAGGCGTCGCCCGCGCGCCCACCGAACTTCGCGCGCAATGCGTCCAGGTCGCGCGAGGTGGCCAGCACCCTGCCCTGCTCGTCGCGCAGGCGCAGGTTCATGTGCAGGTGCGGTTCGATCGAGCCGGGCTCGAAATCGAGCGCGGTCACCGTGGCGCCTGTCGCGCGTGAGAGGAAACGCGCCAGTTCGCCGGTGATGGCATCGGCACTGGGTTGCGGGAACGCCTCGTAGAACGCGCGACCAAAGTCCGGCGCCGGCACGTAGTTGCGGCGCATCGCCTTGGGCAGGCTGCGAATCAGCGCCGCAGCCTTGTCGGCAACGAAGCCGGGCGCCAGCCAGCCCAGCTGCACCGGATCCAATGCGTTGAGCAGGTGCAGCGGTACGTCAAGGGTTACGCCGTCATCCTCGGCACCCGGCTCGAAGCGGTAATGCAGCGGCAATCGTGCCTGGCCCAGCGCGAGGTACTTCGGGTAGCGCTCCTGCTCACTGCCTTCGCCCGGCAACAGGTCGGCCAGCGACCAGTGCAGGGTCTTGCGCTGTTCCGGCGCAAGACCCTTCCACCAGGCATCCAGGCCGGAGGCCGAATGGATCTGCGGCGGCACCCGGTCCAGGTACCAGCGTGCCTGCCAGTCTTCGTCGGCAACGATGCCGGCGCGGCGCAGCTTGGCTTCTTCCTCGCGCGCGACCTCCAGCACCTTCTGGTTGTCGGCGACGAAACTGGCGCGGGTATTGATCTCGCCGGTCACCAGTGCCTGGCGCACGAAGATGTCATGCGCCTCGCCCGGCGCGATGCGGCCGTAATGGACCGGTTTCTTCGGTGCCAGCACCAGGCCGAACAGGCTGATCTGCTCAGACGCCAGCACCTGGCCCTGCGCGCGCGACCAGTGCGGGTCGAAGTGCTTGCGCAGCAGCAGGTGCGGCAGTTCGGCGATCACCCAGTCCGGCTCGATCGCGGCCAGGGTCATGCCCCATACCTTCTGCGTATCCAGCAGGTTGGCCACCAGCAGCCACGGCGGTGGCCGCTTGGCCAGCGCCGAACCGGGGAAAGGCAGGAAGCGGCGCTGGCGCGGCGCCTGGAAATCGCCCTTCTCGGTGCGGTGGCCGATCTGCGTCGGCAGGCCCGCCACCAACGCACGGTGCAGGGTCTGGTAGGCAGCGGCACGCACACGTTCGCTGAAACCGCCGCCAACCGGCGCCTGTTCCTTCTGCGCGCGCACGGCCACCGGCGCCGGTGCGGCCTCCGCCTTGCCTTCGCGGGCCAGGCGTGCAGCCCGGTGCAGCTGGCCCCGGGTCGCCTTCACCGCCGCCGCGTCATCGCGCGCCGGGGCCGGTGCAGTGCTGCCCGCCAGCAGCGGCGCCATCGATGCCTCGCTGGGCTCTTCCTTCCAGCCCAGTTCCTCGCACAGCAGGCGCAGCTGCCGGTGCAGCTCGCGCCATTCGCGCATGCGCAGGAAACCGAGGAAATGACGGCCACACCAGTCGCGCAGCTTGGACTGGGTCAGGTCTTCATGTGCCTGCCGGTAGGCATCCCACAGGCGCAGCACGCCGACGAACTCGGAGCGGCCGTCGGCAAACTGCGCATGCGCGCTGTCGGCCGCACCGCGCGCCTCGGGCGGGCGTTCGCGCGGATCCTGGATGCCCAGGAACGAGGCGATCACCAGCATCGGCCGCAGGCAGCCGGCGGCCTGCGCGGCCACCAGCATGCGCGCCAGCTTCACGTCCACCGGCAGGCGCGCCATCTGCTTGCCGATGGTGGTCAGGCGCCGTTCGGCATCGATCGCCCCCAGTTCGGTCAGCTGCTGCCAGCCATCGGCAACCGCGCGCTCGTCCGGCGCCTCCAGGAACGGAAACTCCTCGATGCGGCCCAGGCCCAGCTGCAGCATGCGCAGGATCACCCCGGCCAGGCTGGAGCGACGGATTTCCGGATCGGTGAACTCCGGCCGCGCCTGGAAATCGGCCTCAGCATACAGGCGGTAACAGATGCCCTCGGCGATACGGCCGCAGCGCCCCTTGCGCTGGTTGGCGCTGGCCTGCGAGATCGGCTCGATGTGCAGGCGGTCCAGCTTGTTGCGCGGGCTGTAGCGCTTGACGCGGGCGAAGCCCGGATCGACCACGTAACGGATGCGTGGCACCGTCAGCGAAGTTTCCGCCACGTTGGTGGCCAGCACGATGCGCCGGTTCGGCCCCGGATTGAACACCCGGTCCTGGTCCTGGTTGGACAGGCGCGCATACAGCGGAAGCACCTCGGTGTTGCGGTACTTGCGCCGTTCGAGCGACTGGTGCGCATCGCGGATCTCGCGCTCGCCCGGCAGGAAGATCAGCACGTCGCCGCGCGCATCCAGGCGGGTAATCTCGTCGACAGCCGACACGATGGCATCGTTGACGGTACGTTCGCCCTGGTCTTCACCCTCGCCTTCCAGCGCGCGGTAGCGCACCTCCACCGGGTAGGTGCGGCCCTCAACGCTGATCACCGGCGCATTGTCGAAATGCTGGGCGAAGCGTCCGGTGTCGATGGTGGCCGAAGTGACGATCAGCTTCAGGTCGGGGCGCTTGCGCAGCAGCTGCTTCAGGTAGCCCAGCAGGAAGTCGATGTTGAGGCTGCGCTCGTGCGCCTCGTCGACGATGATCGTGTCGTAGTTCGACAACCAGCGGTCGCTGGCAATCTCCGCCAGCAGGATGCCGTCAGTCATGAACTTGATGCGGCTGTCTTCGCTGACCTTGTCGTTGAAGCGCACCTGGTAGCCCACCAGCTGGCCCAGTTCACTCTGCAGTTCCTGTGCGACACGGCTGGCTACCGCACGTGCGGCAATCCGTCGCGGCTGGGTGCAGCCGATCATGCCGGCCTGGCCACGGCCGGCGGCCAGGCACAGTTTCGGCAGCTGGGTGGTCTTGCCCGAACCGGTTTCACCAGCGATCACCACGACCTGGTGGTCGCGGATCAGCCCGATGATGGCGTCGGCTTCACGCGCAATCGGCAGCTGCGGGTCCAGAGTAATGGACGGCTGCTGCTGCGCCCGCACCTGCCGGCGCTGCACCGACGCCTGCAAGGCCTGCTCGAAGGTGGCGGCCAGTGCCGCATCCTGTGGCTTGGCCTGGCAACGCGAGAGCATCCCCAGCAAACGGCCCCGGTCGCGGCTCATGGCGCCGTCGATGGCGGCGCGCTGTTGGCGCAGGCGGGGCGATGGATTTTTATCGATAGAGTTCATCAATCGGTTCGTTCAAAACTTTGAAAGCGACCAGTCATCACGACCGGTTTATTGTGAAGGCCAACGATTCCACAAGGAGGAACCCCATGGCGAAGACCAAGAGCACGACCAAGGCCAAGACCGGCAAGCAGAAGCTTGCGGCGGCGGCACCGTCGGCGCCGAACATCGATATCGGGATCACCCAGGGCGACCGCAAGAAGATCGCCGACGGTCTGTCGCGCTTCCAGGCCGATGCGTTCACGCTCTACCTGAAGACGCACAACTTCCACTGGAACGTGACCGGGTCGATGTTCAACTCGCTGCACACCATGTTCGAGACGCAGTACACCGAGCAGTGGGCGGCACTGGACGATGTGGCCGAGCGCATCCGCGCGCTGGGCTTCAATGCCCCGGGCTCCTACCGGGAATTCGCTGCGCTGACCTCGATCGTCGAGGAACCGGGCCTGACCGACAGTGCGGACTGGCGTGAAATGGTACGCCAGTTGGTGGTCGCCAACGAAGCGGTCTGCCGTACGGCCCGTGAAGTGCTGGACGTGGCGGCCAAGGGTGACGATGCCCCGACCGAGGATCTGATGACCCAGCGGCTGCAGACCCACGAGAAGTACGCCTGGATGCTGCGTTCCCTGCTGCAGTAAGGGTTGGCGGGGGCGGCAGGGCTGCGCCCTGCACCCGCAGAGGCAACTGCAACGTCAACGTCAAAAGCGGGCTATCCGTGGATTGGCGGGGCGGGTCCAGTTGCGGGGGACGCCGTGAATACGTCCATGTAGGCTCGGTCGCCGCATCCATGCGGCTCACGCCCCCGCAACCGGACCCACCCCGCCTTCGACAGTTTTCCGCGATCTGCCAGCAAAGCCATCTTGTTTGTCGATATCTGACTGTTTTCATCACGCATGGCGTGGATGGACCCTCCGTGACCGGGAAACCGTCGAAGGCGGGGCGGTGTGGGCTTGCAGGACCGTTGGCGCCATGGATGGCGCCATCGAGCCCCCAAGGACGGGTTTACGGCGTGTCCTGCAAGCCCACACCGCCCCGCCCAACCAGCAGACACCCCAGAGCAGGCTGTTGCCTTTGACGTTGCTCTGGCTTGAAGGCTTCTGCAGGTGCAGGGCGCAGCCCTGCCGACTCCCCCGCCGGGGTAAACTAGCGCGATGCCTTCCCGTCCCGCGCACGACCTGCTCCAACGCGTCTTTGGTTACGACGATTTCCGTGGTCCGCAGCAGGACATCGTGGAGCATGTCGCTGCCGGTCACGATGCCCTGGTGCTGATGCCCACCGGCGGTGGCAAGTCGCTGTGCTACCAGGTGCCGGCCCTGCTGCGTGACGGATGTGGCATCGTCATCTCGCCGCTGATCGCGCTGATGCAGGACCAGGTCGAAGCCCTGCGCCAGCTCGGCGTGCGTGCCGAGTACCTGAATTCAACCCTGGATGCCGAGACCGCCGGCCGCGTCGAGCGCGAACTGCTCGCGGGTGAGCTGGACATGCTCTATGTCGCTCCCGAGCGGCTGCTGACCGGCCGCTTCCTGTCGCTGCTGTCGCGCAGCCAGATCGCCCTGTTCGCCATCGACGAAGCCCACTGCGTGTCGCAGTGGGGCCACGACTTCCGCCCGGAATACCGCCAGCTGACCGTACTGCACGAGCGCTGGCCGCAGATCCCGCGGATCGCGCTCACCGCCACCGCCGACCCGCCGACCCAGCGCGAGATCGCCGAGCGCCTGGATCTGCAGGAAGCACGCCACTTCGTCAGCTCCTTCGACCGCCCCAACATCCGCTACACCGTGGTGCAGAAGGACAACGCGCGCAAGCAGCTGACCGATTTCCTGCGCGGCCACCGTGACGAGGCCGGCATCGTCTACTGCATGTCGCGGCGCAAGGTCGAGGAGACCGCTGAATTCCTCTGCGGCCAGGGCTTCAACGCCCTGCCCTACCACGCTGGCCTGCCGCCGGAAGTGCGCGCGAACAACCAGCGCCGCTTCCTGCGCGAGGACGGCATCGTCATGTGCGCCACCATCGCCTTCGGCATGGGCATCGACAAGCCGGACGTGCGCTTCGTGGCGCATACCGACCTGCCCAAGTCGATGGAAGGCTACTACCAGGAAACCGGCCGCGCTGGTCGTGATGGCGAAGCTGCCGAAGCCTGGCTGTGCTACGGCCTGGGCGACGTGGTACTGCTCAAGCAGATGATCGAACAATCCGAGGCGGGCGAAGAACGCAAGCAGCTGGAACGGGGCAAGCTCGACCACCTGCTGGGCTACTGCGAATCCATGCAATGCCGCCGCCAGGTGCTGCTGGCCGGTTTCGGCGAGACCTATCCCCAGCCCTGCGGCAACTGCGACAACTGCCTGACACCGCCGGCCTCATGGGACGCGACTATCCCAGCGCAGAAGGCGCTGAGCTGTGTCTACCGCAGCGGCCAGCGCTTCGGCGTCGGCCACCTGATCGACATCCTGCGGGGCAGCGAGAACGAGAAGGTCAAACAGCAGGGCCACGACAAGCTCAGTACCTATGCGATCGGCCGCGACCTGGATGCGCGCACCTGGCGCAGCGTGTTCCGCCAGCTGGTGGCCGCCAGCCTGCTGGAAGTGGACAGCGAGGGCCACGGTGGCCTGCGCCTGACCGATGCCAGCCGCGACGTGCTGACCGGTCGCCGCCAGATCAGCATGCGCCGCGACCCGGCCAGCAGCGCCAGCGGGCGCGAGCGCAGCGCGCAGCGCACCGGCCTGTCTGTGCTGCCGCAGGATCTGGCGCTGTTCAACGCGCTGCGCGGTCTGCGCGCCGAACTGGCCCGCGAACAGAACGTGCCGGCCTTCGTGATCTTCCACGACAGCACCCTGCGCAACATCGCCGAGCAGCGCCCGACCAGCCTGGATGAACTGGCACGGGTCGGCGGCATCGGCGGCACCAAGCTGAGCCGCTACGGCCCGCGCCTGGTCGAGATCGTGCGCGAAGAGGGGTAGCGCCGGGCGCCTGGCCAGGCGCCTCCCCATCGCCAACCGTGCGCTCGTCCCCCTGTAGAGCCGAGCCCACGCTCGGCTGCTTCTGCGTGAACGGCAGCCGAGCGTGGGCCGGCTCTACACTGGTGCAGGTCCAACCTTGAACCGCCCATTCAGCCGGAGGTGCATCCACGGCCGCTTGCGGCTAGATTAGCGCCATGTCCCTCGCCTCGACCCTGCTCCGTGTCGTGCTCATGCTCAGCCTGCTGCTCAACGGGCTGAACGCGGCCATGGCCAGTGGTCACGAGGAAATGGGCCGGATGGCCCACGCGGTAGCCGCCCTTGATGGCGGCGATGCCGACTGCCACCACCACGCCGCCATGCAGGCCGACGAGGCCCCGCAGGCCAAGGCCCCCGCCCACGACGCCCACTGCCAGATCAAGGACTGCGTGCGCAGTTGCGCCCAGCACCCGCTGCTGGTGGTGCAGCCTTTGCCGTATCTGGCGGGCCCGGCACTGTCGCTGGCGCCGCAGCCGATGCCGGCCACTGGCCGGCCGGCGCCGCCGCTGCCGCCCATCTCACGCCCTCCCATCGGCTGATTCCACACGCATCGTGCGCCCTGCGCACCGTAGCCGGCCCCTGCCGGCATCTTTACGTGTCTGGAGTCACCACCATGAATACCCGCATTCCCCCCGGTCCGGGCGCTGTGCCCATGCCGTCGCGCCGCCTGTTCGTGCAGGGCCTGGCCGCCGGTGGCGTGGTTGCCGGCATCGCCGCTGTCGGCGTGCCGCAGCGTACGCTCGCCTCCGCCACGGCCGCCCCGCGCCTGGCCGGCGCCCCGGCCGTGCTCAGCGATACCCGCATCGAACTGGCCATCGGCGAATCGCTGGCCAACTTCACCGGGCGCACCCGCCCGGCGATCACCGTCAACGGATCGCTGCCGGCACCGATCCTGCGCTGGCGCGAAGGGCAGACCGTGGACCTGTTCGTGCGCAACACGCTGGAGCGCCACCCGACCTCGATCCACTGGCACGGCATCCTGCTGCCGGCCAACATGGACGGCGTGCCCGGCCTGAGCTTCAACGGCATCGGCCCCGGCGAGACCTACCACTACCACTTCCAGCTGAAGCAGTCGGGCACCTACTGGTACCACAGCCATTCGATGTTCCAGGAGCAGGCCGGCCTGTACGGTGCACTGATCATCGATCCGGCCGAGCCAGCGCCGTACCACCACGACCGCGAGCACGTGATCCTGCTGTCCGACTGGACCGACATGGACCCGGGTGCGTTGTTCCGCCGCATGAAGAAGCTTGCCGAGCACGACAACTACTACAAGCGCACCCTTCCCGACTTCCTGCGCGATGCGAAGCGTGACGGCTGGTCGGCCGCGCTGTCCGACCGCGGCATGTGGGGCCGGATGCGGATGACGCCCACCGACATCTCCGACATCAACGCGCACACCTACACCTACCTGATGAACGGTACGGCGCCAGCCGGCAACTGGACCGGGCTGTTCCGCAGCGGGGAAAAGGTACTGCTGCGCTTCATCAATGGCGCCTCGATGACCTACTTCGATGTGCGCATTCCCGGCCTGAAGATGACCGTGGTCGCCGCCGATGGCCAGTACATCCATCCGGTCAGCATCGATGAGTTCCGCATCGCTCCCGCCGAAACCTACGATGTGCTGGTCGAGCCCACCGGCCAGGACGCGTTTACCATCTTCTGCCAGGACATGGGCCGCACCGGCTACGCCGCCGGAACACTGGCCGTTCGCCATGGCCTGCAGGCACCGATTCCCGCGCGCGACCCACGCCCGTTGTTGACGATGAGCGACATGGGGCACGACATGGGCAGTGGTGGCCACGGTGGCCACGACATGGCCGCGATGAAGGGCATGGAAGGCAGCTGCGGCGCCAGCATGGGCCACGGCGCGCACGGCGGCGATACCGCCAGCAAGGCACCGAAGCATCCGGCCAGCGAACGCAACAACCCGCTGGTGGACATGCAGAGTTCGGCCACCGAACCGAAGCTGGACGACCCCGGCATCGGCCTGCGCGACAACGGCCGCAAGGTCCTGACCTACGGCGCGATGCGCAGCCTGTTCGAAGACCCCGATGGCCGCGAGCCCAGTCGTGAAGTCGAGCTGCACCTGACCGGCCACATGGAGAAATTCTCCTGGTCGTTCGACGGCATCCCGTTCGCCAGCGCCGAGCCGCTGCGGCTGAACTACGGCGAACGCATGCGCATCGTGCTGGTCAACGACACCATGATGCAGCACCCGATCCATCTGCACGGCGTGTGGAGCGATCTGGAAAACGCACAAGGCGAATTCCAGGTGCGCAAGCACACCATCGACATGCCACCCGGTACACGCCGCAGCTACCGCGTGCGCGCCGACGCGCTCGGCCGCTGGGCCTATCACTGCCATCTGCTGTACCACATGGAAGCGGGCATGATGCGCGAAGTGAGGATCGAAGAATGAGCCGCTCACTGCTTTCCCCCAGCCTGCTGGCCCTGGGCCTGGCCGCCGCGTTGCCGGTGTTCGCGCAGTCGCACGCCGGCCATGACATGGGCGCGATGAACGTGCCTGCGAAGAGCGCGAAGACCCCGGCCGAAACGGTCGATCATTCAAAGATGGATCATTCGGAGATGGACATGGGTGCGGCGGATCACGCCGGCATGGACCACTCCACGATGGACCACTCGAAGATGGACCATGGCGCGATGCAGCCAGCGGCGATGGACCATTCGCAGATGGACCACGGGGCGATGGGCCACGGCACGCCTGCACCCACCGAACCGCGCGAACCGATCCCGGTCCCGACTGATGCCGACCGCGCCGCCGCCTTCCCGCCGATCGCGCATGGCGCGATGGAACACGCGCCGGAGATCAACAGCCTGCTGCTGATCGACCGGCTTGAGCATTGGGATGGCAAGAGCAGCAACGGCCAGGCCTGGGAAGCCACCGGCTGGATCGGCGGCAACATCAACCGCCTGTGGCTGCGCACCGATGGCGAACGCAGCCGCGGCCGCACCGAATCGTCGTCACTGGAAGCACTGTATGGTCGCAGCGTGTCGCCGTGGTGGGACGTGCTGGTCGGCGTGCGCCAGGACTTCCGCCCGTCCGACTCGCGCACATGGGCGGCCATCGGCATCCAGGGTCTGGCGCCGTACAAGTTCGAAAGCTCGGCCACGCTGTACATGGGCTCCGGCGGCCAGGTGCTGGCCAAGGCCGAGGTCGAGTACGACGTGCTGTTGACCAACCGCCTGATCCTGCAGCCGCTGCTGGAAGCCACCGTTGCGGCCAAGGATGAACCGGAGTACGGCATTGGTCGCGGACTGAACAAGGTCGAAGCCGGGCTGCGCCTGCGCTATGAGTTCAGCCGTCGCTTCGCGCCGTACATCGGCATCAGCCACGAACGTACGTTTGGCGACACCGCCGACTATGCCGGTGACCACGCGCGCGACACGCGTTGGGTGGCGGGCGTGCGCATGTGGTTCTGAGCAGCGGTTCGTGAGCAATGGCCAGCCCCGGCAGCCGCCGGGGCCGGCTACACTGCGCCACGTTCCAATGCAGGCACCGCCATGTCGTTGCAGATCCGCCGCGCCACCCTTGCCGATGTCGATGCGCTGTCGGCGATCGCCATCGCCACGTACAACGAAACCTGGGGCGATTCCTATCCGCCGCAGAAGCTGCACGATTTCCTGCAGGCGCACTACAGCAGCGAACCGCAGCGCATCGAACTGTCCGACCCACGCAGTGCCATCTGGCTGTTGCTGGACGGTGACGCCGTGGTCGGCTATCTGGCCGCCGGTGCCAACACCTTGCCGCACACGGATGCACGCGAGGGTGACATCGAGCTGAAGCGGTTCTACATTCTGGCTGCACACCAGAACGGCGGCCATGGTGCACGCATGATGGACGCGTTCATGGCCTGGCTGGACCAGCCGCAGCGCCGCACCCTGTGGGTGGGCGTATGGGAAGAAAACTTCGGCGCGCAGCGCTTCTACGCGCGCTATGGCTGCAGCAAAGTGGGCGAGTACGACTTCATCGTCGGCGATACCCACGACCGCGAGTTTATCCTTCGGCGGCCGTGATCACGTCTTTGTAGAGTCGAGCCATGCTCGGCTATTGGCGGCAACAGCCAGTCGAGCATGGCTCGACTCTACAGAGAGCGAAGCGCCTAGAAGTCGAACAACTCGGAGAGGAAGCTCTCCTTCTTCTTTTTCTTGTAGCCGTGGCCACGGTTGTCCTCGTAGCGCTGGCCGAGGTGGCGGGTATCACGGTGCATCACCGGTGGCGGCGTGGACGCCGGCTGAGCCTGCACGGGCGCTGGCGGAGGTACCGCAGCACCGGCGCCCGCACGTTCGATGATCTTGTCCAGCTCGCCACGATCCAGCCACACACCTCGGCAGCCAGGACAATAGTCGATCTCGATGCCATGGCGTTCGGCCGTCTGCAGGGTCTGGGTCTTGCACACGGGGCACAGCATCGGCATTGCTCCTGTCGGTCTGGTAACGACTGTACCTGCCCTGTGATGACTGTGCGGCAACACATGACCGATAGCACAGGGACTTCCGGCGCGTGCCAGCGTCCCTCGCCATCTTCCACACTGCAAGCTGGTTCCGCAGGGAGTGCGTGCATGACCGTCCTGTCCCGCCTGCCCAGCGCCGCGCGCCTGCTGCTGGTGCTGTTCGGCGTTGGCGTTGGCCTGAATCTGCGCGACATCGCAGCCGCCGCAGGCACGCCGATTCCCGCCTTGCCCATTGCTTACGGCGGCAGCCTGCTCGACAACGCGCTGGCCGTGCTCGTGGCACTTCTGCTGGCCGCGCTGCTGCGGCCACGCGGGATGGGCCTGATGGCCAGCCTGGGGCTGCGCGGCAACGGCTGGAGCGGCCCGATGTGGGTACTGCTGGCCAGCCTGCCCTGCTGGCTGGGCCTGGCGCTGCTCGGTGCACCGAACAAGGCACTGACCGTACTGGATGCCACCATGCTGGCGGTGCTGTTCCCGCTGGCCGAGGAAGTACTCTTCCGCGGCCTGGGCTTCGTGCTGCTGGTGAAGATCGTGCGCGGCCCCTGGCCATGGCTCGCACTGCAGCAGGCGCTGCTGTTCGGCATGGTGCACTGGCTCGGCTTCGGCGGGTTCGACGGTGGCGGCATCGCGCTGTTCGTCGGCGCAGTGATCGCCCTCGGTGGCTTCATCTTCGCTTGGCTCGACCACCTCGACGGCGACACGCTGTGGTGCGGCCTGGCCCTGCACGTTTCGATGAACCTGGCCTGGAATGTGTTCAGCCTCGACGACGCCGTTGCTTTGGGCTGGCAGGCCACCGGTCTGCGCGTCGGCACCGCCCTGCTCGCGGTCGCGGTGCTGGCCTGGCACGTGCGGCTCCGGCGCCAGAGAAGCCTGTAACGCCCGCTTAGCCTGCCGTGCACGTCGGGATCACTACTGGCTTGCGCATACTTGCGCGCCATTTCACCGTTGCTGTCCGGAGTTGTCGCGTCATGTTGCTGTCCAAGCGCCACGTCGAACCCCGCGTCCTGCTCATCGAGGACGCCGAGGAAACCCGCGAACTGAGTCGACTGGCGCTGGAAAGCCAGGCCTGCCACGTGGCGGGCGTGAGCTCTGCCGAAGCGGCATTGGGCCTACTGTCCGCCGGTGAGCGTTTCGACTTGCTGTTCACCGACGTGAATCTGGGGGCAATCAGTGGCATTGAAGCCGCCAACCGGGTCCGCGGCCTGTATCCCCAGCTGCCGATCCTGGTGACGTCGGGCATGGACCAGCACCAGGTGCTGCCGCAGCTGCGCGACGGCATCCATTTCCTGCCCAAGCCGTACAACATGAGCGAGCTGCTCGACGCCATCCGGCTGTGCTTCCGGCATGCCGATGTGGGCGTATTGACCGGGCCGGATGCACAGGCGGCCTGAGGCGTTCATCCATGCATGGCGTGCATCTACTGCAATGGCCCTGTAGATCCACGCCATGCGTGGATGGCGCCCATCATCAACCGCTGCTGTACGGCCCGCTACCCGGGAACACCTTCAGCAGCGCACGGGTGATCGTGTCCGGGTAGACGGTGAAGTGATCCTCGCCATCGATCACTATGTTCTCCACCTTCAACGATCGCCCGCTGCTGCGCAGCTGCTCGGCGAATTCGGCGTTGTGGCGCAACATGTCGTTGCGGGTGAAATAACGCGGTTCGGGCTTGACCGTTTCAAAGCTGCCCACCGACAGCACCACCGTGGTCGGCTGCGCCGGCGCCTTGGCCTCGGCCTGCATGCGCGGCACCCGATGGTCGTCGAACCACAGTGATGGGCTGGAGAGGATGTAGGTGCGGAACATGTCCGGGCGCGTGGTCAGCACATAGGCGCCGAACAGGCCACCATAGGAATGACCCGCATAGGCGCGCCGCGCCGGATCAGTGCGGTAGCGCGCATCGATCATCGGCAGCACCCGCTCGGCGAGGAAATCGCGATAGTGCGCCGCGCCGCCGTAGCTGACGTCGTCGCTGTAGTCACGCGGATCGGTACGCGCCGGATCGCTGGGCGTGTAATCGCGCGAGCGGCTCTGCTTGGACGTCAGGCCTTCCTGCGGCGGCAGCCCGACCAGGATGAAATCCTCCAGGTTCACGCCCTTCTGGCCCACCAGGTTGCGCACGCTGCGCACCAGCGGGAAGCTGTACAGCGCGTCGGTCACGTACAGCACCGGATAGTGCTTCTCCGGATGTGCGGCGTAGTCGGCCGGCAACGCCACCCAGACCGGATAATCGCGGCCGATCGGATCGTGCACGCGCAGCGCTTCGGTATCCGGCAGCACCACGCCCGACACAGCGGCGGCCGGGCTCTCCTTCGCTTCACTCTGCGCTGCCGGCGGCGCCACCGACATCGCACAGCCACTCACGGCCAGGCAGGCCGCCACACTCCATCCACGCACACGCTGCATCCACACGCTCCCATTGCGGGCGGCGCACCGGATGGCGCCGCTGCCGCATCCTTGCATGGTGCGCAATCCACTGCCAGTGCGGTCAGGGCGAGGCCGGCGGCGCCGGGAACAGTGTGCGCAGCGCCTGCAATGCGGCCGGATGATAGATCGTAGCGTGGGTTTCTT
The DNA here is from genome assembly GCF_049384845.1 of Stenotrophomonas sp. CASM101. Lineage (NCBI taxonomy): Bacteria > Pseudomonadati > Pseudomonadota > Gammaproteobacteria > Lysobacterales > Lysobacteraceae > Stenotrophomonas > Stenotrophomonas sp. CASM101. The sequence goes on along the minus strand of NZ_JBMRFR010000009.1, from coordinate 99,188 downwards.
CCGGCAACGGCAGGTACTTCACCAGCGGCGACGGCGAAGCCTGCTGCAGCAACTCGGCCAGTCGTGCAGTGGATGCGGCCAGCTCCGGCTGCCCACTGCTGGCCAGGAATACGCGCGGCTGCGCACGCGTCACCGCCGGCAGCTGTTTGGCTGCGCCGGCCAGCATTGCGCCACGGTTCCACCACAGGCTGGGGTCCAGCGCGATGTAGCTGTTGAACAACGTTGGCTCCTGCAGCAGCGTCTCGACCACGAACAGGCCGGCCAGCGATTCACCGATCAGCGCGCGCTCGTCGGTGGTCGGGTAGCGCTGGCGCACCTGCGGCATCAGCTCTTCGCGCAGGAACGCGCGGTAGGCCGCCGAACCACCAATGCGCGGCGCGATCTTCCGGTCCTGCGGGTCGTTGCTGGGGCCGGTCATGTCGCGGCGGCGCTCGGTGTTCTCGATGCCAACCAGCAGGAACGGACGCATGCTGCCGTTGCCGCTCAGCACCTGCACCAGCCCGGCCACATGCAGGAAGTCCTCACCGATGCCGCCATCGGCCATGTACAGCACCGGCAGCGGCGCCTTCGGATCCAGGCCCCACGGCTGCGGGCGGTAAACATTGATGCGGCGGGTTTCGCCCAGCGCCTTCGACCCGATGGTGAAGGTCTCGCCGATGACCAAAGGCGAGGCGGCAGCGGGCGGCGCGGTTTCTGCAGCCATCAGCGGCGCGGCGGAGACAGCGGACAACAACAGCGACAGCACGATCAGACGCATGGGGCGGTCCATATTGGGAAAGCGCTGAGAATAGACCGCCGGAGGCACTGTCGTTCGCGGCACTTTGCCGATCGACCGGAACTGGAGCACCATGGAGTCGGTGATGGTCATGCAACGCGCACCATGGCTCACGGACTGGTCACCGCCACGCTCATATCCACAAGGAGGTTCCCATGTTGAGTGTATTGATCGCCACCGCCCTTGCCGCCGCCTCACCTCAGGCCAGCAGCACTCCGCCAGCATCCGCAGCATATGCGGACTGCCTGCTCGCCCACCTCCAACCGGGATTGTCCGACCACGCGATCCCGCTGCTGCAGCAGGCCTGCGTCGCGAAGCATCCGGAGAGCTACGTCGCATATTCAGAACTGGAACGCCGGATCAGCGCGCAGCGCCGGGCTGACTTTGACGCGGCTCAAGCGGAAGCCGTGCGTTCCGCGAATGCGGCAGCGACGGCCGCACAGCAAGCTGCCGACGCGGCGACCGCAAAAGCCAAGGGAATGCGGACGAAGTAGAGGCCCTGGACCAGGCAACAAAAAAGGCACCGCATTGCGATGCCTTTCTGAATGACCTGGGTCATGGGATGCAGTGGTTGGCCGTGAAGGATTCGAACCTTCGACCAAAAGATTAAGAGTAACTGGGTAATTTCATTACTTTCAATGGGTTACGCCGCCACTCGTTCCACTTCAATCTTTAAAGCGGGCGCTTGTAAGCCTTGAGCCACAACGGGCGCAGGAATTTTGCGGAACGGATTTCCTCCCCCTCCAGTTGCCTCAACAAGGCCTACCCCATCCCCCCGAATGACGGATCCTGGTCGGCCTTGGCCAGCCGGTTGCCCCGGACCCTCTCCTGCCATTCCAGAATCTTGGCGACGTCCCGACGCCCCCCCCCGCCGTGACCGATGACCCAATGTCGGAAGTGGCTGAGGTGGGCCACGATCGCACCGTCATCAACCTCAAGAGCGAATGGTTGGACACCTGGCTCAACTCCCGACCCTAACCATATGGATGAGCTGCAAATGGCGATGGACGATCCGCAGCGCCCCTACTACTAACACGCGCTTGAAAAGGCGGCGCAAGGACGCAATGGGCCCTGCAATGCAGGGCCATTTGCAACCTAACATCGGTGTTGACCAGCGCGGCTACTACCCACCGCACGGAAGAGTCCTTTCAGCGCGCTGCAACAAGTGCCTCAGCTTTACGAGAGGGCGACATCCGCCCTTTATATGCTCTTTCTTTCGGGCGGCTCAGATATCCCAATTCGCGACGGGGTGCCAGCCGCCCTCCACGTAGCAATGCATGTGCGGGCCGCGCTGACCGAATTCGTGGGCATAGAAGAAGCAATGAATAACGCAGGACACGCCTATAGGATTACGAGCAGCACAAGTCCACTTCTTCATTTCATGCGGATGCTTCGCAACTATCAAATCCACATTGGTAGCCAGCCAATGGCAAGAAAGACCGTGGATATAATCTTCGGCGGCAAGGATGCCGTCATCGAAGTCGCCACTATCGACAACCTGCACGCCGACGACTTCATGCAGCTGGACACTATGAGGAAGTACAACTCATACAGCCGGAATGAAGTGGAGCGAATGATTGACTTGTTTCGCGAGCAGCAGGAGCGGCTGGGTGTGTACGAAATTCTTAGGCAAGGGACCAATCGCCTAATCTATGAAGTGCTTCAGCACATCTAAAGACGCGTATACGAACACCCCCACAGTACAGACATCAGGGTGCACAATCATTCCACTGAAGCTTGTGAGTTACGTCTCAGTGCCCGAGGGGAGACAGTGCTAGGCTCGCGCATCGAGAAGCGTGAAAGCCTCCATGATTTGTTACAAACTCTGGAGATGTCGCATGAAACGGAAGGTTCTAGGATGCTCCGCAGCACTTCTTGTATCCACCTGCGCCTTAGCACAAGTGCCAAACGCTGACACGCAGGAAGGCAAGGAGATGCAGATTCAGGTTTACAGCTATATGAGTGAACACCCCTCAGTCTCGATAGACGAAGCAATCACGCGCCTAGCGGTTCAAGGTGAGGTGATGTCGGAAATTGAAGCGTTGCGTATCGAGTTCGCAGATCGTCTGACGGAACTGTCGATCAAAGACGCGCCAGATCAACACATCCTGGTGCAGCTCAAGGGGCCAGATCCAGTCGCGGATCGAACGATCAACACCGAGAGCGCGACGACCCGCGTGGTGTTCGAGGTTGGTCACAAGTACACCCAGGACGAGTTTTACGTGCTCCTTGCTAAGCACAGACCTCTTTTTCACAGCGCCATACCAGGCATCACGGGGACGACTGGGTTTCCAGGCGAAGAACGGGTGCTGATTGACATAAACGGCGACAGCCGCCAAGCAGAAGAGTTGAAGGATACAATCAAGAAGCTTGAAAGAGTCACCGGTCTCAAGATTGACGTCCGCCCCAACATGCCGAAGTCAGTCAACGCGGAGTATGTTGTTGGCGGCGCCCCCCCCTCCAATCCAACAATAGCTACTGCACCTCAGGATTTAACGTTGCGATCCTCGCGCCGGACATAGCGCAGCGCGCTGGCACTCATCCCAATGATCGCCAGGGCACGGCGCTCGCTTGCCCCGCGCTGCACCCACTGCCGCACCAGCGCACGCCGCACCGGCGGGTCCGCTACCTTTCTCGCAGCGCGTCCTTGATCAGATCGTTCTCGAACAGCTGCTCGGCCAGCAACTTCTTCAGCCGGACGTTCTCGGCTTCCAGGTCCTTCAACCGCTTGGCGTCGGGCACGCTCATGCCACCGAACTTGCTGCGCCACAGTTGGTACGAGGCCTCGCTGAAGCCATGTCGACGGCACAGGTCCTTCACCGCCATGCCGGCCTCTGCCTCGCGTGGGAAGCCGATGATCTGTTCTTCGGAAAAGCGTTCTTCATGTCCAATCTCCGGCTTGTCGGGGATTGAACTCCAAATCGCCGTGCTACTCAAAACCTGAGGGACGTCGGGGGCACAAGAGCGCCGCCATGCGCGATAGATACGATCATCGCTTGCCTGTCGTGAAACCTGCATCTTTCCCGAAGTGTTCGGTAGGGTTTTCAGGAGCAAAAGAAAAAGGCGCCCCAAAGGACGCCTAAGTCGCTGATACAATTGGTGGGCCGTGAAGGATTCGAACCTTCGACCAAAAGATTAAAAGTCTTCTGCTCTACCGACTGAGCTAACGGCCCATTGCACTGCCCCAGCCTTTCGGCGGGGTGGGCATTCTACCCTACTTTGGCGGGCCGGGTGAAACCCCAGCGTGTCGAGGATGCCGGCCAGCGGCCGGCACTACCCGATCTGGCGAACCCGCTTAAACCTTCCAGGCCTCACGCGCATCCCAGCTGTGATTCCTGCCCGGAGCCACGGATGCGCCTGCCCCTCTGCCTCGTTGCCGCCCTGCTGCTGCCCTGTACGGCACTGGCCACCCCATCCCAGGTCGTCACCAACGACATCGGCCGCTTCTGGGCCACCTATGACGCGGTACGCGCCGAGCCCGACGTTGAACGCCAGGTCGCACTCGTGCAGGAGCGCTACATCGATCCAGGCAGCCCCGGCCTGCATGCGCTGATGCAGGTGCGCAACTACACCGCCCGCGAATACGCCGGGGCCATGCGGGCGTGGCCGCGCTTCTGGACGTCGGTACGCCCATTGACCGCCAACGCGCAGCAGGCCAGCGCCACTCTGGAGCGGGACCTGGCCGCCTTCCGCACGCTCTACCCCGCCCTGCGCCCGGCCACCATCACCTATGCCGTGGGCGTGCTGCGTACTGGCGGGACCACGCTGGGTGACAAGGTGCTGATCGGTGCGGAGATGGCGCTGGGCGATGAGCGCGTGGACGTGAGCGAGTTGCCGGCGAAAATGCGCGATCGCCTGCGGATCTTCTACGACAGCCGTCCGGGGGCAAACAACGCGCAGAACAACCTGCACGAGTACGTGCATACCCAGCAGCGCGAGACTACCGGCAGCTTGGCGCAGTACGCGGTGCGCGAAGGCGTGGCGGAGTATGTGGCCGAACGGCTGAGTGGGCGTCGGCCGGCGTTGCCACTGTACAGCTACGGGCCCGCGCACGAGGAGGAGATCCGCGCGCGTTTTGTCGCTGAAATGGACGGCGATGACCTCGACAACTGGCTCTACAACAGCGCCCGCAATCCATTCGGGGTGAGTGATGTGGGGTACTACGCTGGGTATCGCATCGCGCAGGAGTACATGCGCCAGCAGGCCGACGAGAAGGCCGGTATCGCGCGGATGATCGAGTTGGACTATGCCGATCCGAAGGCGGTGCGGGCGTTCATCGAGGCATCGGGGTGGTTGCCTGATGAGGCTGCCGGCCAGCGGCCGGCACTACCAGACTCCAGCCGCCGGTAGCGCCGGGACAGAGAGTGCGAACCAACGGTTCGCACCCACCATTGGGGCATCAGCCCCATCACCTCAGACGTACAGCGTGGGGTCCGGCACGCCGGCTTCGGCGAAACCCTGCGCGCGCAGGCGGCAGGCATCGCAGTGGCCGCAGGCGGCGCCGTTGGCGTCGGCGTTGTAGCAGGACACGGTCAGGCCGAAGTCCACGCCCAGGCGCACGCCTTCGCTGACGATCTGGCCCTTGCTGAGGAACTGCAGCGGCGCGTGTACCTTGATGCCCGCACCTTCCACGCCCGACTTGGTGGCCAGGTTGGCCAGCGCCTGGAACGCGGCCACGAACTCGGGGCGGCAGTCCGGATAGCCGGAATAATCCACCGCGTTGACGCCGCAGAAGATGTCGTTGGCGCCGAGCACTTCGGCCCAGCCCAGGGCCAGCGACAGCATGATGGTGTTGCGCGCCGGCACGTAGGTGACCGGGATGCCGGCACCGCCGGCCTCGGGCACGTCGATGTCGTCGGTCAGCGCCGAGCCGCCAATGCTGCGCAGGTCCACGTCCACGGTCTTGTGCGCGACCACGCCCTGGGCCTTGGCCACGCGGGCGGCGGCGTCCAGTTCGGAGGTGTGGCGCTGGCCGTAGCGCACGCTCAGGGCATGCACGGCGAAGCCCTGTTCCTGGGCCATGGCGATGACGGCGGCTGAATCCATGCCGCCGGAGAGAAGCACGACTGCCTTCTTCATGGGTAAAACATCCGGTTGGGAGGGGAAAGCCAGCACGCTGTCCCGCGCCGGAGTTACATCAGGGAACGTTGCCTGGGCTCATCGGCCCGGCTCGTCGTTCCACAGGATTTTATGCAACTGCATCTGGAAGCGCACCGGCAGGCGGTCTTCGACGATCCAGTCGGCCAGCTGGCGCGCGGTGATCTCGCCCTTGCTGGGCGAGAAGAACACGGTGCAGCGCTTCACCAGCTCGTGCTCGGCGACCAGGGCCTTGGCCCAGTCGTAGTCCTCGCGGCTGCAGATGACGAACTTGATCTGGTCGCGTGCGGTCAGCAGCGGCAGGTTCTCCCAGCGGTTGCGCGCCACTTCGGCCGAACCGGGGGTCTTTATGTCGACCACGCGCGATACACGCGGGTCCACCGCGCTGACGTCCAGCGCGCCGGAGGTTTCCAGCGAGACGTCCATGCCGGCGTCGCACAGCTTCTGGAGCAGCACCAGGCAGCGTTTCTGCGCCAGCGGCTCGCCGCCGGTCACGCAGACGTGGCGCACGCCCTGGGCCAGCACCTCGGCCACGATGTCGTCGATGTCCCACCAGGTGCCGCCATGGAAGGCATAGGCCGTATCGCAGTACTGGCAGCGCAGCGGGCAGCCGGTCAGGCGCACGAACACGGTCGGCCAGCCGGCGGTATCGGCTTCGCCCTGCAGCGAGGTGAAGATCTCGGTGATCTTCAGGCGTGGCAGGGGCGACTGCACAATCTCACTGGGCGTGGCGGCGGCGCTGGACGGGGTAACGGCGGTCATGGCGGGCACTTCTTGGTGGGACACGTGGCGGATGGGCTACCGTGGCCGGTAACGAAAGCAGCCGAGCGTGGGCTCGGCTCTACAACAACAACCGGGCGGGCATGGCCCAGCCGGTAACGAAAGCAGCCGAGCGTGGGCTCGGCTCTACAACAGCAACCAAACGGGCATATCCCTGCCGGTGACGCGAGCCGTCGGGCATGGCCCGGCGCTACCGGATCCGGGCGGGTTTGCCGGTCCGGAAACGAAAGCAGCCGAGCATGGGCTCGGCTCTACAGGGCACACATTGTACGCCCGGTCCGCGGATCAGCGGATCTGCTTGCCCAGGCGGATGGACTGCAGACGGTCCTGCGCGGTGCGCGCGGCGTCCGAGCCGGGGTACTGCGCCACGACGGTCTCCAGCGTCTGCTGGGCCTGGTCTACCTTGCCCTCGCCGTACTGCGAGAGGCCGATCTTGAGCAGGCCGCCCGCGGCTTTGTCGTGGGTCGGATAGCGCGAGAGCAGTTCACGGAACTGGGTCTCGGCCATCGGGAAATTGCGGGTGGCGTAGTAGCTCTCGCCCAGCCAGTACAGCGCGTTCGGCGCGTAGACGCCATTCGGGTACAACTCCAGGAAGCTCAGGAACAGCTGCGCCGAATCGTCGTACCTGCCGGCCTTCAAGGCATCGAAGGCAACGTTGTAGGAGGTGCGCTCGTCACCGGTGGCGGCGAGGCTGCCGGCATCACCATGGACGGAAGGCGGCCGCTCGGAAGTGGCCGCCGCTGCGGGTTTTGCCGGGGCCGGTGCGGCCTTGGGCGCGCTCGCCGGAACGGGCGCCAGGGCCGGGGCGGCGTTGCCCCCTTCCAACCGGTTCAGGCGGCTGTCCAGATCCAGGTACTGGTCCTGGGCGGACTGCTTGAGCTGGGCGTTGTCGTGCTGCAACTGCTCGATCGAGGCCTGCAGGCTGGTGACCTGCTGCCGCAGCTGATTGATCTGGTTCAACAGGTCCTGGTTGGCACTGTTGTTGTACATCTGCTGCTCGAGCGCGCCGACACGGTCAGCCAGGCTCTGTCGCTGTGCGTGCGCCGGTGCGGCAGCCACGAGGGCTGCCGCAACGACCAGCATCAGTTTGATGCCAATGCGCATGGATTACTGCGCGGTGTAGACGATTTCGACGCGACGGTTCTGCGACCAGCAGGACTCGTTCGACTCGGTGCAGACCGGACGCTCTTCACCGTAGGACACGACGGTCAGCTGCGAAGCCGAACCACCGTTGGCCTGCAGGGCCGAGCTGACGCCGTTGCCACGACGCTCACCCAGGGCCTGGTTGTACGCGCGCGAACCGCGCTCGTCGGTGTGGCCCTGCAGGGTGATGCGCGAGGACGGACGGTCACGCAGGTACTTGGCGTGGCACGCCATGATGGCCTGGAATTCCGGCTTCACGTCTTCCTTGTCCAGGTCGAAGTAGACCACGCGCTGGCGCAGGCAAGCGTCGGTGTCCAGGTCGCCCGGGCCGTACAGGCCGGAGGTCGACGGACCGGTCGGGGTGGTGGTCGAGGTGCCGGTGTCGACCGGGGCTGCCGGCTCTTCCTTCACCTTCTTCGAGCAACCGGCCAGGACGGCCACAGACAGCAGGGAAACAAGCAGAACGCGGGTGGACTTGTTCATGGCGATACCTTTGTGGCTCCTAAGCCGATGAGGGGTTCAAGACAACGAAAATATTAACACTCTTTTAGCGCTGGGTACGGTATGGGGACCATGCCGGTTCGCGCACATCACCGTCAGCCAGGACCAGGCGCTGGCGAACCCGCGCATCGGCCGAAACGGCATACAACACACCACGGCCACCTTCGCGGGCGGCGTACAGCACCATGCTTGCGTTGGGCGCAAAGCTCGGCGATTCATCCAGCGACCCCGGGGACAGCGTGCTCCAGCGGGGCGACCCCAGCGAGCTGTCCATCATCGCGATCTTGTAGCTGTTGCCAGAACCCTGGGCGACGACGATCTTCTTGCCGTCGTAGGACACCGACGGCTTGGCATTGTAGTTGCCCTGGAAGGTCACGCGCTCGGCGCTGCCGCCACCGGCACCGACCTTGTAGACCTGCGGACGGCCGCCGCGGTCGGAGGTGAAGTACACCGCGCTGCCGTCCGGTGCCCAGGTCGGCTCGGTATCGATGGCGAAGTGGTTGGTCAGCTGGGTCAGCTGCTTGCTGCCCAGGTCCATGACGTAGATTTCCGGGTTGCCCGAACGCGACAGGGTCAGGGCCAGCTTGCGGCCGTCCGGCGAGAACGCCGGGGCGCTGTTGATGCCACGGAAGCTGGTGACCAGCTCGCGCGCGCCAGTGCCGATGTTCTGGATGTAGATGGCCGAATTGCCACGCTCGAAGCTGACGTAGGCCAGCTTGCTGCCATCCGGGCTCCACGACGGCGACAGCAGCGGCTCGGCCGAACGCACGATGGTCTGCGGGTTGAAGCCGTCGGAGTCGGCCACCATCAGCGCATAGCGCATGGCGTCGCCCTTGCCGCTGGCAGTCACGTAGGCGATGCGGGTCCAGAAGGCGCCGCGGATGCCGGTGATCTTCTCGTAGATGGCGTCGGCCATCTGGTGGGCGACGTCGCGCATGGCGTTGCCGCGGGCAGTCATCGCCAGGCCCAGCAGGCGCTCGCCCTTGGGCACGTCGAACAGTTCGTATTCGACGCGGTAGGCACCGGCACCGGCGTCGAGTACGCGGCCGACCACGATGTAGTTCTGCTTCAGCGCGCGCCAGGTGGCGAACTGGATGTCGCCGCCACGCACCGGCTTTTCGACGATCTGCGCTTCCGGCAGCGTGCGGAACTGGCCCGAACGCTCCAGGTCGGCACGGACCACGCCGGCGACGTCGGTCTGCGGAGCGGCCGACGAACCCTGGTAGGGCATCGGCACGATGGTGATCGGCAGCGCGGAGGCATTGCCGCCGATGATGTCGATATCCAGCCCCTTCTGCTGCGCGACGGCAGCAAAGGGCAGCAACAGGGCCGCAAACACGGCAAGCCAGCGAGGCATCTTTTTCATGGAGCGCTCAATAGGGGAAACCGGAACGAGGGATAGCAAAGCAGGAGTGAACCGCTTCGCAATCATGAACCAAGGGTACGTGAATTCCGGGTCAGTTCCAGCCCGTCCTCTCACGCACCGTTAACGTCGTGGCTAACATCGCACCTGCCTGCCCCGGTCACTCCGCCCAGCGGGGCGGTGTTCGACAGCAGCCTAAAGCCTGCCCGGCCGAAACCGAGCACACCAGAGGCAAGCGCGACATCCGTGGGCAGGAGTGGCCCAAGCCCCCCCTGCCCTGCCCGCCTCAGCGATCCTGGGCGGTAAAAGTGAAGTTGAGCGTGCGCGCGAACACCGACTCGAAGCCGCGGTACGGCAACGGCTGCGCATTGAGCACGGCGGCCTCGATCGAACGCTTGCCGGCCTCGTCGTACGGGCAGTTCGGGCTGACCTTGGCCTGCATCACTGTGCCACCCGGAATCTGGGTGATGGTGATCTGGCAGCGCTGGCCCAGCGGCACCGTGTCCGGCCGTACCCACTGCGACAGCACCTTGGCCTGGATCGCCGCAGCGTACTTGGCCGAAAGATCATCGCTGTTGCCACCACCACCGGCAGCCGGCTGGGACGCACCGCTGGAACCGGCGGCGGCACTGCCGGCGGCATTGCGCGCAGCAGCCACCTGGCGCAGCTTCTGCTCGGCCAGCTTGGCTTCCTTCTCGGCCTGCTCACGACGGGCACGGATCTCGGCGATCTTCTTCTGCTTCTCGGCCTCGGCCTTGTCCGCGGCCTGACGCGCCTGATCGGCCTGCTTCTTCTTCTCGTCCGCTTCCTGCTGCTTGGCCAGGCGCAGCTTCTGCTCCGCTTCTTCCTGGCGCTTGCGTTCGGTCAGGTCGATCTGTTCCTGGCGGCGCTTGGCTTCCTGCTCCTGCCTGGCCTTCTCCTGCGAGATGGCCAGTGCGCTCACCGCTTCCTGGTCCTTGGTGTCCGGCTGCGCGACGCGCTCCTGCGCCTGTTGCTGCTGGGGCGTGGGCGCGTCCTGCGGGCGCGGCTCGGGAATCGGCTGCGGCGGCGGAATGGTGTCTTCCGGCACCGGGATCGGCTCGGCCACCGGCGGCGGCAGGTCTTCCAGCTTTTCCGACTGGCGCAGGGCCTGGCGCGCGGCGGACGCCTCAGACGCGGACAGCGCCAGGCTGGCCTCCACCGAAGGGTCACCGGCAGCGGCATCGGTGTTGCGCTCGGGTGACCAGAACCAGGCCACGATGAAGACCAGCGCGACCAGCAGGTGCACCAGCAGTGCCAGTGCCAGGGGCAGGCCCCAGCCGGGTTCGCGCTGATGCGAAGGTGGCAGGGCGTCAGCGTGCATCGGTGGCCAGGCCTACCTTGTCTACCTTGGCGCGCTTGATCACATCCATCGCGGCGATGACCTTCTCATAGGCCACGGCGCGGTCGGCGGCGACGATCACGCGCACGCCCTTGTCCTGGGCGGCAATGCCAGCCAGGCGGCCTTCCAGTTCCTCGGCCGACACGGCGGCCGGTTCCTTGGCGTCGGGCAGCTTCAGGCTGAGCTGGCCGTCCTGGCGCACCGAGACGATCACCGGGTCCTGCTTGCTTTCCAGCGCCTTGGCGTTGGATTGCGGCAGGTCGACGTCGAAGCTCAGGGTGAGCAGCGGCGCGGTGACCATGAAGATGATCAGCAGCACCAGCATGACGTCGATGTAGGGGACGACGTTGATTTCCGATTTCAGCTTGCGGCGCTTTCGGCGGCCGATGGCAGCGGACATGGCTTGGACTCCCGGGTCAGGCGCTTACTCGTCGCCAGCGCTCTGGCGCTGCAGGATGGAGCTGAACTCTTCGGCGAAGGTCTCGAACCGCACCGACATGCGCTCCACGCGGGTGGTGAAGCGGTTGTAGGCCCACACCGCCGGGATCGCCACGAACAGGCCGATGGCGGTGGCGAACAGCGCTTCGGAGATGCCCGGCGCGACGGCGGCGATACCGGCCTGCGCACCGCTGCTGATCATGTCGTGCATGGTCACCATGATGCCGAACACGGTACCGACCAGGCCCACGTACGGGGCAGTCGAACCGATGTTGGCCAGCAGTTCCAGGTTGCGCTCAAGCTGGTCCACTTCGCGGGTGTAGGTGGTACGCATGGCACGCTGCGCGCCTTCCAGCTGCGCACGGCCGTCCAAGCGGCGCTTGTCGCGCAGGCGGGTGTACTCGCGGAAACCGGCTTCGAAGATGGCTTCCAGGCCGGTCACGCTGCGGCTGCGGTCGGTGGCGGCGCTGTACAGCTTGCCCAGGTCGGCGCCGGACCAGAAGCGGTTCTCGAACTCGTCGGCTTCGCGGGTGGCCTGCTTGAACACGCGTGCCTTGCGGAAAATGATCACCCAGCTGACGAACGAGCCGACCAGCAGGAGCAGCACGATGATCTTCACCGGCAGGCTGGCCTTGGCCATCAGTTCGAGGTAGTTGATGCCGCCGCCGGTGGTGGCCTGGGCAAGGGTCTGTGTCGCGGCGTTGCTGACGTCGGCCGGCAGTGCCTCGGTGACCGTGGCCTGCAGGGCCAGGAGCGTTGCGATCATCCGTTGTTCCTCAGTGTTCGGATTCGGGGTGGAGGTGGGGTTGCAGCACGGCAAGGACGGCCTCGTCCATGCCACGCGGGCGGAAACTGGCCGCGTCCAGTGCGGCGATGCGGACCTGGGCCGACAGCAGCAACTCGCCGTCGCGCAGGATCTGCTGGTCGAAGACCATGCTGGCCTTCTTCAGCTGGACCAGACGGGCGCTCACCTGCAGGGTGTCATCCAGCCGTGCCGGCCTGATGAAATCCATCTGCATCGAGCGCACCGCGAAGACCATCCCATGCTCGGCGCGCATGCGCTCCTGGCCGTAGCCGAGCGCACGCATCCATTCGGTCCGGGCCCGTTCCATGAAGGCCACGTAGCGGGCGTGGTAGACCACGCCGCCTGCGTCGGTATCTTCCCAGTAAATGCGTGTCGGCCAACTGAATAGTGGCTCAACCAACATCGGGAACCTCCGCGAACAGGTCCTGCGGCGGGTTCTTCGGCTTCAGGCCCATGTGCCGGTAAGCCTTGTGGGTGGCCATGCGGCCACGCGCGGTACGCACCAGGAAGCCCTGCTGGATCAGGTAGGGCTCGACCACGTCTTCCAGCGTGCCACGCTCCTCGGACAGGGCCGCGGCCAGCGACTCGATGCCGACCGGGCCGCCATCGAAGTAGTCGACCAGGGTCCTGAGCAGGCGCCGGTCGAGCTCGTCGAAGCCTTCCGGATCAACCTTGAGCATCTTCATCGCGGCCTGTGCCACGGCCTCGTCGATGTGGCCGCCCGCCTTTACCTGCGCGTAGTCGCGCACGCGGCGCAGCAGGCGGTTGGCGATACGCGGGGTGCCACGCGCGCGGCGCGCGATCTCCCCTGCCCCATCGGCGGTGCAGTCGATGGCCAGGATCGCCGCCGAACGGCGCACGATGCGGGTCAGCTCTTCGACGCTGTAGAACTCCAGCCGCTGGACGATGCCGAAGCGGTCACGCAGCGGTGCGGTCAACAGGCCGGCACGGGTGGTGGCACCGATCAGGGTGAACGGCGGCAGGTCGATCTTGATCGAGCGGGCAGCGGGGCCCTCGCCGATCATGATGTCGATCTGGAAATCTTCCATCGCCGGGTACAGCACTTCCTCCACCACCGGCGACAGGCGATGGATCTCGTCGATGAAAAGCACGTCGTGCGGCTGCAGGTTGGTCAGCAGCGCAGCCAGGTCGCCAGCCTTCTCGATCACCGGGCCGGAGGTCACGCGCAGGGCCACGCCCAGTTCGTTGGCGATGACGTGGCTGAGCGTGGTCTTGCCCAGGCCGGGCGGCCCGAAGATCAGCACGTGGTCGAGCGCGTCGCCGCGCCCCTTGGCCGCTTCGATGTAGATCTCCATCTGCTCGCGCACCGGGGCCTGGCCGAGATAGTCGGCCAGGCGCTTGGGGCGGATGCTGGCGTCGGCGGCGTCATCCTCGCGGGTGGCGCCGGCGCCGATGATGCGGTCGTCGGTCATACCGTGATTATGCGGTAAATGGTTGCATTCCGGGGCCGGAAGCACGGTAGTGCCGGCCGCTGGCCGGCAACCCCATGAACACCGGTGGTGCGGCGGATGCCGGCCAGCGGCCGGCACTACCAGACCTCAGATCTCCACCTGCGCGCCGAGTTCCACCAGCCGGTTACCCGGAATCCGGAAGAAGCCGGTCGCCGGCGCGGCATTCCGGTGCATCAGCGCGAACAGCTTGTCGCGCCAGATCGGCATGCCGCGGTTGGCGGTGGCGACGATGGTTTCGCGGCTGGCGAAGAAGGTGGTGTCCATCGGGTCGAAGTAGATGCCGCCGTGGTCGCACGAGCGCATCAGCGCCAGTGGGACGTCCGGGGTCTCCATGAAGCCGAAGCGCACATAGACCCGGTAGAACTCGTCGCCCACCGATTCGATCTTCAGCCGCTGCCCTTCCATCGCATACGGGATCGGCAGGGTTTCCACATGCAGGAACACGTTGCGTTCGTGCAGCACTTTGTTGTGCTTGAGGTTGTGCATCAGTGCGTGCGGGGCCACGGTCGGATCCGCAGTGAGGAACACGGCGGTGCCCGGCACGCGTACCGGCGGCGCCAGCATCAGGCCCGGCAGGAAGGTATCCAGGCGGATGCCGTCCTTGCGGATCTCATCGCGCAGCAGCTCGCGGCCCCGGCGCCAGGTACGCATCATGGTGAACAGGAAGATGCCCAGCACTACCGGGAACCAGGCGCCCTGCAGCAGCTTGGCGCCGTTGGCGATGACAAAGCCGAGGTCGATGATGAAGAACACCACGCACAGGGGCAGCAGCCAGGCGCGTGCCTTCGGCCACAACGAGCGGGCCACCAGGGCCAGCAGCAGGGTATCGATCAGCATGGTGGCCGACACCGAGATGCCGTAGGCCACGGCCAGGTTGGACGAGCTGCGGAAGGCCAGCACCAGGCCGATCACCATCACCGCGATGCCCCAGTTGATGCCCGGGATGTAGATCTGGCCGATGGTGTCATGCGAGGTGTGCTTGATGCGCATGCGCGGGATGTAGCCCAGCTGCATGGCCTGGCGCGAAACCGAAAACGCGCCGGTGATGACCGACTGGGAGGCGATCACCGCCGCCATCGTGGCCAGGATGATCATCGGGTACAGCGCCCACGACGGCACTGCCTCAAAGAACGGGTTCTTCAGCGCCTCGGGATGGTTGAGCACCAGTGCGCCCTGCCCCAGGTAGTTCAGCACCAGGCACGGCAGCACGAAGAAGTACCAGGCATGGCGGATCGGCTTGGCACCGAAGTGGCCCATGTCGGCGTACAGCGCTTCGCCGCCGGTCACCGCCAGTACCACCGCACCGAGGATGAAGATGCCGTGCCAGCTGTGCTCCATGAAGAAGCGGATCGCCCACCACGGGTTGAAGGCTTTCAGCACTTCCGGCGCATCCACGATGTTGTAGATGCCGATCGCCGCCAGCGAAATGAACCAGACCGACGTGATCGGGCCGAACGCCTTGCCGATCTTCTCGGTGCCGAAGCGCTGCGCCGCAAACACCATCAGCAGCACCACCACCGTGATCGGCACGATGAAGGCATGCAGGCCGGGCGCGGCCACCTCCAGGCCTTCGACCGCGCCAAGCACCGAGATCGCCGGGGTGATCACGCCGTCGCCGAAGAACAGCGAGGCGCCGAAGATGCCAAGGATGCCCACCACGTAGGCCGAGCGCGACCCGTTGCGCAGCGTGCGCTGGGTCAGCGCCATCAGCGCCATGATGCCGCCCTCGCCGTCATTGTCGGCGCGCATGATGATGGTCACGTACTTCAGCGTGACCACGATGTTCAGTGCCCAGAACGCCAGCGAGAGCACGCCCAGTACCGTGTCGTGGTCGCTGTTGAGCCCGTAGTGCGGCGAGAACGCCTCCTTCAGGGTGTACAGCGGGCTGGTACCGATATCACCGAAGACCACGCCGATCGCACCGATGATCAGCGCCAGGCCTCCGGCGGGAGGAGCGTGACCGTGGCCGCCGGGGGCAGCTGCGTGCGGGGTTTGACTGCTGGACATGGGACTCCTGGCGAGGCTCAGGCGGTTCGTTGAGAGAAAGGAAGCCGACTCAGCGCAGCGCGGACTGCAGCGCCTTGCGGATCACGGTGGCCACTTCATCGCCTTCAGTGAAGGCGTCGCGGGCCATGCGGGCCGCTTCAGCAGGCTTGTAGCCCAGCTGCTGCAGCGCCACGGTGGCATCGGAAAGCGGGTCGGCCGCGGCCGGGCCGCTGCCGGTGGGCAGCGCGCCGCCGGCACCGAACTGGGCGGCGCGGTCGCGCAGTTCCAGCACCATTCGCTCGGCGGTCTTCTTGCCGATGCCCGGAATGCGGGTCAGCGCGGTGATGTCACCGGCCTGGACCATGCGCGCGAATTCCTCGACGGTGACCCCGGACAGCACGGCCAGCGCAATCTTCGCGCCGATGCCACTGACCTTCTGCACGTCGCGGAACAGCCGCCGTTCGCCCTCGCGCAGGAAGCCGTACAGCGAGACGCTGTCTTCCTTCTGCGCGTAATGGGTGTACAGGGTGACCTCGCGGCCGAGTTCGGGCAGGTCATAGAAGGTGCTCATCGGCGCCTCCAGCTCGTAGCCCACTCCGTTCACGTCCACCACCAGCCACGGCGGCGCCTTGTAGGCGACGATGCCGCGCAGTCGACCGATCATTGCGTGCAGCTCCTCATTTGCGGCCCCACGCCTGGCGGGCACTGAGCCCCAGGCGGTTGGCCGTTGCCCTTACGTGGGCATGGGTGATCGCCACCGCCAACGCGTCGGCCGCGTCGGCCTGCAGCTTGGTTTTCAGGTTGAGCATGAGCCCGACCATGTGTTGAACCTGTTGCTTTTCGGCACCACCACGACCGACCACCGCCAGCTTGATCTCGCTGGCGGCATATTCATGCACCGGCAGGTCACGCAGCACAACGGCGGAAATCGCCGCGCCCCGGGCCTGGCCCAGCTTCAGCGCCGAATCGGGGTTGCGGGCCATGAACACGCGTTCGATGGCCACTTCCTGCGGCTGGAACTCGCGGCACAGGTCGGCCAGGCCGAGCACCAGCAGCTTCATGCGCTGCGGGAAATCGTCCGCGCCCAGCAGCACCAGCGGCTGGTGGTGCACGTAGGTGACGCGCCCGGCGGCGTCGACATCGATGATGCCGACCCCGGTCCGCTGTGAACCGGGGTCGATGCCGAGGATGCGGGTCATGCTGCACTCCTGGCAGGGTGGAACGGGGTGCGCTGGCAGGCGTATGGGCTCATGACTGTCCGCGGTGACCGTTCAACGGCCCGCGCCCAGGCCGTCGAGGACGGCTCAGGCGTAGGCGTCGGCGCCCAGTTCGGCGTTGGAGTACACGTCCTGCACGTCGTCCAGATCTTCCAGCATGTCCAGCAGCTTCTTGACCTGCAGGGCGACCTCGCCCTCGACCTTGATGTCGTTGTCCGCGCGGAACGTGATTTCCGCGTGATCGGCGACATGGCCGGCGGCGGTCATCGCGTCCTTGACCGCGTTGAAGGCGTCAGGGCTGGTGACCACGTCGATCGAGCCGTCGTCCGGATAGACCACGATGTCATCGGCGCCGGCCTCGATGGCGGCTTCGGTGATGGCCTCCTCGTCGGCGCCCGGGGCGAAGCTGAGCACGCCCAGGCGCTTGAACATGAAGGCCACCGAGCCTTCGGTGCCCATGTTGCCGCCGCACTTGCTGAACGCATGGCGGACATCGGCCACGGTGCGCACGCGGTTGTCGGTCAGGCAGTCGACGATCACGGCCACGCCACCGGGGGCGTAGCCCTCGTAGCGGACTTCCTCGTAATCGACGCCTTCCAGTTCACCGGTGGCCTTCTTGATGGCGCGCTCGATCACGTCCTTGGACATGTTCACGGCCAGGCCCTTGTCCACCGCCACGCGCAGGCGCGGGTTGTTGTTGGGGTCGCCTCCACCGCCGCGCGCGGCGACGCCGATCTCGCGGATGATCTTGGTGAAAATCTTGCCGCGCTTCGCGTCGGACGCGTTCTTGCGGGCTTCGATGGAGGGGCCTCTACCCATGGGTGCTACCGTCTGGCTGCTACAGGATCAAGGCGCGGATTCTACCTGATCGGGCGCTGCAACCGTGTCTAGGCCCGATGGATGCCGCTGCGCTCGCCGGGCATGGCCCGGCGCTACCGCTGGCGATCTGGTGGTGCTTTTCCCGGTAGCGCCGGGCCATGCCCGGCGAAGAGCGTGCGAACCAACGGTTCGCACCCACCTTGGTGTCGTTCGCATCCACCCTGGTGCCGTTCGCACGCACCCTGGCAGGCCGTTCGCTCCCACCAACTTACGCGGCGACGGCGTCGCGGCTGTGGTCGAAACGGCCATGACGCAGGAAATGCGCGGTCTGCCGCGCGGCGTCGGGCGATACCACCAGGCCGCTGTGGCTGGTGCGCACCACGCAATGGTCGGCCAGCCCCGGCAGGCGGGTCTCGGCCAGTGCCACGGTGCCGTCGGAGGCATCGTCGATGGCACCCAGCAGGCTGCCCAGCCCATGCGGTACCGAGCCGGCGATCAGGCCAACCTCCGCCCGGCCCTGCCAGTCCGGCAGGCCATCGAGCAGCAGCTCGCTGCTGCGGCCCAGGGCCAGGCCCCAGCCGTGCTCGGACAACGAGCGTGCGGTACCACTGCCGCGCAGCGGCGAACCCAGGCAGACCACGCGCTGCACCGGCAGCTGCGGATTGCGCCGCAGCGCTTCCAGCGCCAGCAGCCCGCCCAGGCTGTGGCCGACCAAACTCAGCGGGCCGGCGTCGGCCAGCCGCTCCAGCAGCTGCGGTACGGCCACGTCCGGGCCACCGAACACCGAGGAATAACCAAACGCGTGCACCTGGAAGCCGCGCGCGCGCAGGCGCCAGGCCAGCGGCCCGACCCAGGCGCGGGCATTCCAGATGCCATGCAGCAGCAATACGGGGGGAGTCATGCAAACAGCCTGGCGGTCAGCGGGGCAGGAACGTACGGTGATTGAACACGCGCGCGCAGCAAGCGGCAGTGAACATCAGGCCGCGCGCGGTGCGCGGCGCAGGATGAATTCGAGATCGTTCGTGTCGCCCACCGGGAACAGGTATTCGCCGGCCTTCTCGAAACCGTAGCGGGCGTAGAAGCGCTGTGCGCCGAAGTTCTCCGACCACACGCCCAACCACAGGGTGCGCGGGCCCTCGTGTTCCAGCCAGGCCAGCGCGGTTTCCAGCAGGCGGCTGCCCCAGCCGCAGCTTTGCTGCGTCTTGATCAGGTACAGGCGCTTGAGTTCGCCGTCACCGGGCTTCACGTCCGGGTGCGGCAGGCCGCAGGGGCCGGCGGCGGCATGGCCGACCGCCTCCCCATCCAGTTCCAGCAGCCACACCGCGTAATCGGGGTGGGCCAGGATCACGCGCTGGCGCTCGACCGCGTAGGCCTCCTCCAGGAAGGCCTGCAGGTCCTGCGGCGGGTACAGATGGCCGAAGGTTTCAGTGAACGTGCGGGCGGCCAGCGCCGACAGGGTCGGCGCGTCGTCCACAGTGGCGCGGCGGATCGAATACATGCAGGAAGTTGACGCCAGGGCGAAGCAGGGGTCAAGCCTTTTCAGGCGACTCCGCTTCTTCTTCCTCGTCCTCTTCCTCGTATTCCTCTTCGTCCTCGTCCTCTTCTTCCTCGCCTTCCTCGTCCTCGTCGTACTCTTCCTCTTCGTCGTCCTCGTAATCCTCGACGCCGAAGTCTTCACCGTCCCAACGGCCTTCGCCGTCGGCGACGAAGGTCAGGGCCATCGCCGCCGGGTTGGTACCGACGCGGACCAGCCAACCACCGAACACCCGTGCACGCTCGGTGACCAGGTTGGCCTCGGAGCCTTCATTGCCCAGCTTTTCCCACTCCAGCGAAAACGCAAACTCGGTCATTGCCTGGATCTCCTGATCAGTTGGTCTTGGGGCGAACCTGGATGTGCACTTCGGCCAGCTGCGCGTCGACGATCGGCGACGGCGCGTCGGTCATCAGATCCTGTGCACCGGTAGTCTTCGGGAACGGGATGACGTCGCGGATCGATTCGGTGCCGGCCATCAGCGCGGCGATGCGGTCGATGCCGAAGGCGATGCCACCGTGCGGCGGCGCGCCGTAGTTCAGCGCGTCGAGCAGGAAGCCGAACTTGGCGCGGGCCTCTTCGGCACCGATGCCGAGCAGCTCGAACACCGCGCTCTGCATGTCCGGACGGTGGATACGGATCGAACCACCGCCGATCTCATTGCCGTTGAGCACCATGTCGTAGCCGCGCGAAACGGCGGTACGGGCGTTGGCGCGCAGGTCGGCGATGTCGTCCACGGCCGGTGCGGTGAAGGGGTGATGCAGGGCGACGTAACGCTGTTCTTCCTCGTCCCATTCGAACATCGGGAAGTCGGTGACCCACAGCGGCGCCCAGCCGTCGGCGACCAGGCCGAAGTCCTTGCCGGCCTTCAGGCGCAGCGCGCCCATGAAGTCGGAGACCTTGTTGTAGCCACCGGCACCAAAGAACACGATGTCGCCGTTGCCGGCGCCAACATGGGCCACCAGCGCAGCGAAGGAGGCCTCGCTGAAGAACTTCTGGATCGGCGAGCTGATTTCGCCGTTGTCGGCGATCTTGATGTAGGCCAGGCCCTTGGCGCCGTACTTGGCGGCGTGCGCGGCGTACTCGTCGATCTGCTTGCGGCTCAGCGCTGCGCCGCCCGGGATCCGCAGCGCGGCGACGCGGCCTTCGGCATCGTTGGCCGGGCCGGTGAACACTGCGAACTCGCTGTCCTTGACCAGTTCAGCCACGTCGACCAGCTCCAGCGCGATGCGCAGGTCCGGCTTGTCCGAACCGTAGCGACGCATCGCCTCGGCCCAGGTCATGCGCGGGAAGCTGGCATCCAGCTGGACGTCGACCACTTCCTTGAAGATGGCGCGGATCATGTCTTCGACGAAGTCCTGCACGTCGCGCTCGCGCACGAAGGCGAATTCCATGTCCAGCTGGGTGAACTCCAGCTGGCGGTCGGCACGCAGTGCTTCATCGCGGAAGCAGCGCGCGATCTGGTAGTAACGGTCGAAGCCGGCCACCATCAGGATCTGCTTGAACAGCTGCGGGCTCTGCGGCAGGGCATAGAACTCGCCCGGGTGCATGCGCGCCGGCACCAGGAAGTCGCGCGCGCCTTCCGGGGTGGCCTTGGTCAGGATCGGGGTCTCGATGTCCTGGAAGCCCTTCTCGTCCAGGTGGCGGCGCAGGGCCTGCACCAGCTTGATGCGGGTGCGCTGCATGCGCTGCATTTCCGGACGGCGCAGGTCCAGGTAGCGGTACTTCAGGCGGGTTTCCTCGCCCGGGTTCTCGTGCGCGTGGAACGGCAGCGGCGCGGCCTTGTTCAGCACGGTGATGGCGGTGGCGATCACTTCCACCTTGCCGGTGCGCATCTTGTCGTTCACCGCGTGGCGTGCACGCACCACGCCTTCCACCTGCAGCACATCCTCATAGCCCAGCGACGCGGCCACGGCGAACACGTCGGCGTTGTCGACTTCCACGGTCACCTGCACGATGCCTTCATGATCGCGGAGATCGATGAAGCAGACGCCGCCCTGGTTACGGGCCACGTCGGTCCAGCCGGCGAGGGTGACAGTCTGGCCAATCAGGGTCTCATCGACCAGGCCGCAGAAGTGGGTACGCATGGGGGGAAGCTCCGCTGGAGAACGCCGGCACCGGATGGGGGCCGGAAAGCCTCGTATTCTGCGGCCGAGGCCCCGGCCGGGGCAAATCCGGCCAGTCACACCGGCTTGATCGCCTCCCTCCCTATAGTCGGGCACCTACCACCGTATGGGATGCCGCCATGAAACCGCTGTCCCAGGCCAGCCTGGCCGTAACCCTCAGCCTGGGTGCGCTGGGCACCCTGGCCCTGCCCACCCCTTCCGCGCATGCGCAGAGCGGCGTGGTCCGCTGCGAAAGCCAGAACAACCGCGAACGGGTCTGCAACACCGGCTGGCGCAATGCGCAGCTGGTCCGCCAGCTGTCCGGCAGCGCCTGCGACGAAGGCCGCACCTGGGGCAGCCGTAACGGCAGCATCTGGGTCAACAACGGCTGCCGCGCGGAGTTCGTCGAGGCCCGTGGCGGCTGGGGCGGCGGCAACGGGGGCGGCTGGGGCGGCAACAACGGCCGGCCCGGCGAGACCATCCGCTGCGAGAGCCAGAACAACCGCGAGCGCAGCTGCCCGGTCGGCTGGCGCAATGCCCGCCTGGTCCGCCAGCTGTCCGGCAGCCCTTGCGACGAAGGTCGTACCTGGGGCGTGCGCAATGGCGCGGTGTGGGTCAGCAACGGCTGCCGTGCCGAATTCGCCGAGGCCCGCGGCTGGGGCGGTGGCGGCGGCTGGGGCGGCGGCAACAGCAACTACTCGATCACCTGCAGCAGCAACAACAACCGCACGCAGAACTGCGACTGGGATGAGCGCCAAGGCCGCCCGGTGCTGCAGCAGCAGCTGTCCGGCAGCGCCTGCCAGGAAGGCCGCAGCTGGGGTTACTCGCGTGGGCAGGTGTGGGTGAGCAACGGCTGCCGGGCGCGTTTCGGCACGCGGTGAGGGGTAGCGCCGGGCCATGCCCGGCGAGCGCAGTGGCGCGGTCAACTGCAGAAAACCCGCCGGGCACGGCCCGGCGCTACCGGGCTGGCTGCGCGGCCTCATCACCCCAAGGCGGCGGTGGCAGGTCGACCGGCCTGCTCAGGTCGAACTGCACGCGGAAGCGGCGGCCGTCCGGGCGCGTCAGTTCGTAGACGAACGTCTGGTCCGGATCGATCTCCATCGCCCAGGTGTTGTGGGTCGACGCCAGCATGTCGGCGCGGCGGAACATCGCCACCGAATCGGCATCGGCCGGGAACTGCTGGCGCTCGGCGGTACCCGGTGGCGTGCTGTCGCCACCGTAGAGGGTGATCGTGTCGGGGCTGCCATCTTCGTGGCGGTGGTCGTGCTTCAGCCGCAGCCCGTTCGGCGTGCGGGTCAGCACCCAGGTCCGCGAGTGGTCATCACCGACATGGAACGGGATGCGCAGCTCGTGCGCCGGGTCGGCGCAGCCGCGCACATGCATGACCAGGCGCTGCCCGGCGAACGGATCCTTGGCGGTCGGTGCAGGCGTGTCCTCCACCACCTTGCCGACGTAGGCCTGGCCGCAATGTGCGGCGACGGCGGCCATGAACGCATCGGCCGGTGCGGTCGCCAGGTCATGGGCGACCGTATCGGAGCGCTGCGTGCACGCAGCGAGGCTGAGCAGGAGGGCGGCGGCAGTGGCAACGGCAATCGGTCTCATGCCCCAACCCTAACGGCCATGGACGATGGGCGCAAACCGCGCGCCAGTCCCGCTCAGCGCTCGGCAGACGGTGCTGCCGGCAGTGCTTCGGTCGCCGCCACCGGTGCGGCCTCGCCCTCGCCGGCCGGCTCCTGCTCCACCGGATCAACGTCAAACGGTGTACGGAACACCAGCGACGGCAACAGCGTGGTCAGCGCCGCGTACAGCAGCAGCGCACCGAACAGCACCGCCGGAATCTGGAAGCGCTCACGCATGATCGCCGCCAGCACCAGGGTGAAGATCAGCGTCGGTGCCAGCGCCAGCGAGACCCGCAGGCTGCTGCGGAAGCTCTCGCCGAACATCACCCGGCGCTGCAGCCAGACCACGCCGATGCGCAGCGGCAGCACCACCAGGGTGATCACGATGCCCAGCCCCAGCGCCTCGAAGCTCAGCGCTTCGGCAGGCACCTTGGTGCCGGCGTTGAAGAAGTAGAACGGCACGAAGAACGAGGCGAACAGGCGCAGCGCGTGCAGGTTCTCGTGCGAGGCCAGCAGCGGCATGCGCTGGTGCAGCAGGCGCGCGACCAGGCCGGCGATGAACGCGCCAACCAGGTAGTACACGCCCAGCAGGTAGGTGATGTAGGCCGCCACCATGCCGACCATCACCAGCAGCGAGAATTCCGAGCCCGGCGCGTGCGGTGCCACCCAGCGGCCCAGCGCGATGAACAGCAGCGGCAGGCCGACCATCATCGCCAGCAGCGCCAGGCTGGACAGCGCCATATGCCCCGGATCGCCGGCCTGCAGCACGATGAACAACGCCGCCAGCGCCAGCAGTTCGCCGGCGATGGCCTTGCTGGTCACCCAGAACCGCTCGTCCTCGCTCAGGCCCAGCCGCGACAGCGAATCCATGATGAAGCCCGTGGACGGCGTCAGCAGCGCCAACGCCAACAGGCCAGCGGCCTGCCACGGCAGCCCCGCATAACGCCAAGCCAGCCAGCCCACCCCGAACAGCGTGCCGGTACGGATGACCAGATGTGCCAGCAGCGGCCACATGCCCCGGCGCAGCGCCTGCAGATCCACTTCCAGGCCGGCGAACAGGAACAGCGAGGAAATGCCCAGGGTGGCCAGCAGTCCGATCACCGCATCATGTGCCTGATCCCCCAGCCAGAGCATGCCGATGATGCCGAACAGCAGGCAGGTCAGTGGTGCGGGCAGGCTGAAGCGCTGCAGCGCGCGCGGGATCACCAGCAGCGCGAAGATCAGCAGCAGGTAGATCAACTCATGGCTCATCGGGGTCTTCCGTGGGGTTCGAACGCGCGCAGGATGCGCGCGCCGAACCGATCCGGCAAGCGACGTTTGAATGACCCCGGTTACCTCACCCAATCAGTCGATCGGCGATCCGGCCCACCTGGGCCAGCACCTGGGCGCGCTGCTCGTTGCTGATCGCACTGGCCTGCAGATAGGCGGTCAGCACCCACGGTGCGCCGCCTGCCCGCGGCCACAACACGGCAATATCGTTGCGCGCGTCCTCGCCATTGCTGCCGGTCTTGTCGCCCACCCGCCAGCGCTTGCCCAGTCCCGCGCGCAGGCAGGCGTCACCGGTCTCGTTATCGATCAGCCAGTCGGCCAGCTGCTGCCGCGATGCCGGCTGCAGCACTTTCCCCAGCACCACACGCTGCAGCGAACCCGCCATCGCAGCCGGGGTGGTGGTGTCGCGCGGGTCGCCCTTGGCAAAGCTGTTCAGCTCCGGCTCCAGCCGGTCGCTGCGGCTGACCGCATCGCCGCTGGCGCGCAGGAACGCGGTGACCGCTGGCGGCCCGCCGACCACATCAAACAACAGGTTGGCAGCGGTGTTGTCGCTGGTGATGATCGTGGCACGGCACAGATCGCGCACGGTCATGTCCTTGCCGGCATGACGGCGGGTGACCGGTGCGTGCGAGAGCAGATCGGCGTCACGCACCGGCACCCGCCGGTCCAGCAATGCCGGCATGCGCTCGGCCTGGCTGAGCACGGTCGCGGCCAGCATGCTCTTGAAGGTGCTGCACATCGGGAAGCGCTCGTCCTGGCGATGACCGACGCGGCGACCGCTGGCGGTATCGAGCAGGGTCACGCCCAAGCGTCCTGCGCAAGCCTTCTCCAGCGCGGCGAAATCACTGGCGGCGTTGATGGCGGCATCTGTGGGCGCGGTGGCGGCGGCCTTGCCCGCTGCACGTGCCAGCAACGGCAGCGCAAACGAGGAAGCAACGGCGGCACCACTGAACTGCAGGAATCGGCGACGGGCAAGCATGCGGGTTCTCCTGGGGGACCGCTCGATTATTGAAGCCTTGATCGGGAGCGACCAGCGCAAAAAAACTGCAATAGACATGAGAAGAATTAATGCATGACGTATTCAACCCTTTAATTTCCCGAAATCCACCATTGAAGGGTTAGGATCAGCCATCACTCCAGCTCACGACGGCGCGATGTTGCACCCTACCCTGCCCCTGAACGCGCTGCGCGCCTTCGAGGCCGCCGCCCGCCACCAGAACTTCACCCGTGCCGCGCTGGAGCTGTGTGTCAGCCAGGCCGCGCTGAGCCACCAGATTCGCGGGCTTGAGGACCGGCTCGGCATCCGCCTGTTCCATCGCCTGCCGCGCGGCGTGGCGCTCACCGAAGAAGGCGCGGCGCTGTATCCGGTGCTCAACGAATCGTTTGAACGCATCTCGGCCAGCATCGCGCGTTACACCGGCGGACCTGCGCGTGAAGTGCTGACCCTGGGCGTGGTCGGCACCTTCGCCACCGGCTGGCTGCTGCCACGGCTGGCCGCGTTCGAGGCAGCGCACCCGGACATCGAGCTGCGCCTGCAGACCCACAACAACCGCATCGACCTGGCCGGCGAAGGCCTGGACCTGGCCATCCGGTTTGGTGATGGCGATTGGCAGGGCCAGGCCTGCACGGCGATCCTCGACGCGCCGTTCGCGCCGCTGTGCGCGCCGGCACTGGCGCGGCGCCTGAAACAGCCGCGCGACCTGGGCACGCTGCCGCTGCTGCGCTCCTACCGCAGCGACGAATGGCCGCGCTGGTTGCAGGCGGCAGGCGTCAGTGGCGTGGAAGCCCGCGGGCCGGTGTTCGATTCGTCGTTGACCGTGGCGATGGCCGCGGTCGGCGGCGCCGGCGTGGCGCTGCTGCCGCTGCGCATGTTCGAGCAGGAGCTGGCCGAAGGCCGCCTGCTGCAGCCGTTTGGCACCACGCTGGGGCTGGGACGCTACTGGCTGACGCGGCTGCGCTCGCGTGCAGAGCGCGAGCCGGCAAAGCGGTTCCGCGAGTGGCTGCAGGCACAGGGCGGGTAGGCAGTGCCGGCCGCTGGCCGGCAATCCCTTGATCGTTGTGGGCGCATCGCGCTGCCGGCCAGCGGCCGGCACTACCGGTCAGGACTCGAGCAGTTCCATCCAGGCGGCTTCGGCCTTTTCCAGCTGCGCCGCGGCGGTTTCGCGGTCACGGCCAAGTACCGCCATGCGCGTGGCATCGGCGTAGTTGGCCGGGTCGGCCAGCTGCCGGTCCAGCTCGGCCAGTGCACCTTCCAGCTCGGCCACCTTGGCCTCGGCCGCGGCCAGCTTGTGCGGGTTCACCGGCTTCTTCTGCACCACCTGCGCCACCGGGGCGGTCTTGACCACCACCGGCTCTTCCACCTGTTCCATGCGCGCCTTGGTGCCCTGCGCCTGCGGGCGGGTCCGCAGCCACGCGGCGTAGGCATCCAGGTCGCCATCGAACGGCTCGACCACGCCATCGGCCACGCGCCAGTAGGTATCGCAGACCAGGCCGATCAGATGGCGGTCGTGCGAGACCATCACGATCGCGCCTTCGAAGGTGGCCAATGCTTCGGCCAGCGCTTCGCGCATTTCCAGATCAAGGTGGTTGGTCGGTTCGTCCAGCAGCAGCACGTTCGGCTGCTGCCAGGCGATCAGCGCCAGCGCCAGGCGTGCGCGCTCGCCACCGGAGAAGCCGTCGACCGGCTCGAACGCGCGGTCACCCGGGAAGTTCCACTTGCCCAGGAAGTCGCGGAACGACTGGTTCGGTGCGTCCGGGGCGATCTCGCGGAAGTGCTCCATCGGCGACTGGCCTTCGTGCAGCGACTCCACCGTGTGCTGGGCGAAGTAGCCGATCTTCAGGTCCGGGTGCGCCATGCGCTCGCCGACGATCGGCGCCAGTTCACCCACCAGGGTCTTCACCAGGGTGGTCTTGCCGGCGCCGTTGGGGCCGAGCAGGCCGATGCGCTGGCCCGCTTCCAGGCCGAAGCCGACGTTGTGCAGGATCACCGCGTCCTTGCCGTAGCCGGCCTCGACGTGGTTCAGGCGGATCAGCGAGAACGGCAGCTTGGCCGGCGGCGCGAACTCGATACGGAACTCACGCTCGGCGCGCACCGCTTCGGTGCCGGCCAGCTTGGCCAAGCGCTTCATGCGGCTCTGCGCCTGCGCGGCCTTGCTGGCCTGCGCCTTGAAGCGGTCGATGAAACTCTGCAGGTGGGCACGCTCGGCCTGCTCCTTCTCGTGCGCGATCTGCTGCTGGCGCAGCTGTTCGGCGCGCTGGCGCTCGAAATCGGTGTAGCCGCCCGGGTAGAGTTTGGCGCCGCCACCGTGCAGGTGCAGGGTGTGGGTGGCCACGTTGTCGAGGAACTCGCGGTCATGCGAGATCAGCAGCAGGGTGCCCGGGTACTTCAGCAGCCACTGTTCCAGCCAGTACACCGCGTCCAGATCCAGGTGGTTGGTCGGTTCGTCCAGCAGCAGCAGGTCGCTGGGCATCATCAGCGCGCGGGCCAGGTTCAGGCGTACGCGCCAGCCGCCGGAGAACGAGGAGACCGCGCGGTGGTGGGTCTCGGCCGGGAAACCAAGGCCGTGCAGCAGCTTGCCGGCGCGCGCTTCGGCGTCGTAGGCCCCCATCTCGGCCATCTTGGTGTGTGCGTTGGCCACCGCCTCCCAGTCTTCGCGCGCGGTCGCCTCGGCCTCTTCGGCCAGCACCGCGGCCACCTCGGTGTCGCCGCCCAGCACGAAGCTCAGCGCCGGGTCCGGCAGCGACGGGGTTTCCTGGGCCACGCTGGCGATACGGACCTTGCCGGGCAGGTCGACGTCACCCTTGTCGGCCTCCAGCTCGCCCTTCACCGCCGCGAACAGGCTGGACTTGCCAGCACCGTTGCGGCCGACCACACCTACCCGGTAACCGGCGTGCAGGGTCAGGTCGACATTGGACAACAGCAGCCGCTCGCCGCGGCGCAAGGCGAAATTACGAAGGGAGATCATCGGGGGAGGGGTCCATATAACCGGATGGAATGTGCTGGTGAGCACTGTTCCTGCGACGCAATTCTAGCGTTAACGAATACTTGACGCGTCCCGGGATGCGCAGTGGCCGACGTTCCTCTCTCCCACGTCCCCGCCGCGCGCGTCCCGGGTCTCCTCCCCGCCGATGCCTGTCCGGGCTAAATGGTTGCTGCTGCAACGTTTTTTCCGATGACCGGCATTTGACAGGCACTGAATATCCCGTTAATTGCTGTATTGCGCACCGCAACAACCGCCGTCCGCCTCACCCCCGTGATGTCGATTCCGGTGCCGCCCCCGCCAACCGGAGCCCCATCCCGATGACCCGCAAGACCAGCCTGATCGCCGCCGCCGTCGCTGTCGCACTCGGTGGCTCTCCGTTCCTTGCCGCTGCCCAGCAGGCCGGCACCGCCGCCAATACCCTGGACACGGTGATCGTCACCGGCACCCGCGTGGCCGACCGCACGGTCGCCGAATCGCAGTCGCCGATCGACATCATCACCCCTGAAGTGCTGCAGTCCACCGGCACCAGTGAGCTGGCCACCGCACTGTCGCGCGCCCTGCCCTCGCTGAACTTCCCGCGCCCGGCCTTGACCGACGGCACCAGTGGCGTGCGCCCGGCGCAGCTGCGCGGCCTGTCGCCGGACCAGGTGCTGGTGCTGGTCAACGGCAAGCGCCGCCACACCTCGGCGATGATCAACGTCAACGGCAGCATCGGCCGTGGCTCGTCAGCGGTGGACATCAATGCGATCCCGATCGCCGCCATCGAGCGCGTGGAAGTGCTGCGCGACGGTGCGTCGGCACAGTACGGCTCGGACGCCATCGCCGGCGTCATCAACATCGTGCTCAAGGGCAGCGGCCGTGGCGGCAGCCTGGCCGTGGACTACGGCCAGTACTCGGCCGGTGACGGCAACAAGTACCAGCTCTCCGGCGACACCGGCGTCGAGTTCGGCAACGGCCGCGGCCGGGTGCACGTGGCTGGCCAGATCAGCCAGCAGGACGAGAGCAACCGCGCCGGCCCGTACCGCGGCACCACGCCGAACACCGGCAACTTCCCCAGCATCGGCCAGAAGACCTTCATCGTCGGCGACCCGCGCGTGGATGCCACCGCCGCCTCGGCCAACGCCAGCTTCGACTTCAGCGACCACGTGACCGGCTACGCCAGCGCGCTGCTCAGCAACCGCGACATCACCTCGTTCGCGTTCTACCGTTCGCGCAACCACAGCGGGCAGAGCGCGCTGCTGGCGCAGACCTACCCGGACGGCTACGTGCCGGAGATCAACCAGTACTCCAAGGACCGCTCGCTGGTGGCCGGGGTCAAGGGCAACACCGACAACGGCTGGACCTGGGACCTGAGCCTGAACCACGGCGAGAACACTCTGGACTTCCACACCCGCAACAGCATCAACTACAGCCTCGGCGCCACCAGCCCGCGCTCGTTCTACGACGGCACGCTGAAGTACCAGCAGGACATCTTCAATGCCGACCTGACCAAGTCACTGGACTGGGGCCTGGCCTACCCGGTCACGCTGTCCTTCGGTGGTGAGTACCGCAAGGAAAAGTGGGACCAGAACCCGGGCGAGCTGAACTCGTACACCGGCAGCGGCGCGCAGGGCTTCGCGGGCTTCACCCCGACCAATGAAGTGCATGCCGACCGCCACAACTACGCGGTCTATGCCGGCCTGGAAGCGGACCTGACCGAGAAGTTCTCGGCCGGCATCACCGGCCGCTACGAGGACTACTCGGACTTCGGCGACCGCTTCTCCGGCAAGCTGTCGGCGCGCTATGCATTCACCGACAAGGTCGCGCTGCGTGCCACCGCCTCCAGCGGTTTCCGCGCGCCCTCGCTGGCGCAGCAGGGCTACCAGGCGGTGACCAGCCAGTTCCTCAATGGCGTGTTCGTCGAGCGTGGCACCTTCCCGACCACCAGCCCGGCCGCGCAGGCGCTGGGTGCCTCGCCGTTGAAGGCCGAAACCTCCACCTCCTACAGCCTGGGCCTGGTGCTGCAGCCGGTGGACCGCCTGTACATCACCGTCGATGCGTACCAGATCGACATTGATGACCGCATCGCGCTCTCGTCCAGCATCACCACCAACGCCGCCACCAGCGCGCTGCTGGGCACCCTCGGCCTGCCGCAGGTGACCGCGTTCTCGTACTTCACCAACGGCCTGGATACGCGCACCCGCGGCGTCGACTTCGTCTCCAGCTACACCGTGCCGTTCAGCGCCAGCAGCCTGGAGCTGACCGCCGCCTACAGCTACAACGACACCGAAGTGCGCCGCGTCGGCGGCACCCCGGCGGTGTTTGGCACTCTGGGCCTGACCCAGTCACTGATCGGCCGAGATGAGATCGGCCGCATCGAGGACAGCTACCCGCGCGACAAGGCGATCCTGAGTGGCACCTGGCGTTCGGATCACTGGGAACTGGGCCTGGCCGCAACCCGCTACGGCAAGTTCACCGTGCGCAACTCCGCCACCGCGCTGCGCGACCAGACCTACGGCGATGCCTGGGTGGTGGATGCCTCGGCCAGCTACAAGCCGAGCAGCAACTGGACCCTGACCGTGGGCGCCGACAACCTGCTGGACAAGTACCCGGACCGCACCGAAGACCTGCAGAACTCCACCTTCGGCATGCTGCCGTACAGCAACTACTCGCCGTTCGGCTTCAACGGCGCGTATGTGTACGGGCGGATCAAGTACACCTGGTAAGGGGTACTGCCGGCCGCTGGCCGGCATACCCTGTGGGGTCAGAGCCCTTTTCCTGCTGGAAAAAGGGCTCTGACCCCATTTTCCTGCAGGGTTTGCTGCATCTGGCCCATTAGGTGAAAATCGGGACATCCCCCCGATTTCCTGCGAGTGCCGATGCACCATGACACCGACCTGATCAACATCGTTGCCGTTGGCCTGGGGCTCGCCTTCATCTTCGGCGCGCTGGCCAACAAGCTCCGCTTGTCTCCCCTGGTCGGTTACCTGGTTGCTGGCATCTGCGTAGGCCCGTTCACCCCCGGCTTCGTCGCCGACCAGGCGCTGGCCAACCAGCTGGCCGAACTGGGCGTGATGCTGCTGATGTTCGGCGTCGGCCTGCACTTCTCGCTGAAGGACCTGATGGCGGTCAAGGCGATCGCCATCCCCGGCGCCATCGGCCAGATCGCGGTGGCCACCCTGCTCGGCTGGGGTGTGGCCTCGCTGATGGGCTGGCCCGCCATCCATGGCGTCATCTTCGGTTTCTCGCTGGCCACCGCCAGTACCGTGGTGCTGCTGCGGGCGATGGAGGAACGCCGTCTGCTGGAGACCATGCGCGGCAAGATCGCGGTCGGCTGGCTGATCGTGGAAGACCTGGCCTGCGTGCTGGCACTGGTGATGATGCCGGTGATGGCCGGCGTGTTCGGCCCCGACGCGGCCAAGGAGTCGCACTCGCTCGGCAGCGTGCTGGCCGACATCGGCTGGACCTTCGTGCAGCTGGGCCTGTTCGTGGCGGTGATGCTGGTGGTCGGGCGCCGGGTCATCCCGTGGATCCTGGAGCGCATCGCCGGTACTGGTTCGCGTGAGCTGTTCACTCTGTCGGTGCTGGCAATCGCGCTGGGCGTGGCGTTCGGTTCGGCGATGTTGTTCGGTGTCTCGTTCGCGCTGGGCGCGTTCTTCGCCGGCATGCTGCTCAACGAATCGGAGCTGAGCCACAAGGCCGCGCATGATTCGTTGCCGCTGCGCGATGCGTTCGCGGTGCTGTTCTTCGTGTCGGTCGGCATGCTGTTTGACCCCAACATCCTCGTCCAGCATCCGTGGCAGGTGCTGGCCACCGTCGCCATCATCATGTTCGGCAAGTCGGCGGCGGCATTTTTCATCGTGCGTGCGTTCGGCCACCCGACCAGCACCGCGTTGACCATCTCGGCCAGCCTGGCACAGATCGGCGAGTTCGCCTTCATCATCGCCGGCCTGGGCGTGGCGCTGCAGATCCTGCCGAAGGAAGGCCAGTCGCTGGTGCTGGCCGGTGCGCTGGTGTCGATCATGCTCAACCCACTGGTGTTCGGCCTGCTCGACCGTTGGCAGGCCAAGCAGGAGCAGTCCCCGCAGGCACCCGAGCCGCCTGAAGCCATCGGCCCGTCACGGGACCTGCATGACCACGCCATCGTGATCGGCTATGGCCGGGTCGGCAGCGAACTGGCGCAGGTGCTGAGCGACCGTGGCGTGCCGGTGCTGGTGATCGATGACAACAAGGAACACGTCGAGGCGGCGCACGCCAAGGGCCTGGCGGCGATCCGCGGCAGTGCGGCGGCCGACCGGGTGCTGGCCGAGGCCCATCCTGAGCGGGCGAAGATTGCGGTGCTGGCGATTCCGCAGCCGCTGGAAGCCGGTGAGGCGCTGGCCAAGCTGCGGGCGATCAACCCGGACCTGACCCTGCTGGCGCGCGCACACAGCGATGCGGAAGTGAAGCATCTGCTGGAACACGGTGCCGATGGGACGGTGATGGCCGAACGTGAGCTGGCGTACTCGCTGGCGGAGATGGTGATGGCCACGCCGCCGTATCGCGGGTTGGGCCAGCACAGTATTCCGGTGGTGTGAGGGGTGTGCGTGCGGCAGGGCTTGCAGCCCTGCACCTGCTGAAGCAACTTCAACTGCAACGGCAAAAGCAGGCATTCCGTGGGATGGCGGGGTGGGTCCGGTGGCGGGAGACGCCGTAAACCCTTCCATGGGGGCTTGGCCGCGGCATCCATGCCGCGGACACTCCCGCCACCGGACCCACCCCGCCTTCGACAGATTCCTGCGATCTGCCGGAACGGCGTTCTGCTCTGGTAGGTGTCGACCTTGGTCGACACGGCGGTGCATTGGGTCAGATCCGTTTTCCGCAGGAAAACGGATCTGACCCCGGAAACAAAAAAACCCCGGTCGACCCGCATCGACCGGGGATCTGGATCGCCACGTTGCCACGCCTTGGAGAGGCAGTTCCACCCTAGCGCATCGCGTGGCCGGCGGTGATCGCCTGTGGCGATGACGACCAAGCGCGTGGCTATCAGGCGGCGGCCAGGGCCTGCTCCAGGTCGGCGCGCAGGTCGCCGATGTGCTCGATGCCGATCGACAGCCGCACGGTGTCTTCACTGACGCCGGCCTTGGCCAGTTCCGCCGCATCCAACTGGCGGTGGGTGGTCGAGGCCGGATGGGTGGCCAGTGACTTCGCATCGCCCAGGTTGACCAGGCGGGTGAACAATTTCAGCGCGTCAAGGAAACGTGCGCCTGCCTCGCGCCCGCCCGGCAGGCCGAAGGTCAGCACGCCCGAGCCGTGCCCACCCAGATAGCGCTGCGCGGCGGCGTGCTCGGGGTCGTCGGCCAGTCCGGCGTAGCGCACCCACGCTACCTTGGCGTGCGCCTTCAGGTACTGCGCGACGGCCAGTGCATTGGCGTTGATGCGTTCCATGCGCAGGGCCAGGGTCTCGATGCCCTGCAGGATCAGGAACGCATTGAACGGCGACAACGCAGCGCCGGTATTGCGCAGCGGCACCACCCGCGCGCGGCCGATGTAGGCCGCTGGCCCCAGGGCTTCGGTATAGACCACGCCATGGTAGCTGGGGTCGGGCTGGTTGAGCCGCGCGAAGCGTTGGGGCTGTGCGGTCCAGTCGAAGCGGCCCGAATCGATGATCGCGCCGCCCAGGCTGGTGCCGTGGCCGCCCAGGTACTTGGTCAGCGAATGCACCACGATGTCGGCGCCGTGCTCGAATGGGCGCAGCAGGAACGGCGTGGCCACGGTGTTGTCGACGATCAGGGGCACGCCAGCGGCATGCGCGACCTCGGCGATGGCGGCGATGTCGGTGACGTTGCCACGCGGGTTGCCGATGGATTCGACGAACACCGCCTTGGTGCGCTCGTCGATGAGCGCGGCGAACGCAGAAGGATCAGCCGGATCAGCAAAGCGCGCTTGGATGCCGTACTGCGGCAGCGTGTGCGCCAGCAGGTTGAGGCTGCCGCCATACAGCGCGCTGGAGGCGACGATGTTGTCGCCGGCCTCTGCAATGGTCTGGAGGGCATAGGTGATCGCGGCCTGCCCCGAGGCCAGCGCCAGCGCACCGATGCCGCCTTCCAGCGCAGCCAGGCGCTGCTCCAGTACGTCGGTGGTGGGGTTCATGATGCGCGTGTAGATGTTGCCCGGCACCTTCAGGTCGAACAGGTCGGCCCCGTGCTGGGTGTCATCGAAGGCGTACGCCACCGTCTGGTAGATCGGCACCGCCACCGCGCGGGTGGTCGGATCGGGCCGATAGCCACCATGCACGGCCAGGGTTTCCAGTTGCCACTGCGGGTCGCTCATTGCACCAGGCTCCATCCGGGGAAACCGCCACCATAGGCCAGCCGGGGCGTGGCACTGAGAGCCGCTGGCGATGACGTCCGTACCGCCGGTTATCAGGTTGGCCGCGATTCAGGCAGCCGTCATGGGCCGTTGCTAGGCTTCGCCGCCGGGCGCTCCTGCCCGGGCACGGAGGCCCCACGCGCATGCAGCCATCCCCCTGGACACCCACCGCCAACGGCACGCCGACGCAGGTCCTGCTGGTGGAGGACGACCGTCGCCTGGCCGAACTGGTCAGCGACTATCTCCACGAACATGGTTTCGCCGTGCAGCATGTGGCGCGCGGTGACCTTGCCGGCGCGGCCTGCCGCCAGCATGCGCCCGAGCTGGTGGTACTGGACCTGATGCTGCCCGGCCTCGGCGGCATCGACGTGTGCCGGCAGATCCGCAGTTTCTCCGACGTGCCGATCCTGATGCTGACCGCCTGCGAAGACGACATCGAGCAGGTGCTGGGCCTGGAATCGGGCGCCGATGACTATGTGCACAAACCGATCGAGCCGCGCCTGCTGCTGGCCCGCCTGCGCGCCCTGCTGCGCCGCCGCCATGGCAGCAGCAACACCGGCACACCCAGCCGTCTGATGCATGGCGAACTGCTGATCGACCGCATGCAGCGCGAAGTGCACCTGCACGGTCAGCAGGTCGAGCTGGGCACCACGGAATTCGAGATCCTGTGGCTGCTGGCCAGCCAGCCGGGGCAGATCCTGTCGCGCGACCATATCCTGCAGGCGGTGCGCGGCATCGGCTTTGACGGCCTGGACCGCAGTGTCGATGTCAGCATCGGCAAGCTGCGCCGCAAGCTCGGCGATGATGCGCGCGAACCGCGGCGGATCAAGACCGTGTGGGGCCGTGGCTACCAGTTCAATCCGTCGGCCTGGACCGCATGAAGCGGCTGTTCCTGTGGTTGTGGTTTATCACGGGTGCCTGCTTCCTGGTGTCGGTGTTCTTCCTCAACCACATCCTGGACGGCATCTACACGCCCGTGCAGGATCGCGTCTTCGTCCAGCAGGTGCGTGGTCAGGTGTACGCCCTGCGCAGTGGCCTGGCCGGCCTGGATGCCGACCAGCAGCGTGAGCGCCTGCAGCAGTGGCAGCCACACTACGGCATCGCCCTGACCCTGCTCGACAAACCTCCCGCACTCGACGCGCAGGAACAGGTGGCCGTGAAGGCCGATGGTTTCATCGTGCGCGATCAATACCAGCAGGTCCTGCTGCCCATCGAGGGCAGCGATGGCCGCTGGCTGCACCTGCGCCTGCCTGGCGCGGTGCAGATGACGACGTACATGACCATCGCCGCCTACCTCAGCATCCTGCTGCTGGTGGGCGCCAGCCTGTACGCGTGGGTGCGCCTGCTCTGGCGCGACCTGGAAGCGCTGCGCCTGCACGCCGACCGCATCGGCGCTGGCGATCTGCAGGCACGTGCGCAGGTCTCGCCACGCTCGCAGATCCGGGTCATCGTCGACCACTCCAACCGCATGGCGGCACGCGTGGCCGAACTGGTGCAGCGCCAGCGCGACCTGACCCATGCGATCTCGCACGAGCTGCGCACGCCGATCGCGCGCGTTGCCTTCGGCCTGGACCTGATGCAGGACAGCGATGACCGCGAACGCCGCGAACGGCTGGCACAGGGCCTGCACGGCGATCTGGCCGAGCTCAACCGGCTGGTCAGCGAACTGCTGGCCTATGAGCGCCTGGAGCATCCCAGCGAAGGCGAGCCGATGCAGCGCATCGAAGCCAACGACTGGCTGCAGGCCTGTCTGGCCGATGCACGCCGTGATGCCGAACGCGCCGGCGTGGTCCTGCGCGTGCAACCCAGTGCATTGCCACGGGTGGATGCCGAGCCGCGCCTGCTGCAGCTGGCACTGAGCAACCTGGTCGGCAATGCGCTGCGCCATGCGCGCTCGCACGTGGAAGTCTCGCTGGTCGGTGTCAGCGGCCGCGCCTGCCTGCGCGTGGATGACGATGGCCCCGGCATCGCCGAAGCCGATCGCGAGAAGGTGATGCGCCCGTTCACCCGCCTGGATGACAGCCGCAGCCGCGATACCGGGGGCTTCGGCCTGGGCCTGGCCATCGTCAGCCGCATTGCCGTCCGCCACGGCGGCGAGCTTCGCATCAGCCGCGCCACATTGGGCGGCGCGCGCCTGGAGATGCACTGGCCGCTGGCTGCCAGCTGAACGCCCTTGGGTGGAATTACAGTTGATTACAACTCCCGCACAACTGCGGACGGATCGGTCGCCGGCGTATCGCCACGCTAGCGACCCTGCAGCACTCGCCGGATGCGCGCGCTGCCTTCCTCCCATTGTCGAGAGTTTCCATGTCCCAGCTTCGCCGTTCCCCCGCCCTGCTCTGCCTGGCCCTGTTGCCGCTGTTCGCCGCACCGATCGCCCACGCCAGGGATGACCACTGGACCTTCGAGCTCGCTGCCGGCGGTGGCGTGGCGCCGCGCTACAGCGGCAGCGAGGAGTATCGTGCGACGCCGTCGTTGTCCTTTGATGTCACCTCGCCGGGTGGATGGTTTCTGGGCACCACTGGCATTGGCTGGGGCACCTCCATCGGCGAGCACACCCGCGTGCGCGCGTATGTCGGCGCCAGCGGCATCCGCAAGGAAAAGGACTCGCTGCTCGGCGGTTCCGACTTCCTGCGCGGCATGGGTGATATCGATACCCGTCCCCTGGTCGGCGTCTCGGCTGGTTATACGCTGGGCGAAGCCGTGCTGAGCGGCTCCTGGCAGTTCACCGGCAAGGACGAGGACAAGGCCGAGAACGGCCTGGCCACCCAGCAGATCCATCTGAACCTGAGCATGCCGCTGTTCGACCTGGCCGGCGGCGTGGTCAGCGGCAGCGTGTCCACCGACTACGGCAACCGCGGTTACATGCAGACCTGGTACGGCGTCAGCCCGGAACAGGCGGCGCGTACCGGCTTTGCCGAGCACAAGCCAAAGGCCGGCCTGGTCAGTGCCGGTGTCGGCCTGAAGTGGAGCCACCGCGTGGGCCGCAACGGCAACTGGTACATCTCGGCCGAAGGCACGCGCCTGCTCGGTGATGCCGCCGACAGCCCGATCGTGCAGAAGGCGAACCAGTTCGGCTTGATGAGCGGCTATACGCACCGCTTCTGAGTGAGCGCCGGGCATGGCCCGGCATACCTCGCAGGAAACGGGGCGCTGCGGCCAGGCGGCGCCCCGTGTGAATCACGCTTTGGCGAACACCAGGCGACCGCCGTCGTTGCCAACCTCGATGGTGTCGCCGTTGACAAAGGCGCCGGACAGGATCTGCTGCGCCAGCGGATTTTCCAGTTGCGACTGGATTGCACGCTTCAACGGGCGCGCGCCATAGACCGGATCGAAGCCGACGTTGCCGAGCAGATCGAACGCCGCATCGGAGACCGACAGCTTCAACCCGCGCTCGGCCAGGCGCTTCTCCAGCCCGCGCATCTGGATGCGCGCGATCTGCTTGATCTGCTGCTTGTCCAGCGGGTGGAACACCACGATGTCGTCGAGCCGGTTGATGAACTCCGGCCGGAAGTGCGCCTGCACCACGCCCATCACCGCCGCCTTCATCTGGGTGTAGGCCTCGGGGCTGTCGTCGGCGCTCATGTCCTGGATCTGGTGCGAGCCCAGGTTCGAGGTCATCACGATGACGGTGTTGCGGAAGTCCACGGTACGGCCCTGTCCATCGGTCAGGCGGCCATCGTCGAGCACCTGCAGCAGGATGTTGAACACATCCGGATGCGCCTTC
Source organism: Stenotrophomonas sp. CASM101 (assembly GCF_049384845.1). NCBI lineage: Bacteria > Pseudomonadati > Pseudomonadota > Gammaproteobacteria > Lysobacterales > Lysobacteraceae > Stenotrophomonas > Stenotrophomonas sp. CASM101. The sequence goes on along the minus strand of NZ_JBMRFR010000009.1, from coordinate 60,868 downwards.
TCCACTTCGTCCAGCAGGATCAGCGAGTACGGACGGCGACGCACGGCCTCGGTCAGGTAGCCACCTTCCTCGTAGCCGACATAGCCCGGAGGCGCGCCGATCAGGCGGGCGACGCTGTGCTTCTCCATGAACTCGCTCATGTCGATGCGGATCATCGCGTCGGCACTGTCGAACAGGAATTCGGCCAGCGACTTGCACAGCTCGGTCTTGCCGACGCCGGTCGGGCCGAGGAACAGGAACGAGCCGGCCGGACGGTTCGGATCGGACAGGCCTGCACGCGAGCGGCGCACGGCATCGGAGACGACCTTGATCGCTTCCTCCTGGCCGACCACGCGGTTGTGCAGCACCTCTTCCATGCGCAGCAGCTTGTCGCGCTCGCCTTCGAGCATCTTGTTGACCGGGATGCCGGTCCAGCGCGAAACGACCTCGGCGATCTCCTCGTCGGTCACGCGGTCCTGTACCAGCTTGAAGTCCTTGTGCTCGGCTTCCTGGGCCGCGGCCAGCTGCTTTTCCAGCTGCGGCAACAGGCCGTACTGGATCTCGCTCATCTTGGCGAAATCCTGGCGGCGCTGCGCGGCCTCCAGCTCCAGCTTGGCCTGCTCGACCTGTTCCTTGATCTTGGTTGCGCCCTGCAGCGCGGCCTTCTCCGACTTCCAGATTTCATTGAGATCGGAGAACTCGCGCTCCAGCGCATCGATGTCCTTTTCCAGATCGGCCAAGCGCTGCCGCGAGGCTTCGTCCTTCTCCTTTTTCAGCATCTCGCGCTGGATCTTCAGCTGGATCACCCGGCGTTCCAGGCGATCCAGCTCCTCCGGCTTGGAGTCGATCTCCATGCGCAGGCGTGAGGCGGCTTCGTCCATCAGGTCGATGGCCTTGTCCGGCAGCTGGCGGTCGGTGATGTAGCGGTTGGACAGCGTGGCTGCAGCCACGATGGCCGGGTCGGTGATTTCCACACCGTGGTGCACGGCGTACTTTTCCTTCAGCCCGCGCAGGATCGCGATGGTGTCCTCCACCGACGGCTCGCCCACGAACACCTTCTGGAAGCGGCGCTCCAACGCGGCATCCTTCTCGATGTACTTGCGATACTCGTCCAGCGTGGTGGCGCCGATGCAGTGCAGCTCGCCGCGCGCCAGCGCTGGCTTCAGCATGTTGCCGGCATCCATCGCGCCATCGGCCTTGCCGGCACCGACCATGGTGTGCAGTTCGTCAATGAACAGGATGATCTGTCCTTCGTTCTTGGCCAGGTCGTTGAGCACGCCCTTCAGGCGCTCCTCGAATTCACCGCGGAACTTGGCGCCGGCGATCAGCGCGCCCATGTCCAGCGACAGCACGCGCTTGCCGCGCAGGCCTTCGGGCACTTCGTCATTGATGATGCGCTGGGCGAGCCCTTCCACGATTGCGGTCTTGCCCACGCCGGGTTCGCCGATCAGCACCGGGTTGTTCTTGGTCCGGCGCTGCAGCACCTGGATCGTGCGGCGGATTTCCTCGTCACGGCCGATCACCGGATCGAGCTTGCCGCTCTCGGCACGCGCGGTCAGGTCGATGGTGTACTTCTCCAGCGCTTGCCGCTGTTCCTCGGCATTCTCCGACTGCACGTTCTCGCCGCCACGCAGCTTGTCGATCGCAGCCTGCAGGCGGGTCTTGTCGGCACCGGCGGCGCGCAGCGCCATGCCCAGCGTGCCGCCGTCTTCCAGCGCCGCGAGCACGAACCACTCGCTGGCAATGAAGGCATCGCCGTGCTGCTGGGCCAGCTTGTCGGTCTGGTTCAGCAGGCGCCCCAGGTCATTGCCCATCGAGACGTTGCCGGCCTGGCCGGACACCTTCGGCAGTGCATCCAGCGCCTCGGTCAGGCGCTCGCGCAGCACCGGCACGTTCACCCCGGCCTGGGCCAGCAGCGGACGCGTGCTGCCGCCCTGCTGGTCCAGCAGCGCGCTGAACAGGTGAACCGGTTCGATGATGCTGTTGTCGCGGCCCACGGCCAGCGACTGTGCGTCTGCCAGCGCCTGCTGGAAACGCGAGGTGAGCTTGTCCATCCGCATTGCGAATCCTCATCGGTCATCAGGGCCGGCCCGCGCCGGCGATGCTGGGAAGATGCGGTTGCCCCACCCCGTTTCAAGGGTGGCTGCGACTGCACCCCGGGGCCGGTCAGCCTGCGGCCAGCATGCCGGAACGGGTGTGGTCGGCGCGTTGATCCCGATCAGTTCCGCGCGGTGCGCGGACTCAGCCGGTGATCGCGCTGCGGATCGCCCGCAGCTGCTGCTTGACCGCCCGCGCCTGCGCGGCGTCCATGCGTAGCAGGGCCTTCTGCCCGATCGAGCGTGACTGCAGGGTGGAATCGACGAAGCGGTAGCGACCGCGCTCATCACGCTGCACCAATGGCGCCTGCGCCAGTTCCGGGGTCTCCAGCAGATGGTCGATCACCGCCACCAGACGGTCGTTGAAGTAGCCCTCGGGCCGGCCCAGGTCGACGTAGGCCTGCTGGATCAACGGATAGAAGCGCTTGTACGCCGTAGCCGTTGCCGCTGGATCCAGCGCAGTGAAGGCCTGCACATAGGGCGCGTAACGCGCCGAGTTGCTTGCCGCGATGCGTTCCCCGCCCTCGCCATGCTCGACCTGCAGGTTGCCCGGCAGCGGCCGTGCGGCCAGCACCGTCGGCGGCACGCTTGGTTTGTCCAGGTTGTCGACCTGGGTGACCAGGCGCTGGATCAGGTGATCGCGCAGCAGCAGGGTCATCGGGCCCTCGCCCTGGAACAGCTGGCTCAATGCGCCCCAGGCAGCCGCATCACTGTCGGCCAACTTGGGCAGCGCCGGGTCAGCGGCGGCCTCGGTGTCCAGCGGATGCCTGATCGGCGGCGGTGCTGGCGCGGGTTCTACGGCTGCCTGCGGTTGTGGCGGTGCGCTGGTACTGGCGGGGGTTGATTGAACCGGCACCGAAACACCGTCGGCCAGGCGCTTCAGCTGATCGCGGAACAACCAACCGCCCGCGCAACCGATCACCACCACGCCCAACACCCAGGGCCATACTGCCTTTCCACTCTGCATGATGCAGCACCTCGTTTCACACGCATGGACAAGGTGGGACCCCACCGGTTCCAGCGGGTTCCCCACCTGTTCCGCTGCCGTTCGGGTTCGGCCTGCACCAGAACCGCGCTCACGCCTGCTTTGCATGCCCCGCGCGACGCTGTGGGCCTTTTCATGTGGAGGCACTGCCATGCAGTACGCGCTGTATTACTGGACCGGCATCCAGGGCCGCGGCGAGTTCGTGCGCCTGGCGCTGGAGGATGCCGGCGCCGACTACATCGACATGGCGCGGGTGCACGGCGATGCGGTGATGCAGCCATTCCTGGATGGCAGCAGTGACGGGCCACAGCCCTTTGCACCGCCGTTCCTGAAGGCCGGCCGCCAGGTCATCGCGCAGGTCGCGGCGATCCTGGATTTCCTCGGCCCGACGCTGGACCTGGTGCCACAGGCGGCCTCGCGGCGGATGCAGGCGCTGCAACTGCAGCTGACCATCGCCGATCTGGTGGCCGAGGTGCACGACACCCACCATCCGATCGCCGCGTCGAAGTACTACGAAGAACAGAAGACCGAAGCCAAGGCGCGCGCTGCGTCCCTGCGCGGCGAGCGGCTGCCGAAGTTCCTGGGCTACTTCGAACAGGTGCTGGCCGCCAACGGTGGCCGCCACGCACTGCGCGAGCATTCGTATGTGGATCTGTCGCTGTTCCAGCTGTTGAGCGGGCTGGACTACATGTTTCCACGCCGCATGCAGGCACTGGCCCACACCGTGCCCCTGCTGCGTGCGCTGCAGGCGCGGGTGGCAAAGCGGCCGAACATCGCCGCCTATCTGGCCTCGGAGCGGCGGTTGCCGTTCAACACCAACGGCATCTTCCGCCACTACCCGGAACTGGACGCCGAACGGTAGTGCCAGCCGCTGGCCGGCAGAGCGCGCTGTGATCATTCGCCGCCTGCAACACGCCCCTGTAGGGCCGAGCCATGCTCGGCTCAGAGCAGCCGAGCGCAGGCTCGGCTCTACAGAGCACCAGAAGTGGAAGGAGCGGTAGCGCCGGGCCATGCCCGGCGTCACCGGTCAATGATCGGTGCGATCGCCCAGCGGCTTCACCGGCTGTTTCTGCAGTGACAACAATCCCAGCAGCACCGCCAGCGCCACGTAGGCGCCCGCGAACTGCCAGCTGATGATGCGCGCCAATCCTTCCAGTTCCCACGGCAGATAGATGCCACCGCGCGGATCCACCGAGTGGATCAGCCCGAACAGTGTCAGCAACGCAGCCACCAGCAGGAACCCGCAGGCACGGCGCAGGCGGCCATCGACCATCGCCGCCACCGCCGAAATCCACAGCATCGAGGTGATGATGAAGCCGTTGCCGAGAGTGAAGATCACCGCCAGCTCCGGCAGGCCGTGGCCGTCGAGCTTGGTCAGCAGCTGCGGCAGCTGGTCCGGTGCGATCCAGCCCGGCGCCTTGATCGCCAGCAGGTAGGCCACCGAAGGCAGGAAGCCGAATACCATGGCACCACTATGGTGACGCGGCGTAGCCTGGAACGCCTGGGTGGTGATGTCGATGGCCACGTACACGATGATCGGTGCGAGCACCGCCAGCGGCAGCCATTGCACCAGCCCGGAGATGATGCCGAGCATGCCGCCGATGCCGACGAACAGGCCCGTCAGCAGCGTGTAACCGCTGCGCGCGCCCATGTGCTTGTACGCCGGCTGGCCGATGTACGGCGTGGTCTGCGCCACGCCGCCGCAGACACCGGCCACCAGCGTGGCCACCGCTTCCACCAGCAGGATGTCGCGGGTGCGGTAGTCATCGCCGGCCGCACGCGCGCTTTCGGATACGTTGATGCCACCGACCACCATCAGCAGGCCGAACGGCAGCAGCAGCGGCAGGTAGGTCATCGCGGTGGGCAGGCCGTCGAGAAAGCCCAGCGTCGGCAGCGGCAGCACCACCAGCGGCGGCACCCACGCCGGCACATGGAAGCCCGGCGCGCCCAGCCCTGCCAGGCCGAGGCCGTAATACAGCACGGTGCCGAACACGAAGGCCAGCAGCACGCCCGGGCCACGCACCGGCAGTTTGCCCTTGGCGATCAGCACGTACAGCAGCAGGCCCAGCGTGGTGAAGCCGACCAGCGGCGAGCGCAGCGTTTCCAGCAGCGGCAGCAGGCCCATCAGCACCAGCGCGATGCCGGCGATGGAACCCAGCAGCGCGGCACGCGGCAGGGCGCGGGTGGCCGCTTCACCGAAGAACGACAGCACGAACTTGAGCACGCCCATGATGACCAGCGCGGCCATGCCCAGCTGCCAGGTGGCGATGCCCGCCGCGTGCGGGTCCATGCCCTGCTGCTTGAAAGCGATGAAGGCCGGGCCAAGCACCAGCAGGGCCATGCCGATGCTGGTCGGGGCATCCAGGCCGAGCGGCATGGCGGTGACGTCGTCACGGCCGGTACGCGCGGCGAGCCGGCGTGCCATCAGGGTGTACAGCAGGTTGCCGATCAGCACGCCGAAGGCGGTGCCGGGGAACATGCGGCCGAACACCACGTCGGCGGGGAACTGGAAGATCCCGACCAGAGCCATGGCGATGAAGCCGAGGATGGAGAGGTTGTCGACGACCAGGCCGAAGAAGCCGTTGAAGTCGCCGGCGACGAACCAGCGACGCGGTACGGCGGAAGCGGGAGCGGACATGGAAGGGGCGGTGGGGGTGGGGACCGCCGATGGTAGGCCCAGCGGGGCCGGCGCGCCAATTCCGTCGTGGAATGATGGGTTCCAGCCAACGGCGGAGCCCCTCGTGGCTGGGCGCGGGTAGAGTCGACTGTTACTCGACTGGCATTGCGAGTTGGGCCGGTCGGGATGGGCTGCGCAGGACACGCCGTAAACCCGTCCGTGGGGGCTCGATGGCGCCATCCATGGCGCCAACGGTCCTGCGCAGCCCATCCCGACCGGCCTCCCACAGTTTCCTGCGCGTGCCAGCCACGGAAGAGAATCAAAAGATCAAAAGCAAAGGCAGGCGCTCCTTGTAGCGCCGAGCCCCTGCTCGGCCGCTGCACGCGAAGCCTCTGAGCCGAGCACGGTTCGGCTCTACAGAAGATCTTTCCGATCATTCTTTCGTTCATCCACGCATGGCGTGGATCTACCGTGTCGACCAAGGTCGACACCTACCAACAGCAGCGGAAAACTGTCGAAGGCGGAGTGGGTCCGGTTGCGGGGGCGTGAGCCGCATGGATGCGGCGACCGAGCTTACATGGACGTACTTGCAGCGTCCCCCGCAACCGGACCCACCCCGCCATCCCCCAGGAAAGCAGCTTCTGCTCTGGCTCTGGCTCTGGCTCGTAGCGGGTGCAGGGCGCAGCCCTGCATCGACCACTCCCTCACTTCTTCAGGAAGTTGTCCACCAGCAGATGCTTCACGTCGTCGAAGCGGCCATTCAACACCGCCTTGGCCGCGTACAGCGCCGTGCCGGCGACCTGCTTGGCCTCGATCTGCGGCGGCATCACCAACTCTGCGCGGCTGGTGTGCACGTCCAGCAACGCCGGGCCGCGCTGGGCCAGGAAATCCTGCACCGCCTCCTCCAGATCCTCGCTGCGGGTCACGGTGCGGCCGTGGAAGCCGATCACCTCGGCCAGGCGCCCGAAGTCCGGGTTCTTCAGGTCGGTGTAGTTGTCCAGCAGGCCTTCCACCTTCTGCTCCAGCTCGACGAAGTTCAGCGAGCCATTGTTGAACACCACCACCTTGATCGGCAGGTTCTCTTGCACTGCGGTCAGCAGGTCGCCCAGCAGCATCGCCAGGCCACCATCGCCGGACAGCGAAATCACCTGCCGGCCGGGGAACGCCTTCTGCAGGCCCAGGGCCTGCGGCATTGCATTGGCCATCGTGCCGTGCAGCAGGCTGGTCAGCGTGCGGCGGCGACCGTTGACGCGGATATGCCGCAGCACCCAGACCATCGGCGAGCCGCCGTCGGCGGTGAACAGTGCATCCTCGCTGGCATGCTTCGACAGCAGCGCGGTCAGATGCTGCGGGTGGATCAGCTCGCCCTCGCCCGGCTGCTCCTCCTGTTCGCGCTTCTTCAGCGCCTTGTCGCGACGTTCGATGCACTCGTCCAGGAAACTGCTGTCCTCGCGCGGCGGCAGCATCGGCAGCAACGCATCCAGCGTGGGCGCGATATCGCCGACCACGCCGAGGTTCACCGGGTGGCGGCGGCCAAGGTGGCTGCCATCACGGTCGACCTGGATGATCGTGGCCTTGTCGGGGTAGAACTGGCCCCAGGCGAAGTCGGCGCCGAGCAGCAGCAGCGTGTCGCACTCCATCAGCGTGTGGAAGCCAGACTCGATGCCGAAGATTCCGGTCATGCCCATGTTGTACGGGTTGTCCGGCTCGACGAAATCCTTGGCGCGCGAAGTATGCGCAACCGGCGCCTGCAGGCGCCGGGCCAGTTCCAGCAGCTGCGCGTGCGCGCCCTGGCAACCGGCACCGGCATAGATGCCGATACGCTTGCCCTGCCCCAGCAGCTCGGCAATGCGCTGCAGTTCGGCGTCGGACGGGCGCAGCACCGGCTGGGTGTAGTGCACCGAGAACGGCACATCGTGCTTCACCTCAGCCTGGCTGATGTCGGCCGGCAGGATCACTACCGCCACGCCACGCCGGCTGATCGCCGCCTGGCAGGCCAGGGCCACCACGCGTCGCGCCTGCTCCGGGCTGTGCACCTGCTCGCAGAACACCGTGCAGCTGCCATAGACCGCCTTGAAATCCACTTCCTGCGGAAATTCCATGCCCAGCTCACTGGTCACCACCTGGCTGGCGATCAGCACCATCGGCGCACGGTTGCGGTTGCTCTCAAACACGCCGTTGATGAAGTGCAGGCCACCGGGACCACAGGAGCCCGCACAGGCGGTCAACTCGCCGCTCACCAGCGAATCGGCGCCGGCGGCGAACGCTGCCACTTCTTCATGGCGCACGTGCACCCAAGCGATCTCGCTGCCATGCATCGCATCGGTCACATGGTTGAGCGTATCGCCCACGATGCCGTAGCAACGGCGGACACCAGCCTGCTGCAGGGCGTCCACCACGATTTCGGCCACGCGCTTGCTCATCGGATACATCCTCGAACGGGGGAACGTCCGAGGCTAGACCTGATGAAGTGATGCCCCCGTGGGCAAGTTGCCCATTGCCTCGATGTGCAAACTGCGGGTAGACGTCTCGTCAATCGTTGACGTTGATCCAGCCCTCCACCGCGCCGTGATTCGGGCTGCGATAGCGCAGCTTCACCCAGCCGTTCTGTTCATCGAGCAATTCCACGCGATCGCCCTGCACCAGGTAACGCTTGGTGCTGGACGCGCCGGGTCGGTCGAAGAGGAACAGGCGCGCGGGCACCACGGTGGCCTGCTGCCCCTGCAACGGCCCGTCCGGCGGTGCTCCCAGGCCATCGGCGATGGCACTTTCCAACACACGGCCGGCGGGGTCATAGGTGCGCCAGACCGCCAACGGGCCCTGCTCTTCGGTCTGTTCCCAATGCAGCGCGGCGTTCAACGTATCGCCCAGCATCAGCACGCTCTCAGAGCGGTACAGATGGAGCTTCGCGCCTGCAAACCGGTACTGGTCGGTGTACCACATCGGGCCGCTGCGGCAACTGCTGGTGAGGGTGCGGGTGGCAACGTCCACGCTCAGCCCCATCAGGTCACCACAACTGTCCTTGCCGTGGGTATCGGCCTGCAGCGCGCGGAAACCGGCACTGGCCGGATCGAAGCGGTACACCGCCACCGCCTCGTTGACCATGCCTACCGAGGCGCGCGCGACCAGTTCCGGGTAGCCATCGAAATCGACATCTTCGAGCGACCATCGCGAAGTGCCGTCGGCATCCGCCGCGCCCGCCAGCGTCTGGCGCTTTCCCGACGGTGACAGCTGCACGGCAATGCTGCCGTCCTGCAGGGGATCGGCCTGTGCCTGCACATGCGCGGCCACCTGGAAGCGCAAGGTTTCGCCGTCGTCCCCACCGGCGTGCGCCGTCGGTGCCAGCGAGCCGGCCAACACGAGGCCCAGCAGGCATTCCCTGTAGTTCATCATTGCTCCCTGCGGCACCGCGGCGGCACCTTCAACTCAGAACGATACCTCGACCGGCTGCCGCGACCACAGCACCGACTGATGCCTGGTCTGCTGCTTCCACGCCAGGCGGATCGCTTCGATATCGGCGCGGCGCTGCGGGGTGTCCTCATGCAGCACCACCAGCACCTTCGTGCGCAGGCGGTTGGGCGCGGCATCGCCGCGGAACAGCCACTGGCCATAGGCATCGAACACGGTCAGGCCATCCGGGAAGCGCGGGGTCACTTCCTTGTCCAGGAACGTGCGCCACTGCGCCTCGCTGATGGTGTCGGCCTGCGGGCGGTTGCCGGCACCCTGCTCCTCGCCCACGCCGAAGTACAGCTCACTGCGCACCCAGCCATGGCCGGCGGACGGGCGAGCGGCATCGCCCTTCAGTTCGGCGGTAGTGGCCGTGGCATAGGCGCTGGGCGCCTGCGAAGAAAGGCTGGCGCAGCCGCTGGTGGCCAGCAGCACGGCAAAGACGAGGCCAAGGTGTTTCATCGGTACAGCTCCGGGGGAAGGGGGACAAGGCGAGCCGGCAGCGTACAGCGCCACCGGCCCGGCGTGCTGATGCCAGCAGGGCATCAGCTCATGCCGGACTGGCAGGGGCTTGCATCGGCACCGGCCATCACGCGAAGATAATATATCGCTTCATCCGGATGGATGTAAGTGAAACTATCTCCCCCTTCCCCGTCGTCGTTGTTGCTGGAGCCCCCATGTCCACCCGCCTGCCCGCGTCGCCGCTCGGCCTCGCCATCGCCCTCGCGCTTTCCTCCGCCGCCGTCCCGGCCCTGGCCCAGGACGCCACCAACCTGGACACGGTGATCGTCACCGGCACCCGTGCCGCCGACCGCACCGTGCTCGAATCCACCTCGCCGGTGGACGTGCTCACCGCCGAGGACATCCGCAAGGCCGGCGTGGTCAACGGTGAGCTGGGCAGCGCGCTGCAGGCGCTGCTGCCGTCGTTCAACTTCCCGCGCCAGTCCAACTCCGGTGGCGCCGACCATGTGCGCGCCGCACAGCTGCGCGGCCTGTCGCCGGACCAGGTGCTGGTGCTGGTCAATGGCAAGCGCCGCCACCACACCGCGCTGGTCAACACCGACAGCAAGATCGGCAAGGGCACCACCCCGGTCGACTTCAACTCGATTCCGGTCAGTGCGATCAAGCGCATCGAAGTGCTGCGTGATGGTGCCGGCGCGCTGTACGGCTCGGATGCGGTGGCCGGTGTGATCAACGTAATCCTCGACAACGGCGGCGACGGCGGGGAGATCGAGGCCAGCTACGGCGCCAACCACACCGACCTGAAGCCGATCGGGCGTACCCTTACCGACGGCCAGACCGGCAACATCAGCGCCAAGGTCGGCACTTCGCTGGGCGAAGACGGCGGCTTCCTGCGCGTCGGCCTGGAATACAAGCACCGCAACGGCACCAATCGCGCCGGCTTCGACCAGATTCCGCCATGGGACCAGACCCCGGGCAACCTGGCGCTGCAGGGCAAGCGCAACTATGTGCTGGGCGATGGCAAGAGCAAGGACATCAACCTGTGGCTGAACACCGAGATTCCGGTGGGCCAGACCTCGACGTTCTACGCGTTCGGCACCTTCAACCAGCGCGATACCGAAGGCGCCAACTACTTCCGCTATCCCGATGGCGATGCCAACTGGAAGCAGGTCTATCCGAACGGCTACCGACCGATCTCCGAAGGCGAGAACCGCGACGTACAGGCCGTGGCCGGCGTGCGCGGCCAGTGGGGCGAGTGGAGCTACGACAGCAGCCTGGATTACGGCCAGAACGACTTCACCTACCGCCTGCGTGATTCGCTCAACGCGTCGCTGGGCCCGACCAGCCCGACCCGCTTCAAGACCGCCGACTACGAGTACGCGCAGACCGTGGGCAACCTCGACCTGAGCCGCGTGTTCACCCAGAGCGACAGCATCAGCCACACGCTGGGCCTGGGCGTGGAAGCGCGCCATGAGCGCTACCAGACCCGCCCCGGCGACCCGGCCAGCTATGCGGCGGGCCCGTACACCGACCGCCCGACCGGCTCGCAGGCCGGTGGCGGCCTGACCCCACAGGACGCCGCCACCCTGTCGCGCGACGTGGCCAGCGCCTATGCCAGCCTGTCCAGCCAGTTCGGCGAGAAGTTCTCCACCGATCTGGCCGCGCGCTACGAGCACAACGACGACTTCGGCGGCGAGCTGACCGGCAAGCTCGGCCTGCGCTACGAGTTCACGCCGGCGTTTGCATTGCGCGGTGCCATCTCCAACAACTTCCGCGCACCTTCACTGGCGCAGATCGGCTACGAATCCACCTCCACCGGCTATAACGCTGGTGGCCAGCTGGTGCAGGGCCGACTGCTGTCGGTCAACAATCCGATCGCGCGTGGCCTTGGCGCGCAGGACCTGAAACCGGAAAAATCCCTGAACACGTCGCTGGGCTTCACCAGCCGCATCGGCGAACACTTCGACCTCTCGCTGGACTTCTTCCAGATCGACATCGACGACCGCATCGCACTGTCGGAGAGCATCACCGGTGATGCACTGACCGGCTACGTGGCAGCCAACTACGGTGTCAGCGGCCTGCAGAGCGCCAGCTTCTTCGTCAACGCCGCCGATACCCGCACCCGTGGCGCCGAGCTGGTGAGCAACTGGCGCCAGTCGCTGGGCGATGGCCAGCTGCTGTTGACCGGCACCTATGCGTATACCAAGACCACGCTGAAGAACGTGCTGGCCACGCCGGCACAGCTGCAGGCGCTGGACCCGGATTATGTGCTGTTCGGGATTGAAGAGACCAACACGCTGACCGATGCCACACCGCGTACACGTGGCAGTTTCTCGGCTGCCTGGAACAATGACCACTGGTCGCTGAGCAGCCGCGTGAACCGCTACGGCAGCGCCACCCGCGTGTTCAACTTCGGTGATGGCTACATCCCGCGCCAGACCTACCAGGCCGAGTGGCAGCTGGACGCGGAAGTCGAATACCGCATCACCCCGCAGTGGAGCGTGGCCATCGGCGGGCAGAACCTGACCGACAACTACGCGGATCGGTCCAACAGCGATATCCACTACTTCGGCAACCTGCCGTATGACGTGCTGTCGCCGATCGGCAGCAATGGCGCGTACTACTACGGCCGCGTCCGCTATACCTTCTGATTGCTCTGGGTGTATGGGTGGGTGCGGACCGTTGGTCCGCACTGCCCGGGTTCAATGCAGGCTGACCCTTTGTGCCAACCAACGGTTGGCACCCACCGGAAGTGATCGCTCTCGGTGGGTGCGGACCGTTGGTCCGCACTGTCTGGGTTCAATGCAGGCTGACCCTTTGTGCCGACCAACGCTCGGCACCCACCGAAGCTGATCCGTAGCCTGCCCTCGACCCCACGTACACGCCCACGCTGGCAAGGTGGGCCGCATGGCTGAACCGCTCCCCCTGCGTCCGCCACCGCCATTGCTGGACGACGCCTGTGCGTTGTTCCTCGATGTCGATGGCACCCTGATCGAGTTCGCTGCGCGCCCGGATGCCGTGCAGCTGCTGCCGGATGTGCGTGACGCCATCGGCCGCATCAGCGACCGCCTGGAAGGTGCCGTAGCACTGGTCAGTGGTCGCCCGCTTGAGCAGCTCGATCAACTGTTCGCTCCCCTGCAACTGCCTGCCGCGGGCCTGCATGGCCATGAATTGCGCGGCGAGGACGGTCGTGTGCTGCGCGAGGAGCACGACGACGACACCGCCGAGTGGCTGCATGCGCTGCACCAGCAGGCGATGCGCTTCGCCCATGGCCACCCCGGCGTGCTGGTGGAAGACAAGGGTGTCGGCCTGGCGCTGCACTGGCGCGGCGCGCCGCACGCCGCCAGCGATGTGCGCGCCTTCGCCGACCGCCACGTGCGCGGCCGTTCCAGTTACCGCCTGCAACCCGGCGACCACGTGGTCGAGTTCGTCCCGGTTGGCAGCGACAAGGGCCGTGCGGTGCGGAGGATGATGCAGTACCTGCCCTTCCGTGGCCGCCTGCCCGTCTTCCTCGGTGACGACCTCACCGACGAATTCGGCTTCGACGCTGCCAACGGCCAGCATGGCTGGAGCGTGCTGGTGGGCGAACGCGAACCCAGCGTGGCCGTGTTCGCGCTGCCCGACATACGCAGCGTGCACGCCTGGCTGCGTGAGAATGCCTATTGACCCGGCCCCCCCACGGCCGCAACCGAGATGTACCGCGTGATGACCCAACCCGATCTTGATCTGGGCGTGGTCGGCAACGGCAGCTTCGGCGCCCTGGTCGACAAACGTGCCCGCGTTGTCTGGAGCTGCCTGCCCACCTTCGACGGCGACCCCACCTTCTGTGCCCTGCTCGGCCCCAACCAGCAGACCGGTGGTGACTTCGCCATCGAGCTGGAAGACTTCGCCAGCAGCGAGCAGGAGTACCTGACCAATACGGCGATCCTGCGCACCGTCCTGCGCGACACGCACGGCGGCGAACTGGAGATCCTCGACTTCGCGCCCCGCTGGCGGCAGAACGACCGCTTCTACCGGCCGGTCAGCCTGATCCGCCAGGTGCGCCCGCTGGCCGGTAGCCCACGCATCACCGTGCGCGCCCGCCCGCTGGCCGATTGGGGCGCGCGCGTGCCGGAGTCCACCTGGGGCAGCAACCATGTGCGCTGGATCCTGCCCGAGCACGTGCTGCGGCTGACCACCGATGTGCCGGTCCGCTTCGTGCGCGACGGCCTGCCGTTCGTGCTCAGCCATCCCGTCCACCTGATCCTGGGCGTGGACGAATCGCTCAACCGCTCGATCAGCGGCTACGTGCAGGAAGCCTTCCAGCGCACCCGCGACTACTGGCGCGAATGGGTGCGCTACCTGTCCATTCCCCTGGAGTGGCAGGACGCGGTCATCCGCAGTGCGATCACGCTGAAGCTGTGCCAGTACGAAGACAGCGGCGCGATCATCGCGGCGATGACCACCTCCATTCCGGAAGCCCCCGGCAGCGTGCGCAACTGGGATTACCGTTACTGCTGGCTGCGCGATGCGGCGTTCGTGGTGCGCGCGCTGAACCGTCTGGGCGCAACGCGCACGATGGAACAGTTCCTCGGTTACATCTTCAACCTGGCCACCACCGACGGTACGCTGCAACCGCTGTATGGCATTGGTTTCGAGGCCAAGCTGGACGAGGATGAGGTGCCCAGCCTGTCCGGCTACCGCGGCATGGGCCCGGTGCGCCGCGGCAACCTGGCCTGGGTGCAGCGCCAGCACGACGTGTACGGCAGCGTGGTGCTGGCGTCCACGCAGCTGTTCTTTGACCGTCGCCTGCAGGATCCCGGCGACGCGCACACGTTTGCCCGCCTGGAACCCCTGGGCGAACAGGCCTTCGCCCTGCACGACGTCCCCGATGCCGGCCTGTGGGAATTCCGCGGCCGCACCGAAGTGCACACCTACACCAGCGCGATGTGCTGGGCTGCGTGCGACCGCCTGTGCAAGATCGCCGTGCGCCTGAAGCGTGATGACCGCGCACACTATTGGCGCGAGCGCGCCGACACCATCCACGCCCGCATCATGGCCGAATCCTGGAGCGAGGAGCTGGGCCACTTCACCGATACCTTCGGCGGCCATCGCCTGGATGCCTCGCTGCTGCTGCTGGCCGACATCGGCTTCATCGACGCGATGGACGCCCGGTTCATTGCCACCGTCGATGCCATCGGCCGCGACCTCAAGCACGGCAATTCGCTGTACCGCTACGTCGCGCCGGATGACTTCGGCGAACCGGAAACCAGCTTCACCATCTGTACGTTCTGGTACATCGATGCGCTGGCGGCGATCGGGCGCATGGATGAAGCACGCGAGATGTTCGAGCTGCTGCTGAAGCAGCGCAACCACCTGGGCCTGCTGTCGGAGGATCTGGCCTTCGACAGCGGCGAGGCCTGGGGCAATTTCCCGCAGACCTATTCGCACGTCGGCCTGATCACCGCCGCGATGCGCCTGTCGCGGTCCTGGCAGGAGGCATCGTGAGTCGTCTGGTCGTGGTTTCAAACCGTGTGGCCGTGCCCGGCGAGAACCGCGCAGGCGGGCTGGCGGTCGGCCTGCTGGCCGCCCTGAAGGAGCGCGGCGGCCTGTGGTTCGGCTGGAGCGGCAAGACCGTAAAGGAAGGCAGCGGCACGCTGCACCGGCAGAAGGACGGTGACATCGACTACGTCACCATGGACCTGAGCAAGCGCGAGGTCGATGGCTACTACAACGGCTTTGCCAACCGCACGCTGTGGCCACTGCTGCACTTCCGCCTGGATCTGGTCGACTATGACCGCGGTACCCGCGAGACCTACCACAAGGTCAATGCGCTGTTCGCCGACAAGCTCGCGCCATTGCTGCGCGAGGATGACATCGTCTGGATCCATGACTATCACCTGATTCCGCTCGGCGCGCTGCTGCGCGAGCGCGGCATCGGCTGCCGCATCGGCTTCTTCCTGCACATCCCGATGCCGTCGGCGGACCTGCTGCAGGCGATGCCCGATCACCTGCGGTTGTTTTCGGCGCTGTATGCCTACGATCTGGTCGGCTTCCAGACCCAGCGCGATGCCGATCGCTTCCAGACCTACCTGCGCCTGTTCGGCGGCGGACGCGTGCTCGACAACGGCGAGCTGGAAGCGCCGGGCGGGCGCCGCTTCCGTGCAGCAGCCTTCCCGATCGGCATCGACACCGAGCTGATCGCACGCCAGGCCGGCACAGCCGCCACCAAGACCGCCGTGAAGAATCTTCGCGCCAGCCTGCGCGACCGCCAGCTGGCAATCGGCGTGGATCGCCTGGACTATTCCAAGGGCCTCCCCGAGCGCTTCCTTGGCTTCGAGCGCTACCTGCAGCGCCACCCTGACCAGCGCGGCTCGTTGACCTACCTGCAGATCGCCCCGGTCTCGCGCGGTGATGTCACCGAGTACCGGCAGTTGCGCAGCCAGCTGGAGCAGATCGCTGGCCACATCAACGGCGGCCATGCCGAGCCGGACTGGACGCCGCTGCGGTACGTCAACCAGAACTTCACACATGCCACGCTCACCGGCTTCTACCGGGCGGCGGCGGTCGGCCTGGTCACGCCGCTGCGCGATGGCATGAACCTGGTGGCCAAGGAATACGTGGCGTCGCAGGACCCGGAGGATCCGGGCGTGCTGGTGCTGTCACTGCTGGCTGGCGCCGCCGACGAACTGAAGCAGGCACTGCTGGTGAACCCGCATGATCTGGATGGCGTGGCCGATGCGATCGCCACCGCAGCCACGATGTCGCTGAGCAGGCGCAAGGAGCGCTGGCACGCGATGATGGAGCACCTGCGCACCTACGACATCAACCACTGGCGCCGCAGCTACCTGGACGCGCTGGAGGGTTGAAGCACGCGTTCCTGTAGAGCCGAGCCATGCTCGGCTGCGTTTTGTAGAGCCGAGCCATGCTCGGCTGCTATTGGCAGGAGAAAAAAGCAAGTCGAGCATGGCTCGACTCTACAAAAGACAGGCGATCAATCCAGGAACCGCGCGGCCTGCTCCGGTGCGGGCAGGTAACAGGCCTCATGCCGGCCGAACCAGCGGTAGCGGTTGCGTGCCAGCGCGCGATACGCCGCATCACGCCAGCCGCGCGGCACGAGCCGCAGCACGCCGGCCAGGCGCCAGGCGCCGCCCAGCCCGGCCAGTACGCGCAGGATCGCATCGGTATCGGTCCAGGCACCCTGTGCGTCCAGCAGCAGGAACGACATCGGGTCCTGCGGGTCCAGCCCGTGCGCGCGCAGCATCGCGCTGCCCTGTGCGCCCTGCATCGCCGCAAAGCGATAGCGCCCCCTGCGGTCGAAGCGCAGCAGGAAGCGCACCCAGCGGTTGCACAGCGCGCATACGCCATCGAATACGATCACCGCGGTCCCAGCCTCGGCGGCGGCCTCACCGCGGTTCGAGCCAGCCTTCATAGCGGATCAGGGCTCCCACCCAGGGCAGCGTCACATCGACCAGGAAAGTGTAACGCTCGCCCTGCCAGGCTTCGCGGCAACGCGCGCCATCAAACCAGCGCCTTGGCAGCGGCAGCAGCCCGAACGCCCAGACCCGGCGCACCAACCAGTCGATGCCACCCTCGCGGGCCTGCAGATCAAATTCGAAGCGCACCGCGCCCAACTGCTCGCGCAGATGCCCGTCGTGCGCCCACAGCCGCGACACCATTGGCCAGCGGCCGAACCGCCGCGCCCATTGCTCGCCCTGCCCGTGTGTGCTGAATACCACTTCGGTTGGCAGCGCGTCGCCGCTCTTCGGCAACCGTGCCACTGCGGCCAGCAGCGGCACCAGCCCGTGACGCCCGCGCTGGATCCGCGCCTTCCCCACGTAGCGGCACGGCTGTGGTGCGGCGTGCAGCGCCTGCACCGGCGGTGCCAGGGTGGCGAAGGCCGGCCCCAGCACCCGTGCAAACAGGGGCGTAGTCAGGGTGCGATCCAGGCCAACGTCGCCATGCGTCCGGTGCGGCGGTCGCGCCGGTGCGAGTACAGGTCCGGATCGGCCATGGTCGACACCGTGCCGCCGTATACCTGCGCCGGGTCCATGCCCGCCGCCTGCAGGCGCTGGCGGGCCAACGCGAACAGGTCCACCTTCCAATGACCTGCGCGGGTCGCTGCGAACGCCACCTCGGCGGCCGGATCGTGTCCGACGAAGGCGTGGTAGACCTCTTCACCGATCTCGTAATCGGCCGGCCCGGCTGCCGGTCCCAGCCAGGCGCGCAACTGCGCCGGCGGCGTCTGCATGGCCGCCACGGTGGCCTCCAGCATGCCGTCGGCCAGCCCCCGCCAGCCGGCATGGGCCGCGCCCACCTCGCTGCCGTCTGCGGCGGCGAACACCACCGGCAGGCAGTCGGCGGTCAGGATCGCCAGCACCACGCCGGGCACCGAGGTCACCGCGGCGTCGGCCACCGGCTCGGCGGCACCCGGCACCGGCGGCGCGTTGAATCGCAGCACGGTGCTGCTGTGCACCT
Organism: Stenotrophomonas sp. CASM101; assembly: GCF_049384845.1. Taxonomy (NCBI): domain Bacteria; kingdom Pseudomonadati; phylum Pseudomonadota; class Gammaproteobacteria; order Lysobacterales; family Lysobacteraceae; genus Stenotrophomonas; species Stenotrophomonas sp. CASM101. Next base: position 42,825 of record NZ_JBMRFR010000009.1, on the reverse strand, counting down.
GGCGCAGCCAGTGCGGGGCCGACGGCAGCGCCAACCCCTGCTGCAGCAGCTGGCGGTTGTGCTCGACGTTGGCGGGGGTATCACCATCGGCCGCGTGCCGGTTGCCCAGGTTGAACTGCGCGAACGGCGCCGGCGAGATGCCCGCACCGTGCCGGCGCGTGGTCAGCGCATGGACGCCCGGAGGCGCCGGCCAGTCCGCCTGCAGCAAGGGCAGCGCGGCGGCCATCACCAGCGGTCCCGCTCGCGTGCGGCGAAGGCTTCGCTGTCTTCGCGCAGCACCTTCATCAGGTGCAGCATGTCCTCCGGCACCGGCGCAGTGTTGCGCACCGGCTCACCGGTGATCGGGTGCGTGAACTCCAGCGTCTCGGCGTGCAGGGCCTGGCGCTTGAAGCCGCGCAGCGCGGCCACCAGCTCGTCGCTGGCGCCCTTGGGCAGCTTCAGCGCGCCGCCATACAGCGGGTCGCCGATGATCGGATGGCGCACGTGCGCCATGTGCACGCGGATCTGGTGGGTACGACCGGTTTCCAGGCGGCACTCCAGCGCGGTGTGTGCCCGGAAGCGCTCGCGCAGGCGGTAGTGGGTCACCGCTTCCTTGCCGTCCTCACGCACCGCCATCTTCAGGCGATCGCGCGGGTGGCGGTCGATCGGGGCATCGGCAGTACCACCGGCCACCAGCGCGCCCATCACGATGGCCAGGTACTGACGGTGCACGTCACGTGCCGCCAGCTGCTCGACCAGCGCGGTCTGCGCTTCCAGGGTCCTGGCCACCACCATCACGCCGCTGGTGTCCTTGTCCAGGCGATGCACGATGCCGGCGCGCGGCAGCACCGCCACCGACGGGTCGCGGAACAGCAGGGCGTTGACCAGGGTGCCGCTGTGGTTGCCCGCGCCCGGGTGTACCACCAGGCCGACCGGCTTGTTGATCACCAGCAGGTGCTCGTCCTCGAACAGCACGTCCAGCGGGATGTCCTCCGGCTGGGCGTCGGTCTGGGTTTCCAGTACCACGTTGAGGGTCACCACCTCGCCGCCGCGCAGCGGATCGCGCGGGCGCACCTGGGCACCGTCCAGCAGCACCTCCCCGGCCTTGATCCATTCGGTCAGGCGCGAACGCGAGTATTCGGGGAACAGTTCGGCCACAACGGCGTCGAAACGGCGCCCGGCAGCGGTGTCGGGGACGATGGCCTGGCGGGCCGATTCAGAGGGTTGTTCAGACATGGCAGGGGGCATTCTTTGAAATTTTGGGGTCCCGGCGGCCGGTTTCAGTCGCTGGACAGGACACTAGGCTATCATCGACCCTTCGTATTCCAGCCGCGTCCCGCCTCGACCCCATGATCCGACGCTCCGCCATGCTCTCCGCGCCCGTCCGCCTCACCGCCCTGCTGCTGGTGCTGGTCATCGCCGCCACCGGCTGCCATCGCGGCGCCAAGAAGGGTGATCGCCCCGATGAAGGCGTGCCGGTCGAACAGCTGTACGAGAAAAGCCACAAGCTGATGCAGGGCGGCAACTGGAGCGGCGCCGAGGCCAGCTTCCGCCGCCTGGTGGCCCAGTATCCGTACGGTCCGTACACCGAGCAGGCGATGATCGAGACCGCCTACGCCCAGTACAAGGCCGGCAAGCACGATGACGCGGTGTCCAGCATCGACCGCTTCATCCGTACCTACCCGACCCACCGCAACATCGCGTACCTGTACTACCTGCGCGGCCTGGCGAACTCCAACCGCAGTACGGTTTTCCTGCGTCGCGTATGGTCACTGGATGCCAGCCGCCGCGACCTGTCCACGCCGCACCAGGCGTATTCGGACTTCAACATCGTGGTGGACCGCTATCCGAACAGCCGCTACGCCGCCGATGCGCGCCAGCGCATGCTGGAACTGCGTGACGTATTCGCCCAGCACGAACTGGACAACGCCCTGTACTACATGCGCCGCGGCGCCTGGGTCTCGGCCGCCGGCCGCGCCAACTACCTGCTGGAAACCTATCCGCAGAGCGCGTTCCAGTACGACGCCATCGCTGTCCTGGCCGATTCCTACACCCACCTGGGCAACAAGACCCTGGCCGATGATGCGCGCCGCGTCCTGCAGTTGAACCAGCCGGACCACCCGTGGCTGGAAGGCAAGTGGCCGAAGTACCCATGGATGATCCGCAAGCTGAACCCGTTCGCTGGCGAGAAGTCCGCCAGCACCGGCCAGCGCAACGCGCGACTGGAAAAGAAATAAGAAAAAGGCCCCGCAAGGGGCCTTTTCTTTGTCGGTTATCCACGCCATGCGTGGATGGTTCGTGCGCCCATGGACCACGACACTAGGAATTCTACGAATCCCCGGCGGATGCGACGCCGGTCCCAATCGGCGCGGGCGAGCCCCTCCACACTGCGGCGCAACGGCCATCCCGGCCGTGAAGGAGCGCCTCATGACCCCACCGCCACGCCATTTCCGTCCCCGCGCCTGCCTCCTCGCCACTGCCCTGCTGGCGCTGTCCTCGGCCTCCCTGGCTGCCGCACCGGCAGCACCGGGCGATCTGCTGTCTGCAGCCCCCTATCGCGCGTCGTGGGTGCCCTCCAAGGCCGCGCACGCCTACAAGCTGTACTACCGTACCCCGGATCATCGCGGCCAACTGGCCGAAGGCACCGGCCTGCTGTACCTGCCCGCCGGCACGGCGCCGGCGGGCGGCTGGCCGGTCGTGTCCTGGGCGCATGGCACGCAGGGCATCGCCGATCGCTGTGCGCCTTCGGTCTCCGGCCCGTACCAGCCCGCGCGCGACGGGCGCTTCCTCGATCAGTTCCTGGCGCAGGGCTATGCCGTGGTCGCGGCGGATTACCAGGGGTTGGGCAGTCCAGGCAGCCATGCCTATCTGCATGTGCGCACTGCCGCGCGCAACGCCATCGACATGATCAAGGCCAGCCGCCAGTACCTCGGCAACGGGACGCTGTCGCCGCGCTGGGTCTCGGTCGGCCATTCGCAGGGCGGTGCCGCCGCGCTCACGGCGGGCCACATCGCCCCCTCCTATGGTGGGCCGTCGTTGCAGTACCGCGGCAGCTTCACCACCGGAACGCCCACCGCAGTCGAACTGACCGCGCTGGTGATGAAGCCCGACAACCGCACCGCCAATCCGGGCGCGCTCAACGCGTATCACGCGTATCTGCTCGATGGCCTGCTGCAGGCCGCGCCGCAGATCGACCGCGTCCTCAGCGATGAAGGCCGCGCGCGGGTGGCGGTGGCACGCGAGCAGTGCCTGGGCGAACTGGCCGTCACCCTGGACGGCGCGGACACCGGCAGCATGTTCACTGCACCGCTGACCCACGTGCCGGGCATCTGGGCCGTGCTGTACGACTACCTTGGCGTACCGCGCCGCGGCTTCAGCCAACCGCTGATGCTGGGCCACGGCAGCGAGGACCGCGATGTGCCCTATCTGACCACCCTGCTGTATGCCGCAGGCCTGGCCCTGCGAGGCGAGCCGGTCGCGTTCCGGCGCTATCCGGTCGATCACCGCGGCACGCTGGACGCGGCGGCGGCGGATGGCCTGGCGTTCGTACGTGCGCGGTTTGAGGATGGCCACTTCAGCGACGCTGCGGAAACTGCCGGCATCGAACAGCTGCTCGACGAAGTCCCGTAGATCCATGCCACGCGTGGATGATCTTCGACCACCGTGCGGACCACGGTCCGCACCCACCGGAGAGGGCCGACGGGTTGCCGGCCAGCGGCCGGCACTGCCCACCCACCGTTGCCTCAGCCCTTGTAGCCGTTGCTGATCGGGTAGCGACGCTCGCGACCGAACGCCCGGCGCGACACCTTCGGCCCCGGCGCGGCCTGGTGCCGCTTCCACTCGCTGATGCGTACCAGGCGCAGCACGCGGTCAACCACGGCCGCGTCGTAGCCGGCGGCCACGATCTCCGTGCGCGACTGTTCCTGGTCGATGTAGCGGTACAGGATGCCGTCCAGCACGTCATAGGCCGGCAGCGAATCCTGGTCCAGCTGGTTCTCGCGCAGCTCGGCCGATGGCGGGCGGCTGATCACCGCCGGCGGAATCACCGGCGCGCCGCCCACGGTATTGCGCCATTTGGACAGGCCGAACACCTCGGTCTTGTACAGGTCCTTCAACGGCGCATAGCCACCGCACATGTCGCCGTAGATGGTGGCGTAGCCGACGGCGTACTCGCTCTTGTTGCCGGTGGTCAGCAACAGGCCGCCGAACTTGTTGGCCAGTGCCATCAGGATCACCCCGCGGCTGCGCGACTGCAGGTTCTCTTCGGTCACGTCCGGCGCGGTGCCTTCGAACATCGGCGCCAGCGATTCCATCAGGCCCTTGAACGCCGGCTCGATCGAGACCGCTTCCAGCTTCACGCCCAGTGCCTGGCACTGCTCGGCGGCCAGGTCGTTGGACATGCCGGCGGTATAGCGCGACGGCAGGCGCACGGCGGTAACGTTCCCAGCGCCGAGCGCGTCGACCGCCAGCGCCAGTACCAGCGCCGAATCAATGCCACCGGACAGCCCCAGCCACACCTTCTTGAAGCCGTTCTTGCGGCAGTAGTCCTGGATGCCACGGGTCACGGCACGCCAGGCCAGCGCGTCCATGCTCTCGTCGCCATCGTCCATCCACACGTGCGGCATGAAGCGGCGGGTCTCACCGTCGTACTCCACCACCAGCCACTGGTCGACGAAGGCAGCGGCAGCCGGGTGTACCGTGCCGTCACCATCTGCCACCACCGACGCGCCGTCGAACACCAGCGCATCCTGGCCACCGACCACGTTGAGATAGGCGATGGCCGCCCCGCTCTCGCGGGTGCGTGCGGCCAGCACCGCGTCGCGCTGGGCGTGCTTGCCCCGCTCGTACGGCGAGGCATTGGGCACTACCACCAGTTGCGCCCCCGCGCGCACGGTGTCGGCCAGCGGCTCGGCGAACCAAAGGTCCTCGCAGATCAGCAAACCCACCGGAATGCCATTGACCTCGAACACACAGCTGCCGCCGTCCGGATCGACATCGAAGTAGCGACGCTCGTCGAACACCGCGTAGTTGGGCAGCTCGCGCTTGCGGTAGGTCTGCTCCAGCAGGCCATCGCGCAGCACGCTGGCGGCGTTGTAGACCACCGCACCAGCCGCCTGCGGCCAGCCGACCACGGCGGTGATGCCACGGCAGGCAGCAGCGATACGGCCCATCGCCTGCTCGCATTCGTACAGGAAGCCGGGACGCAGCAGCAGGTCCTCCGGCGGATAACCGCTCACTGCCAGCTCGGGGAACATCACCAGCTCGGCGCCATACTCGTCGCGCGCCTGTCCGATCATCTCGATGATGCGCTCGGTGTTGCCGGCGACATCGCCGACCGGGAAATCGAACTGCGCCATCGCGATGCGGATCGAAGCCATGGGAATCAGCCTGTGGTTGCAATGCGCCCATTGTAGCGCCGCGTCGTGCGCGCGCCGGGGGCGTTCACTGCGTGGACAGCCCCGGCTCAGTAGATCCACGCCATGCGTGGATGGGCCGACCAGGCGGCCGCCAGACGCAGAAAAGCCGCCCGAGGGCGGCTTTTCCAAAGCAAGCCGAGCGTGGGCTCGGCTCTACAGAATCGGCTGCCAGAGGCAGTCGTTCTTATTTCACCAGCTTGGCGATGGCAGCGCCCAGGTCGCCCGGCGAACGGACGGTGACGACGCCAGCAGCTTCCATGGCGGCGAACTTGCCTTCGGCAGTGCCCTTGCCGCCCGAGGCGATCGCACCGGCGTGGCCCATGCGCTTGCCGGCCGGAGCCGACGCACCGGCGATGAAACCGACGACCGGCTTCTTCACGTGGTTCTTGATGTACTCGGCACCGGCTTCCTCGGCGTCACCGCCGATTTCGCCGACCATGATGATGCCTTCGGTCTGCGGGTCTTCGTTGAACAGCTTCAGGCAGTCGACGAAGTTCAGGCCATTGATCGGGTCGCCACCGATGCCGATGCAGGTGGACTGGCCCAGGCCGACTTCGGTGGTCTGCTTGACCGCTTCATAGGTCAGGGTGCCCGAACGCGATACGATGCCGATCTTGCCCGGCTTGTGGATGTGGCCCGGCATGATGCCGATCTTGCACTCACCCGGGGTGATGACACCCGGGCAGTTCGGACCGATCAGGACGGTGTCCGGGTAGGAACGGGTCAGCACGTTCTTGACGCGCAGCATGTCCAGCACCGGGATGCCTTCGGTGATGCAGACGATGACCTTGATGCCGGCAGCAGCGGCTTCCAGGATCGCATCGGCCGCGAACGGCGGCGGCACGTAGATGACCGACGCGTTGGCGCCGGTGCTCTGCACGGCGTCGGCAACGGTGTTGAAGACCGGCAGGTCGATGTGGGTGGTGCCACCCTTGCCCGGGGTCACGCCGCCAACAACCTGGGTGCCGTACTCGATCATCTGAGTGGCGTGGAAGGTGCCCTGCTGGCCGGTGAAGCCCTGCACGATCACCTTGGTGTTCTTGTTAATCAAAACAGACATGGGAATTTCCTTCGGTGTCGTGGATCAGGCGGCGTTCTTGACCGCTTCAACGACCTTCTTGGCGCCGTCGTTGATGTTGTCAGCCGGGATGATGGCCATGCCGCTGTCACGCAGCAGCTGCTTGCCTTCTTCCACGTTGGTGCCTTCCAGGCGCACCACGACCGGAACCTTGACGCCCACTTCCTTCACGGCGGCGATGATGCCTTCGGCAATCATGTCGCAGCGGACGATGCCGCCGAAGATGTTGACGAAGATGCCTTCAACCTTGTCCGAGGACAGGATCAGCTTGAACGCTTCGATGACGCGCTGCTTGTTGGCACCGCCGCCCACGTCCAGGAAGTTCGCCGGCTCGCCGCCGTTGAGCTTGATGACGTCCATGGTGGCCATGGCCAGGCCGGCACCGTTCACCATGCAGCCGATGTTGCCGTCCATGGTGACGTAGTTGATGTCCAGCTCCGAAGCGGTCACTTCGGTTTCATCTTCCTGGGACTTGTCGCGCATCGCGACCAGTTCCTTGTGGCGGAAGTTGGCGTTGTCGTCGCTGTTGAACTTGCCGTCCAGCGCGTACAGGTTGCCATCGTCCAGGATGGCCAGCGGGTTGATCTCAACCAGCGCCAGGTCCTTTTCGTTGAAGATGCGGTACAGGTTCACCATGATGTTGGCGAACTGGCCGGCCTGCTTGGCGGTCAGGCCCATCTTGAAGCCGATGTCACGGCCGTGGTAACCCTGCACGCCTTCGACGAAGTCCACGTTCAGGGTGTGGATCTTGTCCGGGGTCTCGGCAGCGACCTGCTCGATTTCCATGCCGCCTTCGGAAGAGGCGATGTAGCTGATGGTGCGGGTGCCGCGATCCACCAGGACCGACAGGTACAGCTCCTTGACGATCTCACCGGCGGTGGTCACCAGCACCAGGTTGATCGGCAGCTCGACGCCGGCGGTCTGGTAGGTGGCCATCTTGGTGCCGAGCATCTTGGCCGCTGCGGCCTTCACATCATCGACGGTCTTGCAGAACTTGACGCCGCCAGCCTTGCCGCGGCCGCCAGCGTGGATCTGCGCCTTGACCATCCAGGGGCCCTGGCCCAGCGACTGGGCGACTTCAACCGCCTCGTCCGGGGTCGCCGCGACCTTGCCGGCCGGGACCGGGATGCCGTATTCGGCAAGCAGTTGTTTTGCCTGGTATTCGTGGAAATTCATGCGTCACCGTGGGAATAGGAACGACCGCACGCAATTCCTCAGGGCCCCTGGAAGAGGCACCGGCACGGACCGCGGCGGGCCCACTATTGTGGCCGAGCCGGCGCCGGGGCGCAAAGAAGTCTGTACAAAACGCCAGACGCGGGCGGATTTTCGCGGTCATTCAGGCAGTTGCGCCCGCCGTGGCGCTGGCCTCCGGTCTCCGCGGCGGGCCAAATGCGCGATGCGGGGCGGTCCCGCGGCGCCAGCGCAGGGGCCCTATACTGGCCCTCTCGAGCACGCTCGACACTACATCGACGCGACGTGCCCGCCCGGCCTCAGGGGATGCCAGGCAGGCCCGCCGCAGATTCCAGACCCAGGCAGCCAGAAGGGGAGTTCCGGCGTGTCACCCAGTGCTTCATTGATCGACCGCATCGAATCGATTCCGCGGCGTGAGCTGTACTTCTTCGCGCTGTACCGGGTGCTGATCGCCGCAGTCATCGCCGGCCTGCTCTACAGCCCCCTGTCCGGCATGGTCGGCGAGGCCCACCATCCGCGCCTGGCCGATACCGTTGCGGCCATCTATCTGGTGCTGTCGCTGCTGGCCCTGGCGATCGGCCGCAACGAACGCTGGCTGCGCCCCATCGTGGTCACCAGCGTGCTGGCGGATATCATCGCCGCCACCCTGCTGGCGCACGCCCTGCCCGGCGCCAGCGCCGGCATCTCGATGTCGCTGCTGTTCAACATCGCCGCGGCCGCCACCCTGCTGCCGCTGAGCTGGGGGCTGGGCCTGGCAGTCGCGGCCAGCCTGGCCACCGGTACCGAATACCTGTGGAAAGTGCTGGAAGGCGGCGATCCCACCCGCACGCTGGCCGAGCTGGCCATGTTCGCCACCAGCTACCTGGCGCTGGCCTTCATCAGCTACCAGGTGGGCAGCCGCGCACGCCGCAACCAGCAGCTGGCCAACCAGCGCGGCGACGAAGTAGCCAACCTGTTCCAGATCAACGAACTGATCATCCGCCGCATGCGCACTGGCGTGCTGGTGGTAGACGCCGACAACCGCATCACCCTGGCCAATGAAGCGGCCTCGATGCTGCTCGGTGACAATGACGGCATCGGTGAGACAGGACGCCTGGATCTGGCCAGTGCCGCGCCGGAACTGGCGCGCCGCCTGCAGCGCTGGCGCAACGGCTGGGCGCAGGACGAACTGCCGCTGCAGCTCAACCCCGACCAGCCGGAAGTGCAACCGCGCTTCGCCCGCCTGCTGGCGGGCAGCGAGCTGGCCCTGGTGTTCCTGGACGATTCCAGCGTGGTCTCGCGGCGCGCCGAATCGCTCACCCTGTCGGCCATGGGCCGCTTCTCGGCCAGCCTCGCCCATGAAATCCGCAACCCGCTGGCGGCGATCAACTATGCCGTGCAGCTGCTGGAAGAAGGCACCGGCTTCAACGAAAGCGACCGCCGCCTGCTGCAGATCATCCGCCAGCAATGCCAGCGCACCAATGGCATCGTCGAAAGCGTGCTGGGGCTGGCACGACGCGAACGCGCCACGCCCGAGAACGTCGACCTGGTCGCCTTCGTGCGCCGCTTCGTGCTGGAGTACAAACAAGGCCAGACGCTGGAAACCGACAGCATCGAACCGATCATCAGCGATACGGCGGTGATGGCGCAGGTCGACGCCAAGCACCTGTACCAGGTGCTCACCGTGCTGGTGCACAACGCATTGAAGTACGGCCGCATCGGCCAGCAGCCGGCGCGGGTGCGCCTGCGCGTGGCACAACACGAACGTAGCGCGGTGATCGACGTGATGGACCGTGGCCCCGGCATTCCCGAGAGCGTGGCCGCACAGCTGTTCCGTCCGTTCTTCACCACCTCCGAGCACGGCACCGGGCTGGGCCTGTATATCGCCCGCGAGTTGTGCCGGGCCAACCAGGCACGCCTGGACTACATTCCCGTGCCCGCCGGCGGCTCCTGCTTCCGCCTGGTGCTGCCCGGCCCCCACACGCTGCTGCCCACCTGATTGCAGATCTGTGCGTCAAACATTTGTCGCTTCCAGCCCCCTCGTTTATCTTTCACGCCCATGAACGAAACCCGCAGCGCCCTCGTCGTCGACGATGAACGCGACATCCGCGAACTGCTGGTACTGACCCTTGGCCGCATGGGCCTGCGCATCAGTACCGCCGCCAACCTGGCCGAAGCCCGCGAGCTGCTGGCCAGCAATCCGTACGATCTGTGCATCACCGACATGCGGCTTCCGGATGGCAACGGTATCGAGCTGGTCAGCGAGATCGCCCAGCACTACCCGCGCACGCCGGTGGCGATGATCACCGCGTTCGGCAGCATGGACCTGGCCGTGGAAGCGCTGAAGGCCGGTGCCTTCGACTTCGTCAGCAAGCCGGTGGACATCTCGGTACTGCGTGGCCTGGTCAAGCACGCGCTGGAACTCAACAACAGCGAACGCCCTGCGCCCGGCCCCGCCACCGAACAGGCAGCACGCCTGCTCGGCGCTTCGCCGGCCATGGACGTACTGCGCACCACCATCAGCAAGGTCGCGCGCAGCCAGGCGCCGGTCTACATCCTCGGTGAATCCGGGGTTGGCAAGGAACTGGTTGCTCGCACCATCCACGCCCAGGGCGCGCGCGCGGCCGGGCCGTTCGTGCCGGTCAACTGCGGCGCCATTCCCGGCGAGCTGATGGAAAGCGAATTCTTCGGTCACCGCAAAGGCAGCTTCAGCGGCGCGCATGCCGACAAGCCCGGCCTGTTCCAGGCCGCGCACGGCGGCACCCTGTTCCTGGACGAAGTGGCCGAGCTGCCGCTGCAGATGCAGGTGAAACTGCTGCGCGCCATCCAGGAAAAGTCGGTGCGCGCGGTCGGTGCGGCCAACGAAGAGCCGGTGGACGTACGCATCCTCTCGGCCACCCACAAGGACCTGGCCGAGCTGGTCGAGGACGGGCGCTTCCGCCACGATCTGTACTACCGCATCAACGTGATCGAGTTGAAGGTGCCGCCACTGCGCGAGCGCCGCCAGGACCTGCCGGAACTGGCCGCTGCCGTGTTGGCGCGGCTGGCCCGCAGCCACGGCCGCGCCACCCCGCTGCTGGCGCCGTCGGCGCTGGAAGCGCTGGCCCACTATGCGTTCCCGGGCAATGTGCGCGAGCTGGAGAACATCCTGGAACGCGCGCTGGCACTGGCCGAAGAAGACCGCATCGGTGCCGACGACCTGCGCCTGCCGCAGCACGCCCCGCGTGCGCCGGGCAGTGCCGCGCCCGCCGAAGCCGTGGCCGACCTGCAGCCCGGCAGCGCCGCCCTGCCCTCGTACATCGAGCAGCTGGAGCGCAGCGCCATCCAGCGCGCGCTGGAGGAGAACCGCTGGAACAAGACCCGCACGGCTGCGCAGTTGGGGATTACCTTCCGCGCGCTGCGCTACAAGCTGAAGAAGCTGGGGATGGAGTAGAGCCGAGCCCATGCCCGGCTGCGCGGTGGTCGGGACCGCGCCATCCACGCATGGCGTGGAACTACTATGGGATCCGTGGCCGATCATCCACGCATGGCGTGGATCTACTGTAGAGCCGAGCCCACGCTCGGCTGCTCTTCGGTACCTCAGCCGAGCATGGGCTCGGCTCTACCTCAATCCTTGGTAACGCGATTGATCTCCGCCAGGCTGGTGATCCCGGCCGCAGCTTTCATCAACGCAGACTGCCGCAGGTCGTTCACCCCGATCTGCTGCGCCGCCTCTGCAATCTGCAGTGCATTGCCACCGGCCAGCACGATGGTGGCGATCTCATCGGTCATCGGCATCACCTGATAGATACCCGTTCGGCCCTTGTAGCCCTCGGTACACTCATCGCAGCCCACCGCCTCATACAACTGGATACCCGCATCCAGCTGCGCCTGGGTGAAGCCCTCGGCCAGCAGCGCGTGCTCCGGCAGGTTCGCCGGGCGCTTGCAGTTCGGGCACAACCGGCGTGCCAGGCGCTGCGCGATCACCAGCGTCACCGAGCTGGTGATGTTGTACGGCGCGATGCCCATGTTCATCAGGCGCGCGATGGTCTGCGGCGCATCGTTGGTATGCAGCGTGGAAAGCACCATGTGGCCGGTCTGCGCCGCCTTGATCGCAATCTCGGCCGTCTCCAGGTCGCGGATTTCGCCGACCATGATGATGTCCGGATCCTGTCGCAGGAACGAGCGCAGCGCCGCAGCGAAGGTCATGCCACGCTTGTTGTTCTGCTGCACCTGGTTGACTCCGGGCAGGCGGATTTCCACCGGGTCTTCGGCGGTGGAAATATTGCGCGTCTCGTCGTTGAGGATGCCCAGCGCGGTATACAGCGAAACGGTCTTGCCCGAACCGGTGGGGCCGGTCACCAGCACCATGCCGTAAGGCTTGTGGATCGCATCCAGGAACAGCTTCTGCTGGTCCGGCTCGTAGCCCAGTTTGTCGATGCCCAGCTTGGCCGCGCTGCCATCCAGGATACGCAGCACCACCTTTTCACCGAACAGGGTCGGCAGCGTGCTGACGCGGAAATCGATCTGCTTGGTCTTGGACAGGTTGAGCTTGATGCGCCCGTCCTGCGGCACGCGCTTTTCGGCGATGTCCAGCTGCGCCATCACCTTCAGGCGCGCGGCAATGCGCTGGTTCAGCTTCACCGGCGCGCGCGCGACCATCTTCAGCAGGCCGTCGATGCGCAGGCGCACGCGGTAATCGTCTTCGTAGGGCTCGAAGTGGATATCCGAGGCGCCCTTGCGGATCGCATCGACCAGCACCTTGTTGACGAACTTCACCACCGGGGTGTCATCGCCCTTGGCGTCGATGCCGGAGTCGCCGGTGCTGGCGCCGAGATCTTCGTCACCGGCCGCGACGTCCAAGTTGCCCATGCCCTCGTCATCGCCGCCCAGCGCGTTGCCGATGGCATCGTGGCTGGCGTGCCACTGCTCCAGCGTACGGCGGATCTGGTCTTCATCAACCAGGATCGGCTCCACCACCAGATTGGTGTGGAACTTGATCTCGTCCAGCGCATGGGTCGGGTTGCTGGTGCCCACGAACAGCTTGCCGCCGCGCTTGAACAGCGGCAGCACGTTGTGCTTGCGCAGCAGCTCCTCGCTGACCAGGCTCATCGCGTTCTGGCTGGCGTCGAACGTGGACACGTCGAACAGCGGCATGCCGAACTCGACCGCATTGGCGGCGGCGAGCTGCGAGGCACTGACCAGCTTGTTCTGTGCGAACCACGTCGGCAGCGGCTGGCGGGCGGCCGTGGCCTTGGCCATGGCGTCGCGGGCGGTGGCCTCATCAAGGGCGCCGTCCTGTACTAGGCGACGGGCCAGGCCGGTGATGCCGACAAGGTTGGCGGTGACGACTGTGTTCATGCATGTACTCCTACTCCCCCGCGCAGCCTACCCGACACACCGCCTATGCGGAATGCCCAGAGGCATCAACCGTGAGGACAGCCTTTGGGCGCTACTTCAGCCGGAGCATCGGTCTTGCAATCCCAGATGCCGGAATTCGCGGCATAGGTGATGGTGACAGTGGCGGACTTCACTTTGTCGTTCACGCCTGTGGCCTTCATCGTTGCCGTGATGACACAAGGAACCGCTGCTGTCGCCTCGATGCCGTCGACATACTTGCCAGTGACGACTGCGCTGTCCGGCAGGGCGCAGGAAGAGGCGCCGTTGCTATTGGCGAACTGCTCGGCCACCGGCGTTTTCAGTCCGCCCAGTAGCACAACGGCCTCAGACAACTGGCCCCGTGCGGTGTAGTCGTTGTATTGCGGGATGGCGATAGCTGCCAGAATGGCGATGATTGCTACAACAATCATTAACTCGATCAGAGTAAAACCGGATTGCTTGTTCATGGAGGCGCTCCCCAACGCGCAGCGTGAATAGACAGGACAATGTATGCCAACAAAAAGCCCCGGCATTGCCGGGGCTTTTTGGGCGCATGCAACTTAGATTAGCCGCCGCCAGCTGCAGCGGTAGCTTCGCATGCCTTCGGCGTAATGGCGGAGTCGACGCTGCTCTTGCAGGCCCACTTACCATCGGCCGGAGTGTAGGTCAGCGTGATAGTCGCACTCTTGACCTTATCGTTGACACCCGCAGCATTCATTTTCGCTTCGACAGCGCAGCTGGCGGCAGCCGGCGTCGCCTTAACTGCGGCAACATACTTACCAGCGGTGACCGAACCCGTCGGCACGACACAAGAATTGGCCGCAGTGTTGTCCTGAGCATAAGCCTCGGCAATCGGAGTCTTCAGGCCGCTAGCCAAGGTGAAAGCCTCGGTCAACTGAGCGCGTGCGGTGTAATCGTTGTACTGCGGGATGGCAATGGCGGCCAGGATCGCGATGATCGCAACGACGATCATCAGTTCGATCAGGGTGAAGCCCTTCTGGTTCTTCATGGTGGTACGTCCCCAAGATAAGTGGTGGTTGATGTCGGGGTGGCGGCCGACCGGCCAATGGCCAGTTGAGCAGGCTACCCGTCCCCGCGGGTGGATCAACGCAGGTTGCGTGCCAATCTCCCATGGCAGCGCCTCCCCGATTTCCCCGCGCCCATGATGGCAGCAATTTCGCGGATGGGAACCCCCTTTGGCCGAATCTGCGATGGACGCGGCAATGTGACGCGGTGCGTCACCTTTCGTCTCCGCAGGTCAAAAAACCTGCGCAGCGTCACGCTGGCACACTCCCCTGACAGCCCCGAACCAGCTACCATCGCCGGTCATGATGCCCGCCTGGGGATGGCGGGCCTTGGGGAGCCAACATGTCTGTCAGTCGCAGTGCGATCAAGAAAGAGCCCGTGGCCCGCGCCACCACGGAGCTGCAACCGTTTGTCTGGGAGGGGACCGACAAGCGGGGCGTGAAGATGAAAGGGGAGCAGGTCGCCAAGAACGCGAATCTGCTGCGTGCGGAACTGCGGCGCCAGGGCATCAACCCCGGCACGGTAAAGCCCAAGCCGAAGCCACTGTTCGGAGCAGCCGGCAGCAAGGTTACGCCGAAGGATATTGCCTTTTTCAGCCGTCAGATGGCGACGATGATGAAGTCCGGTGTGCCGATCGTCTCGGCGCTGGACATCATTGCCAGTGGGCACAAGAACCCACGCATGAAGAAGATGGTGGACGGGATTCGCGCCGATATCGAAGGCGGCTCCTCGCTATATGAGGCGGTCAGCAAGCATCCTGTGCAGTTCGACGAACTCTATCGGAACCTGGTCCGGGCTGGTGAGGGTGCCGGTGTACTGGAAACGGTGCTGGACACGGTCGCCACCTACAAGGAAAACATCGAAGCGCTGAAGGGCAAGATCAAGAAGGCGCTGTTCTATCCGGCCATGGTGGTGGTCGTGGCGCTACTGGTCAGTGCCATCATGCTGATCTTCGTCGTACCGCAGTTTGAGGAAGTCTTCCGCGGTTTCGGCGCAGACCTGCCCGCGTTTACCCAGATGATCGTGAACCTTTCGCGCTTCATGGTTTCGTGGTGGTGGCTGATGGCGATCGTGGCGATTGGCAGCGTCGTGGCGTTCACCATGGCCTACAATCGATCACCCAAGATGCAGCACACCATGGACCGGCTGATCCTGAGGGTGCCCGTGATCGGCCAGATCATGCACAACAGCTCGATCGCCCGCTTCGCCCGCACCACGGCGGTGACCTTCAAGGCCGGCGTGCCGCTGGTGGAGGCGCTCGGCATCGTTGCCGGCGCTACCGGCAACAAGGTCTATGAGGAAGGCGTACTCCGGATGCGCGACGACGTGTCGGTCGGCTATCCGGTCAATGTGGCCATGAAGCAGCTGAACCTGTTCCCGCACATGGTCATCCAGATGACCGGCATCGGTGAAGAGGCAGGCGCTCTGGATTCGATGCTGTTCAAGGTGGCGGAGTATTATGAACAGGAAGTCAACAATGCCGTGGATGCCTTGAGCAGCCTGCTGGAACCGATGATCATGATCTTCATAGGCATCGTGGTGGGCGGTATGGTCATCGGCATGTACCTCCCCATCTTCAAACTCGGCGCCGTCGTCGGCTAAAGGTATCAATGGCATTTCTCGACCAGCACCCCGGCCTCGGCTACCCCGCCGCGGCCGCCCTGGGACTGCTGCTGGGCAGTTTCCTGAACGTGGTCATCCTGCGGCTGCCCAAGCGGCTGGAGTGGCAGTGGAAGCGCGATGCGCGCGAAGTCCTGGAGGAACCGGACTTCTATGAACCACCCCCACCGGGGATCGTGGTGGAGCCGTCGCACTGCCCGCACTGCAAGCACAAGCTGAGCTGGTACGAGAACATCCCGCTGTTCAGCTGGATCATCCAGGGCGGCAAGTGCCGCCACTGCAAGGCGCCGATCTCGCTGCAGTACCCGCTGGTGGAGGCGCTGACCTCGGTGCTGGTGCTGGCTTGCGTCTGGCAGTTCGGATTCGGCTGGCAGGGCTTTGGCGCCATCGTGCTGACCTGCTTCCTGATCGCCCTGTCCGGCATCGACCTGCGCACCCAGCTGCTGCCCGATCAGTTGACCCTGCCACTGATGTGGCTGGGCCTGATAGGCAACATCGACAACCTGTACATGCCGGCAAAGCCTGCATTGGTCGGCGCGGCGGTGGGCTACCTGTCGCTGTGGATGGTCTGGTGGCTGTTCAAGCAGCTGACCGGCAAGGAAGGTATGGGCCACGGTGATTTCAAGCTGCTGGCCGCGCTGGGCGCCTGGTGCGGGCTGAAGGGCATCCTGCCGATCATCCTGCTGTCGTCGGTGCTGGGCGCCATCATCGGCTCGATCTGGCTGTACAGCCGGGGCCGTGACCGCGCCACGCCCATTCCCTTCGGGCCGTATCTGGCCATCGCCGGCTGGCTGTACTTCATGTGGGGCGCACCGCTGGTGGATCAGTACCTGGTGATGAGCGGGCTGCGCTGAGGGGAGTCCCCATGAGCCGCTATGTGGTTGGCCTGACCGGGGGCATCGCCTCCGGCAAGACCGAAGTGACCCGGCGCTTCGAGGCGCTGGGCATTGTGGTGGCCGATGCCGATCTGGCCGCACGGGCCGTGGTGGCCGCCGGCAGCCCGGCGCTGGCCCGCATCGCCGAGCGCTTCGGCGCCGACATGCTGCTGGCCGATGGCAGCCTGGACCGGGCCCGCCTGCGCGCTCACGTGTTCGCCGATCCGGCCGAGCGGACGGCGCTGGAAGCGATCACCCACCCGGCTATCCGCCTGCTGATGCAGCAGCAGTGCGAGCAAGCTGAGAGCCCCTATGCGGTTGCCGCCATTCCGCTGCTGACCGAGGTGGGTGGGCGGAAGGCCTACCCATGGCTGGACCGGGTGCTGCTGGTGGACGCGCCGGAGGCCGTGCAGCACGCCCGGCTGATGCAGCGCGATGGTATCGACGCGGCGCTGGCCGACCGGATGATTGCTGCCCAGGCCAGCCGCGCGCAGCGGTTGGCGTTGGCCGATGACGTGGTGGTCAATGATGGGCAGCCGGAGGACCTGCAGGTGCAGGTGGAACAGCTGCATGCGCGGTATCTGGGGTTGGCCGGGGGTTGAGGCCGGGTTGCCGGCCGGCGGCCGGCACTACCAAAGCGTATCCACGCGTGGCGTGGATCTACTGGACGACTCGGTTGCCGGCCAGCGGCCGGCACTACCAAAGCGTATCCATGCGCGGCGTGGATCTACGGGACGACTCGGTTGCCGGCCAGCGGCCGGCACTACCGAAGCGTATCCACGCGTGGCGTGGATCTACTCCAGCTGCAGGCGGGCGTAGCGGGCCAGTTCGCGGGCGCCGAGCAGCAGGCCGTCGACGACATCGGGATTGAGTTGCTGGCGGGCACCGCCCTGCTCCCGCGCGATTTCGGCGGCGTGCAGTAGCTGGATCAGGGTGTTCAGACCGGCAAGCGTGCGGCTGAGGCCGGCCATCGTGGCGGCCTGCGCCGGGCTGGCCCCCTGCACGTCCAGCCGCTGGCCGTCGGCGGCGTCGCGGCCATCCATGCGCGCCAGCAGGGCGGGCAGCAGGTCCTTGGGGTCATCCAGCAGCACTTCGACACGCTCGGCGACGTCGGCAGGCAGCAGGTGGGCCGCATCGCCGATCAGGGCGTGCAGCTGGGGGAACAGCGGGTGGGTGGACATGGTGGAGCTCCTCGCAGTCGGCAGGCCACCTGCAGATGCAAGGTGGCGGACGGTGCGGGTTGGCGTACCGGAGACCCAACAACTCAAAAGCGAAGGAAAAAGACTCCAGCGGATTCTGGCGAATCCCCACGCACCGTCCGCCAAAGCCAGGGCAGACGATGCATTTTCCATGATGAGCTAGAGCACATCCGGAGCTTTTGATTTGTTGGTTTTTTTCAGGACGCCAATCCCGGCCAGGGCACCTGCCCCGGCCAGGTCATCAGGCCATCGCCGCGCACGGCAATCTGTAAGGAAATTCTCAAGTGCGGCGCGGGCTTGCCAATGCGTGCACTGGAACACGCGCGGGGCGCGGCAGCGATCACGGTGGTGTCGCGTTGGGCCTGAGGCCTGATCATCGCGCGAGGGTAATTCAGTGGCACAAGCGACACAGAGCGCGATGCAAGGTCGGCAGGGTCCGTGCCGACCAAGGTCGGCACCCACCAAAGCAGGGGCCCTTACAACGGCTTCGGCGAGAACGTCAGGGTGGCGATCACGCCACGCTCGCCACCGGGGCGCACGCTCACCTGCCAGCCGTACAGATCGCACAGGCGGCTGACGATCGACAAGCCGATGCCGCCGCCCTGCGAATGGCCAGCATGCGTGCCGCGGTAGCCACGCTGGAACAGCTTGGCGGCATCTTCCTCGCTCAGGCCCGGGCCACTGTCGGTCACCGAGACCGAATTGGCGCCGACGAACACGCGCACCTCGCCGTCCTGCGAGTACTTCACCGCATTGCCGATCAGGTTGCCCAGTGCCACCGACAGCGCCGCCTCGGGCGCATCGATCACCAGGTTGCGCTCACCTTCCAGCAGCAGTTCCAGCGGCTTGCCACCCAGCTGCGCACGATGCGCGTCCAGCAGCTGCTCGGCCACGCGGGCGACGTTGCTGGTGCCCTGCCCACGCTCATTGCGCGACAGCAGCAACAACGCGCCGATCAGATCGCTGCACTGCTGTTCGGCACGCTGGATGCGCTGCAGGCGCTGCAGCACCTTTTCGTCCAGGCCGGGCCGGGTCAGCAGCAGCTCGGTGGCACCCCGGATCACCGCCAGCGGCGTGCGCAGCTCATGGCTGACGTCGGCATTGAACTCACGGTCGCGCTGCACAACTTCGGTCAGCCGCGAGGAATAGTCGTCCAGTGCCTGTGCCAGCTGCCCCACTTCGTCATCGGGGAAACGCGGCGCCAGCGGCTCAGGGTCACTGGTACCACCACGGTAGGCGCGCAACCGTGCGGCCAGGTCCGATACCGGCTTCATCACCTTCGAGGCCGACCACCAGCCCAGCACCAGTGACAGCAGGCTGAACACCAGCACCGACAGCACCAGCGCGCGGTTGAGCTGCTTGCCGCCGCGCACGCTGTCGGTCATGTCATAGGCGAGGAAGAACCAGGCGTCCGGCGTCTTGCGCACGGCCAGCTTGTAGGAGTACGGCTCGCCGTGCTCATCACCGCTGACGCTGTGGATGCCATCGGAGAAGCCCGCCCACTGCGCGCGTTCTTCGCGCACCCGGTCGAACTTGTCCTTCGAATAGGCATAAGCCCTGATCTGCAGCACCGGTGCATCCGGGTTATGCCCGGGGTGCTCGTAATAGCGGCGCGCATACTCGTCGATGTTTCGGTTCATCAGCTCTTCCACCAGCTGGTTTTCCACGCGCAGGCGGGCCCAGTTGGTGGCGAACGCGAACAGCGTTGTCAGGCAGAAGCCCAACAACACGAACGAAACGATGATGCGGCTGCGCAGGCGCCGCCGATACGGCGTGTGCCGGCGCTCCCCCTTGCTTGCCACCGAATCAGGCTTCCGGGGTGGCGATGCGGTATCCGATGCCATGGCGGGTCTGGATCAGCGGCACTTCAAACGGCTTGTCGACCACCGCACGCAGGCCGTGGATGTGCACGCGCAGGGAATCGGAATCGGGCAGTTCTTCGCCCCACACGCGGGTTTCCAGTTCCTGGCGGGTCACCACGGCCGGGGCCGCTTCCATCAGCGCCTGCAGGATCTTCAGTGCAGTCGGGTTGAGCTGCAGCAGCTTGCCCTGGCGGCGCACTTCCAGCGTATCCAGGTTGTATTCCAGATCGCCGGTTTCCAGCACGCGGGTCTGCACGCCCTTGCCGCGTCGCGACAGGGCGTTCAGACGCACTTCCACTTCCTGCAGCGCGAACGGCTTGATCAGGTAGTCGTCCGCGCCGGAATCGAAGCCGGCCAGCTTGTTGTCCAGCGAGTCGCGGGCGGTGAGCATCAGTACCGGGGTCTGCTTGCGCGCTTCGTTGCGCAGCTTGCGGCAGACCTCGATGCCGTCCATGCCTGGCAGGTTGAGATCCAGCACGATCGCGTCGAACTCGTGCACCACGGCCAGATGCAGACCGGTAACCCCGTCAGCCGCGAAGTCCACGGTGTGGCCCCGGTCCTCCAGGTAGTCGCCCAGGTTGGCCGCAATGTCGCTGTTGTCTTCGATTACCAGGATTCTCACTGTCACCTCTAATTGACGAATTTGCCGACGCGCTGGGCCTGGCCCATATCACGCTGTGCCTTGTCCTTCCGTCGCGCGCGCTCGGCTACGGTCGTGCACTGCGTCGTGGACCGGTTCGAACCCGTGGCCTTTTCACGTTGGCATATTAGACGACTATCTTCACGGGCCTGTGTCAAAACCGTGTTCACGATCTGCTGATCGTTGAAGACATCGGTTCGTACCTGTTCAGGCATGGAATCGCGGTCGGGATGCTGCTCGACGGCCGTACGCATGCGCACCAGCGCCTCGCGCACGCGGCTGCGGTCGGCCTGTTTCAGCTCGCTGTAGGTCTCGCCATCGTTGAGTTCGATTTCGATGCGCTCGATCTGCTGCTGCAGCGGCTTGCCCGGAATAAAGACCTCACCGGCCTGGTTGGATGCGGAGGCGGCGGTGGCCAGGGTCAGGCCCGAGACCAGGACCGCCGACATCAGGAGGGACTTCATGACAAACGAATCCTTGTTTGAGTTGAGGGTTGACTGTATTCGCACCGCCTTCACGCGAGCAAGTGCCGGTCGCTCGGGCGGCAATCGGCCCGGCTAGCGGTTACTGGGAGGCGTGAGATTGTTGAAGGTGCGCTGGTCGTTGAGCAGGGCCTTGCCCTTTTCCTCGATCCGGCGGCGCTCGGCCACCGTCAGGCAGCGGCTCTTGGGCATGTTGCTGCCCGTGGTGCGGGTGTGCTGGCAGATCTGGCGGCTGTCTTCGTGGGCGCGGACAAGAACGGTGTTGATCCGCTCCTGGTCGTTGAAGACCTCTGCCTGGACCTGCGGCGGGAGCTCCTGAAGCGTGCTGTGGTCCCCCATGCGCTGGGTGATGCGCGCCAGGGCCTGCTGCACCTGGGCGCGGTCGTCAGCGGAAATCTCGCTGTACTCGCCGTCATCAAGGGCCCTTTCAACCCGCCGGACCTGTTCGGCCACCGGTGCCTGCCCGTCCATCTGTATGGCGGTCTTCTCCGGCTTGGCGGAGACAGTGCCAGACAACCCCAGCAACAACGCGATCATCGTGATGCGGTACATCGCCAGCCTCCGGATCCATCCAGGAACGATGGCCACTCTACGGCCGTCACGCGGCCTCCACAAGGGACTTCCGGCAGGTATAAAAAAGACCCAGGCGGTGGCCCGCCTGGATCTGAAGTCGTATCCCGATACCGATCCTGCTGAGAGGCAGAGCTGCGGTTCGCTAAAGGCTACGCCGGCGCCGATTAAAGGCATGTTAAAGCCGGCCTCATTTGCCCATGAGAATCTCAAAATATTGATTTGTCATGGCTTTTTCAGCTTCTCGACGTGCTCGATGATGCGCGTGGCCACATCTACCCCGCAGGCGGCTTCGATCCCCTCCAGCCCCGGCGTGGAGTTGACCTCCAGCACCAGCGGGCCGCGCGCGGAGCGGATCAGGTCCACCCCGCACACCGACAGGCCCAGCGCCTTGGCCGAACGCACCGCCACCTGCTGTTCGGCGCGGCTGGCCTTGGCCGCCACCGCAGTGCCACCGGCATGCAGGTTGGAGCGGAAGTCGCCTTCCGGCGCCTGGCGTTGCATCGAGGCCACCACCTGGTCGCCCACCACGAAGCAGCGCAGGTCGGCGCCCTTGGCCTCACCGATGAACTCCTGCATCAGGAAATTGGCATACAGCCCGCGCAGGGCCTCGACGATACCGCGCGATGCGCTGGCCTTTTCGGTGAGGATCACTCCCCGCCCCTGGGTACCCTCGTTGAGCTTCACCACGTGGGGCGGCGGGCCGAGCATGGACAACAGGTCGACGGTGTCATCCGGGTTGTCACCGAACACGGTGACAGGCATGTCGATGCCCTTGGCGGCCAGCAGCTGGTGCGCACGCAGTTTGTCGCGCGAACGCAGGATCGCGTCGGAGGGGTTTGGGGTGCGTGCGCCCATCAGCTCGAACTGCCGCAGCACGGCGGTGCCATAGCGGGTGATCGAGGCACCGATGCGCGGGATGACCATGTCCACGCCGGTCATCGGCCGGCCCTTGTAGTGCATCGAAAAACCATCAGCGGCGATGCGCATGTAGCAGCGCAGCGGGTCGAGGATGCGAACGGTATGGCCACGCGTGCGTGCCGCCTCGACCAGCCGGCGGGTGGAATACAGGGAACTGTTGCGGGACAGGATGGCGAGCTTCATCGCGGCAGGATCGGGCGGCAGGCGCGCAGCATAGCGCGGGCGTGTGGCGGGTGGATGATGCCCCGCAGGCCACCGCATCTGCATGCCTGCCGGGGCTGTGCGAATATGCCGTTGCCGGCTGATGGACAGAAACGGCCGGCTTGCACAATCCAAGGAGAACCACAGATGCGAATGGGAATTCCGCTGTTGTTGCTGTTTGGCCTGGTGGGAGGCGCCGCAGACGTACGGGCTGCGCCGACCCACGCAGTCTCCCGGCTCTACTTCGATGCCAACAACACCCTGATCGGCCAGGGCCTGCGCTACTGCACGGGCAAGACACAGCACCAAGGCGTTGCCTCACACGCCAACACCCGCTGGATCGATGTTTCCTACGCCTGCCAGGGCGACTCGACCGACGTGTCCTACGGCAGCTGGGTGCCTGCGCAACTGCGGCAGGACTTCTGCACGCTGTATGACGCCTGCACATCACTGATGCCGTGGCCGGAACCCAGCCTGCCCGGCACCCTTGGCAACGGCTTCTACTCAGACTGACAGCCGATAGTCGCCGCACCGTCTCCGGCGATGACCGCACCGTCGCCGGGGACATCCTCATGGCTCATCCAAGGGATGCCTGCCGCCGCTGATCAGCGCGGGGGCAGGCGCAGCGAGAAGTGCCCATCGCGGACACGCACGGCCAGCGCGGTTTCCCGCCATTCCACAGGCAGGGCGAGCGCCGTGTGTGGCGTGGAGATGCGTGTGATCGCGTCGAACGTCCAGTGTTCCTCATAGGCTTCGCAGCGAAGCCAACCGTCATCGCCGGCCTCGATCACATCGATCCAGGCACCACTGCGGGCCTTGCCGCTGCCGCCCGTCGCACGGTGGCCAATGGCCTGCCAACACCCCTGCCAGCGGACGAGCCATACGCCCTCGATGGGACGCAGATCCCCATCAAGCACGCTGCCCGCCACCGCCACGCACCGTCCGGACGGGCTGGTGATCACCGTTTCCAGATCGCAGGCGTGACGGTCACTGGGCTCGCCATCAAGACAGAGCGCGTACGGGCAGACGCGCGCGAACAGCGTCGGATGCGCGGTCAGGCGCAGATCGTCAGGCAGCAGCGGTATGGCCTGCAGCACCCGGGCATCCGGCAGGACATGCCGCAATGCCTGCGGCAACCCGGCGGCCAGCGCGGGATGCTCCGGTTCCAGCCATAGACCCCGGCAGGGCCGCAGCGTGGTCGATCGACAGGGGATATCCCGCAACCACATTGCTGCTTCGGCATCCCCGCCAAGCTGCCGGCGCTCGTGCAGTTCCTGCCAGAACAGGCTGGGAACAATCGCCTGCAGGTGCATCACCCGCTTGTCCGCTTCGTCGTAGACGATCACCGCTTCGCTGCGATCAACATAGCCACTGGCCACACGCAGCCCGCTTCCCGCCAGCGTCTGCCACTCGCCACTGGCGTCGTGGCTGCCTCCAGTGGATACGCCCTCGACAATGGCGCCATCGCGCAGCATCTGGGTGCTGTAGGCCGGACCTCCCATGCCCAGTTCGCCCCAATCCAACAGGACATCATGCGTGGGCGGCCGGGTAGCAAAGGGCAGCGTCGCCCGCGAGCGCAGCAGTGCGCCGCCTACGGTATCGCCGACCAGATCAAGGCGCTGCAGCACACCACCCACTGCAAGGCACGCGGCCAGGGCGACAACCACGCCCAGCGGCGACCACCAGGCCACGCAGATGGCGACCAGGACCAGGAACGGCAGCCACTGGGTGAAACGGCGGAGGGCGATTCGATCAACGGTCATGCGGGCATGGTGACTGCGATTGCGCACCATTCAAACCTTCAACGCGGTGCCAGGCAATGGGGGTCGAACCGGCATTGCCGCTAGACTTTCCCTGATGATGGAACCGATGACTGCCGTGAACCGCCGGAATCTGCTGCTGGACGTACTACCGCGATGGAGAGCACTGGCCAAGGATCCGGGAGTACCGCGCCGCATGCTTCGCCTGCCGGACTGGCAGGCAGACTGGAACGCGGGCATGGCCCTGCTTGCGCGTCATGCGCGCAATGGCGGTGAACCTGCGGAGGAACCGCTGCAGGGGCATGCGGCGCTGGAACATGCGTACGGCTGGGAAGCGGTTGCCCAGACCGGCAGCAACCTGCTGCTGAAAGGCATCGACCGTGGATTCGCCCCCACGGCATTGCAGCAGATGCATGCCGACGTTGCAGAACTCTGGCTCGAGCATGCACGTTTGCTGGCCATTGCCCGGAACAGCCTGCAACAGCAGGGCCACGACATCGCGCTGGCCGCGCCGTTGCAACCGCGCACAACGCAGCACTACGAGTACGCCCTGCAGCTGTTGTCACTGGGCGTGCTGCTGGATGCGCAGGACCGTCTTCCAGCGTTGGTGGAGAAGGTGCTCTGCTTCGACACCGACCGCGTGCTGGACTACCTCAGCGCACCGGCACTGGGCCTTGCCGAAGCCAGCGATGCGATATTCCATCCGCGCCCGTTCGCCGAGCTGTTCGCGCCGTTGCGCGACGGTGAAGCGTTCGTTCCATCCCTGCTGACCGGCTACCTGCAGGTGCACTACCGTGACTTCTTTCTACTGTCGCCCCAGGCTCAGAAGCGGACCCGACGGCTGACCGGACCGCATGCATGGGGTTACTGGGCGCTGGAGGTAGCAGCGCTGGTGGTGCTGTATGGCGGCGACGATGCAGCGCTGCGCACCTGCCCGCACTATCCTTCCGACCTGGTGGACTTCGCCCGGCCGCAAGCGGGCGCATAAGCCACTCGAGCTATGGTTCGAAGGGGCCACAGCCCAACACTGAGAAGGAGATTGCGGCGCTGCTGCCACACGCTCGAGCTGGGTGTGGTGCATCGAGTACGCCGCGTCTGCCGGGGGTGAATACCCTGGAGACATGGAGCGGGCGATGGGAATCGAACCCAAATCCACCTAACCGACTGTCCCATAAGAAAATCCCCGGAACATTCGACTAAAAAAACGATACCTCAAACGATACCTGGAAGCCTAACAGGCTTGCAGAAGGGCCAGCAAGCAGCGGGGCAATGCGTCCCACTTGCTCCCACTGCTGGGGATGGCTCGGGTGCGCATTGCCCCGTCGGCAAACCAAGCTCCAGCAAAAGACAAGGCCGCCAAACGGCGGCCTTGTTGATCAACCCTTGGGAGGATTTGGGTCGTTCCCGTAACTGTCCTTGTCCCGGATAAGGCCCTGACGGTCGTGGATCACCACTTCGCTGCGCTGGTTGATGGCGATCTCACGCGCATGCTGCCTTGCCTCTTCCTGGGTCCGGTGGTGAGAGGTATCGCGCGAGTTGCCTTCGCCACGCACCGCCCAGCCATCCGGCCGCTTCACCACGTGCTGATTCTTGCCCATTTCGACCTCGACAATGGTTTTGGGCGACGACCGCCCAAACCCGTGATCTTGTGTAAAAATTACAAAATCAACACCAGATATAGTTAATTCACAAAGAAACACGCCAATTCACTCCGCAGCCGCGGATGTCGCAAACGCGTCTCAATTCACGCCGAGAGGAAAGCCTTCAAAGCTCGCGGGTAAGCCAGACCGAACGGCGTCTCGTGTCGGCAATTCGGGGCGTTTGGCTCAGCGCCTGCGGCAAGGAGCGTCGCACACGTGGCGGCAGGGTCACGCCGTTCCCACGCATCCAGAAACCTAGTGGCGTGAACGGACGTCCAGGGGCGCCCATCGGCCAGCGCGGCCAGAGCCGCCGCGGCGGGTCCGGAAGACCCAAAGTGATCTGAGCGTGCTGCCAAGTGAAGCGGGGTCTGGGCATGGCGATCACGTGCATTCGGGGAAGCACCGGCCAGCAACAGCGCGGACACTGCCTCAACGTTTCCCAGATGGGCGGCGAAGTGGAGCGGTGTCTGACCGTGGCGATCGCGCGGATCAGGAAAGATGGTCGCGGCCAGTGCAGCGTTGAGCGCGGCAACATCGCCCATGACCACGGCCTCGTGTAATGGCGTCCAAGTCATGATTGCCCTGCCCTTCGAGTGGCAGCCCTCGCCTCCAAATGGGCGATGCCTTTCTCGCGCAGGGCATTTCGTCGGGTCGGTTGTAGCAACAGCTGCTCGCTCACAACCAACAATCCTCCGACAACTTCTGCCGGATCCCAACTGTCCACCCCGGCAGCGATTACCAGACCACCCAGTTCGAT
The DNA here is from genome assembly GCF_049384845.1 of Stenotrophomonas sp. CASM101. Taxonomy (NCBI): domain Bacteria; kingdom Pseudomonadati; phylum Pseudomonadota; class Gammaproteobacteria; order Lysobacterales; family Lysobacteraceae; genus Stenotrophomonas; species Stenotrophomonas sp. CASM101. The sequence continues at coordinate 16,270 of NZ_JBMRFR010000009.1, read as the reverse complement.
CTTCCGGTGGGCATCGGCACGGCGATCCGCTTCGCGTTGCTTCAGTTCTGCACGCCGGCGCTTGCGTTGCTCTTCGCGTTCGACGAGCAGCAGCTTGGCTTGCTCCTTGGCCAGCGCTCCGACCATCCGCTCCAACTTCAGCTTCTGCTTTTCAACGTTTCCCACAGCACGCTTGCTCTTGCTTCGTTGATCCATGCAACCAGAAATGGCGCGGAGCGCAAGGGGGGGCCTGCCCCATCATGGATGCGAGCGGTTAGCGAGCATCGCTTTTGCTCTTGGCTAAAAAGTTGACAGTTCTGACGTGCATGTAACCCTGAGAAGGGGGCCCGGCGAGCGGCAGCGAGCGGCCCGGTTCTATGCAGTTGGCAGGGGGCGATTTCGCCCCCAACAACCCAGCAATAGCGCACTTATGGTTTTGCTTCGCAAAACCGTGCGGTCAGGGCTTCGCCCCGACACCCGAACGCCACGCCTTGCGCGTCGCCTTCTCCCCAATCCTCGCCCCCATAGGGGGCTGCGGTGCATCGGAGCTTTGGGCAGTGGCGATCTACAGCGTTCAAGTGAAAAGTCTCAGCCGAGGGAAGGGCGACAGCGCGACCGCTGCCGCCGCTTACCGGGCTGGTCTCGACCTGGACGATCCCAGCGGTGCACGCCACAGCTACAGCCGCAAAACCGGCGTGCTTTCCGTGGACATGCTGGCCCCCACTAAGGCGCCGGCGTGGGCACTGGATCCGCACCAACTCTGGTCCAAGGTTGAAGAACACGAGACGCGGAAGAACGCGCGTGTCGCGCGCGAGGTGCTGATGGCCCTGCCCCACGAACTTACGCCCGAACAACGCCGGGCGCTGGCTCGGGACGTCGGCCAACTGTTGGTGGAACGTTACAGCGTGGCTGTGCAGATCGGTCTCCACGCCCCGGACAAGGGAGGCGATGAGCGGAACTACCACGCGCACATTCTCATGACCCCTCGCCAAGTGGGCTCAACCGGGTTTGGCGACAGCGCGGCCAAGGTCCTGGATGAGTTCAAGGCAGGTGCTCAGGAGCTGAAAGCACTACGGGCCTTGATCGGTGAGCGCATCAACGATGCCCTGAGCGCTGCCAGCCAATCGGCACGCGTGGACCACCGCAGCCTGCGCGACCAGCAAGGCAGCGCCATCGAAGCGGGCGATTTCTGCGCCGCCGCCAAGCTGGACCGCCAGCCCTCCAGGCACGAAGGCAAGGCGGTCACCCAAGCCCGCCGAAGGGGCGAGCGCCTCCCTCGAGCAAAACGCAACGATCGCTTGAAGACGGCGGGGGAGCGGCGATTCAACCAGCACTCCCGTCGCTTCGAGGAAATCAAAGCCAAGGCCGCTGCCGAAGGCCGATTGGCAACCGTGGACGAACAAGCCCTGCATGCCCGCGCACTGGTAGAACGCCGCAAGGCAGGGGCTCAGCGGTTGCAGGCTGCGACCGACGCCCTTCTCGTTCCCACCCCACCCAAAGCCAAGACGGGCGTTCCGGCACGTGAGGTCCGTCGCGCTTCCCTCCAACCCGGATCCTCAGTGCCCAAAAGGACCACTCGGGTGATCGGTCACCGGGGGAAAGAGGCAGCGGCCAAACTGCCTCCGCAGGTCCACACCCGGGTCACCGGTAACGGAACGAGGGAAAGCGAACAAGCGGCCCACCTGGCCAACCTGTGGCTGGCTCAGGTGGAAAAAGACGTGGCCGATCTGATCCGGCGTGCCCTGGCTTGGGCTCAGAACCATGCCGATCCCCTGCCCCGCTCGCTGGCCCGGGACTACCTCTCTGCCGAGGGAGAAGCCCAGTTGACCCTCGTCGTACGAACCCAAGCGGCGGCCGACCTCAAACAGGCCCGACGGGCCAGACACGACGCCCGCTACTACCGCGATCAAGGCGAAGCGGGATTGAAGGGCAAAGACAGGCTCGCCCAGCGCTTGGGCTGGACGCCCAGGACCCTGCGGGACCTGCAAGACGCGGTGAAACTGACCGAAGAGCAGGCGGTCTACGCCAAGCAAGCCGAGCACTTGGCGATCACCGCTCAGGAAAAGGCAACCCAAGAAGCAGAGCACCAGCGCCAGCGCCTCCTCCAAGCCTTCCAGAAAGCACATCCCACGGAGGACTTCCGGTTCCCGGACCAGTGGCCGCCTGTGGCGCCGTCGCCCGCAACAGAGCAGTCACCAAGCAAGCAGCCTGGGGCGGACACCGGCATTCTGCCTCCGCGGTGGAAGCCCCCGCACCTTCGACGGCCGGGACCGCGCTAAGAACGCAAATGCGCGTCCTGTCAGGGTGCGATGCTGTCGCCGGTGTATCCCTTGATGAGGCCCAACACCTCTTTTTGCTGCTCAACGGGCAGTCTGGCCACCAACAAAATGACTTCCGCCAACACATCCGAGCTCGCGTGGAAGTAGGCCGGCGGCACGCCAAGCGCCTTGCTTAGGGCCTCCAAGGTTTCGCCGTCGGGCTCTCGCTCCCCACGTTCGTAGCGGGACAGGCGTGAAGAAGCCGATTTCTCATTCATGCCGATCAACGCCCCCAGTTCGACCTGCGACAACCCGGCAGCCTGACGCGCTGCACGGAGGCGAAGGCCGAAGACAGAGATTGCGGGCAACGGAGCGGGCATGGGGGACGGGCAATGGATCAGCTCCTTAGTCTGCACGGACTGGCATGATAAGGCACGCATCTGCCAAAATGGCAGATGCCGCCATCCGGTGGACTGCCAAGGAATTGATCATGAAGCCCGTTCGCACCGTGCTCGCATCGCTTGTTGCCGCGTTGAGCCTTTCTGGATGCAGCAGCAACCAGCCGTCCGTCGAAGAAGCCCAAACTGCCATCGGGGCCACCTTCACTCAGGTTTCCAGTGGATCCATGACCGTGATCGGCTATCGGGACTTCACGCTTTCAAACTGCCGAAACGCCGCCCCCTCTGAGGGGGTCGTTTGTGACCTTGGAGGAGAGGTGGTCCTCAATGTGTCAGGCGCCGAACTGGTGCGCCCGATCGTGGAGCCCGTTCGTTTCAGCAAGTCCCATGGCACTTGGACCGCCCACAGGCCCTGACTATGAGCTCTTACGCGAACGTGGGCTGCGCGTCTGTTCTTCTCGGAGGGGCCGGTCTCGTCTTCGTCGGTGGCGGCTTGGAGATGCTCCAGAACGGAAGCTCATTTGGGTGGCTGGCGGTCTTGGGAGGCATTGGCACCTGGCTGGTGCTGGCCTTCCTCTTCTGGATCACCCAGCGGGCCAACCGTCGACGGGCGTGGATCAACCGCCAGCCGTTCCCCCACTACGCAGAACAGGGCCTCCCCCGTGGGGGCTTCTGGCGGGGCTTCCTCTGGACCTGGGCCGGGGTCATCGCTGTCCACATGCTAGTGTTCCTGATCAGCGGCTTCGCCGAACTGCTGCCCAATCCCGAGCAGGTGCGCGGGTGGATGGCACTGGCCGGGCTCGCACTGGTGCCTGCGCACGTGGTGCTGCCCATGTTGGGCGGCATCGCCTATAGCCTCATCCACTCTACCTCCGTCCGCTAACTCACCGCTCAACGCTAGAATCCGGCCAAACCCCGGCCACTGAGGCAAGGCATGTCTATTGCACCCGCGCCCCCCGTCTTCCCTGATCTTCCCGAAGACAACTATGGAGTCCATGTGGATGGTGATATGGACGCAAAGCGGCTTCAATACTTAGTCGCCCAAGTTGGAGAGGCCAAGGTCAGGAAAAGCGCCGAAAAGAGCAAGTTCAAGCCAATATTTGTTTCAACGCTGCTGAAGCGATTCCAAATTCGCGTGCCGACGCACATATACGCACGAATCAACATCCCTTTCCACAGAGTTTATGTCCTTGTCGTGCCAGCCGAGGCCAAGCTCAAGGTTGGACAATCTGGATACTGGACTCAGCGTGCCTATGCTTTTTCCAGGGGAAAACTGGAGGAACTGGACCTCGGTCGCAGCGTAGGAATAAGTTTCAGCGGGGAAAGGGCGATAGCCCTTGCAGCTGAACAAGCAGTGCTTTCGGAATTTTCCGCGTATAAAGTTCCACCTCCGAACTACGTAGCCTATGGAAGCGGAGGGCATAAAGAATGGCTTTCCTTGGACGCATATGACGCTGTCATAGATCAGATCCGCGCGTTTGAAGCCGACCAACCTCGCCCCATTCTTACGCTTCGGGACGCCCTCTTGTTCGACAGCCTCCTGTGGAGCAACGACACAAACTTACCCATCCGCCCAACTTCCATTCCTAAAGGGTCATAGGAGGCAACAAATCCAAAATGCGGCCTAACCCCACTAAAAATAGCCTCGGTTACAGCACTTCCCTGCATCTGGAGGCCTTTAGCCTATGAGTGCGCATCCGCGCAAACGGAGGTTAAGAGTGGAGAGCAACAGAAGGAAGGCGTTGTCGATTGCCCTACAGGTTAAGGGCATGGTGTTCCTAGCACCCGCATGTTTGGAAATTTGGCAGGGAGTGATGCTTCAAATGGACGCAATCACTGCATCGCTACTGATGCTTGCAGGTATCTTGATGGGGAAGAACGGAACCGCCAGCTAAAAAAACGCCCCCGGCTTGACAAAAGCCGAGGGCGTTTTACTTTGAGTTCACGGCCCCCGAGTTTGACCGACTCGGAGGCGAGCAAGGTAGTGACAGCTACGACATGCCCAGGCACTGGCCCCTCAAGGCCACTCTAGCAAGCCTCGGATGGACCGCAAGCCTCCCTCTCTTCCTCTCCTCCCCGTCTGTCAGCCCAAAGGCCGTTGGTAGCCGTATCACGGTGCCGGTGGAGTGACCGGCGGTGCACAACGCAATCCTGGGAGCCCAGTGCGGGCTTGGACTGACCATCACCAGCGTGCACCGGTTTTAAAGCGAGGGGACACAGGGCGCGGTATGGCCTGGCAACTCGCGCCAGCCAGGTAACGCAGATGTCGATGGTAACTGGGGAGTACTCAATCTGGCCCCAGCAGCGTCTCCCATTCGCGGTCCCGTTACCAATGGTTCGTTGCTAGGAGAAGCCCCAGGAAAAACGCGCCTGGGCACGGGAAAAGTAAAGCAACACCGGAGAGACGCCCTCGCATGGGGGTGACAGGACCCGGACCCGGCGCGACTGATCGCGTGAACCTGTCGAAGCGGTGCAGATTAGGGAATCACCGCGCCCTGAAGTGCTGGGGGTCGCCGCCACGGGACCGACGCACGGGCCAAGTCACCCCACCGCTTTAGTCAGCGGGGTATGGGGAGACTTTGCCCTTCGGCTGGAGGGGACACGGAGGGGACCCGACAGCCGAAGGGCAAAGCAGGGGGGGGCTTTGGCAAAGCTATTGGGGTTTAAGGAAAAGCTTGTGCACGCTTTTCCCGTTTTCGAAAAGCAGATCGGGCGAAATTTTTTTCCCAAGTTCCGCTTTCACCCGCCCGCCCCTTGAACCATGCAGCTCGGCTGAGCGTGCGCTGCGATCGCTTTCGTGGGGAAGCACACCACTCACAACCATCCAAGACGGTGACAACTGTAACGAACGGCAGTGCACGCTCAGGCGCTGGACTTCACTCGCCTGGAACGCGCCGTGACACTGCACTACATTCCTTCTCCCCTGATCCGATCAGCGGGCGAAGCACAGATCTGGGGCACCCACGGCGTCGTGGTTTCGCAACCCCAACCACTGCGCTCCGAAGCATTTGAGCTGCGGCAGGCTTACGAGCCCAAGCTCCTGGAGCCGGACCTTCACCCGCTCCTGCTGCTTTCGTCACGACTGAATCGGGTTCACTCCCAAGCTTACAACGGGGACTTCCTGCTGCCCGTCAGCGCCGGCGAAAAAGCCCACAAGGCAATCGCGCCCCTGAGCCCAGCGGATCTGCGCACAACCGACGCCTTGATCGCCTCACTGGCGTCCGCAGCAGGTCTACAGGCACCTTCGCTTCGATCAGATCGTGCCTGGGTGGCAGGACGAGGCCCCAAGGAGGCGGTGCTCGTGCTGCCACCGGTCGCGGTCGTCAATCCGCTACTCGCCAATCTCCTGGCCACCCTCTCCCAGCACCAATCCAACTGCAGCGAGCACCTCGACGAGGCGCTGGCGCATCAGCTGCTGACGATCCACCCTTTGGCCGATGGAAACGGACGGATCACACGTTCCTTGCTGATCAAGCTCGCCGCTCGCAAACGCAGTTTGTTCCCGCTCTACATTTGCTGGCTGCTGATGTTTGACAAGTTGGCAACCGTTGCTTCGTGGAACGACGCCTCCCTCACCGGGCAGCACACGCCCGAGCCCGCAAGGATGCAGCGGTGGTTGGCAGCGGCGCGCGCCCTAGTCTCCGTGTGGCAAGAAGCACGAAGAGAACTGGACGTCAGGGCAACTGACGCCCTGCTGTTCACGGGAGCCGTGACCGAAGACGCCGTGCGGGCCGTCAGCGAGAACTGTTCCCCACCGCTTGCCCGGCGAATTGCCTCGACCTACGCCGCATCCCCCCTCCCCTCCAAAACAGACCTCGAAGAAGCCATTCAAACATGCATTGGAACGTGCAAGAAGCTCGCATCGCCCGCTTTGAAGCCCCCAAGGACTGATGGTGATTCATGAAGAACAAACCGACGTTAACTCCCGAAGACATCTCCACATCGCAGAACCTCAAACGCCAGATCCGCGACATCCTTCGCATCTCACTGATCGTGGGCGGGTCATTGCTCGCAGCCCAATCAGGCATGGCCGACACCACCAACGACCGAGGAACGACCAACCTTCCCCCCGTTGATGCGATACCGCCTCCCTACGTCCCCCCCTACACCCCCCCCATGGATCCTCCTTCGGTTCCCGGAATTGGGGGCTACGATCCAGGCGAGGGAGGTGGTGGTGGGGGCAGTTCCTCCCCCCCCTCGGCAGACACTTGGAAACAGCGGGTTTGCGCAGAACACATTGCCAGGAAGCCCGCCTCCTGCCCTGCACGCATCCCGTTCCCGTCGGGGGCCAGCTACGCGAAAGATCGCTTGCCTGGCGCTTCTTGGGGGGCAAAGTCTACTGTCCTGATGGCGATTTCCTTCAGCGAAGGCCGAACTCACGGGTTTGGTCGAACCGTGCCGCCTGATCCGAACGCTCAGGCTTCCATGAAGGACGCCCTGGAACGCCAAACCCAGAATTACGCCAACCTGACAAAGGACTTCAACAGCGCAACCGGGGAGTTTCGCTACGCGGTTATGCATGCATGCGAACAGCAGCTTCAAGCATCAAGCGCGACCAGGGCGGGCATAAACATCACCATTCCTGAGTCATACTGTCTCGGCATCCTTAAGGCGATAGACGATGAGGTGGGGGCACCAGGCCTCGTCGAGACCTTCGTAGAATGGGCACGTCGCTACGGCGTGCCCGTGGAGGAGTACATCACCCCGCAAGGGGCAGGTGCGGTTGAGCTGGAGAAATCCCTGAAAGAGAAATGGAAATTTGTTTCTGAAGATGCCCAGTGCTCAACATGGTGGACGCAACTGGACCAACAGCAATGTTCAATTCCTTGACAGGTGAGCGCATGAAAAACTTCGCAATCGTGGCCATGCTTGCCTGCGCACTTTCCGCTTGCGCGGATAAGTCCCCCCCCGCAGCGGACGTTCAAACGACCGAACAGAAAGCCCAGCGGGACGACCATACACCCAAAAGCGAGACCCCACGCCCCACGCCATCCTCCAACGCCGGCGCAAACGCAGCCGAGCGCTCTGCCGAAGTTCAGCAGAGGCTGTGCCCTGCGGTGGATCCGTCCTGTGCGAGCGCCGGCCCGCTGAGCGCTCGCTCTCCGGCCGAGGCCCAGTGGTTGATTCAGCATGGCTATCCCTCCGAACAGGAAAACGCCAAGTTGCATGCCGCCAGCCTGCAGTCCCTCCAAGAGATGGCAGCGTCTGGCAACAGACCGGCCGCCGTTGTCTACGCGGAGAGAATTGCCCTGGAGGCCGGGAAGTTCACGGAAGGCTCCGTGCTTCTCTATGAGCAAGCCAAGTCAGGCAATTTGTTCGCTTACTATGGGCTATCCAAGATCTACTACGACGACCCCAGCCATGGCTCCTTGGTGGACAGCGCCGCGTATCTCAAGGTCGCCTACTTACTGGGTGACTCAAGGGCGTCGGAACTGCTGGATCGTCCGAAACTTGGCACCGCTGAACTGTTGTCAGCAGACAAGCGAGCGGCAGGGCTGCTAGAGACGTTCTCAGGCGGCGTGGAACGCTCTCCTCGCCCGCTGGAGTAAGCATGGGCTTGTAGAGCGGTAACCGCTCTGCTCACCGCCAACGCCAGCAAGTGAGTAGAAGCTCCAGTGCAGCTTCGGGAAGGCCCCCACTCACCTGGGGGCCTTTTTCTTTCCTCCGCGCCGACCAACTTCCCGCAGCTTCTGCTCGGCCGAGCGCAACGCCAAGTCAAACTGCCCCGGTTGATAGCGCGGCAACACAACCGGCGGCGAGAACTTGCCCAACGTCGCCACGCGGTCCGGCAGAGTGGAGCGGTGAATGTAGTGCTTCTCCAAAACCGTCTGCCCCGCAGCATGGCCGGTGACCGCGCCTATGGCCGCTGCCGACGCACCCGCGGCGTCGAGGCGATCGGCCAAGGTGTGGCGAAAACCGTGAAAGCCCTGCCCCTTTTCCTCGACGCCTTGCCGCTTGATGTAGGTGGAGAACTGGCGCGACAGCTGCCTGCCAAATCCCAGACCGGTGCTGTTCGGTAGATTGGGGAACAACTGCACATGGCCTGCGGCCTTGGCCTCCTGCACGTAGTCCAGGAACCCGGCCTCCAGCACGGGTTGCGCCAAGGGAATAAAACGGCGCGAATGCTTGCCCTTGATCCGTTGGCCCCTGGCCACCACCCGGACGTAGAATCCGGGAACGCCATCGACCGTTGCGATGTCATCCACTTGCAACTGAGCCACTTCGTTGACCCGTGCACCGCTGTAGAGCCCGAGCATCGGACCAAACCACCGATGCGGATACTTCGACGCCCAGGGAACAAACGCGCTTCCAAAAATGGCGCCCAACTCGCTGTCGGTGAAGGGAGATCCCCTGTCTTCTTCGTCCGGGGTCGCCACCGCTCGAACGCCTGCCAATGGATTGACCTCCACTCGCTTGGCCTCGACCAAGGAGATAAAGAACACCGGCAGACGCTGGCGGTGCTTTTTGATGGTCCAGGCGGCCGGCTCGGGCTCATCGTTGGTCTTTGCCAGGGCCATCACCTCCAGCACCGGCATTCCTGGGTAAGCAGGCCGCTTGGATGCATTCGAAGGCCACCATCGAATTGCGCTGAAGAACTCGCGCACGTGATCTTGCGAAAGCTCGGACACAGGCAGATCTTCCCCTACCACGCCAGCAAACAACCGCAACGTGTGACGGCTCTCCAGAACCGTCTTTGGCTGCAACTTCGCGTTGGTCAAATCCGTCAGGTGGTTTTCGATGGCCTTAGACAGTGACAGTCCAACCGAACGACCTGTCGCCTCCCTCTTCGCATGCGCCTCCTGCTGCTTGAGCAGAAAATGCTCAGGAAGCAGGCCGATGCTTTCTACTGGATCGGCGCTGGCCATCTTTTCGAGGGTCTCGCGCCAGAACGCCATGTCTTCCGGCGTTTTGATCTCCACCTCAGTCACGCCCGCGCCGTTGGGGAACGTGATCCCTTTCAAGATCAGCTGCTGAACACCATTCCGCCGCACCCTGCGTAACACCTCGTCGATGTCCACCGCCTGCCCCTGTCTCAATGCTTGGAATGCCTGAGAGAGTGCCATGCCCATGCGGGCAGCGACCAGCCTGGCCACGTCTCCGAAGGGAGCGTGCAACGGACGAACGAGGAAGCGCGAGCCAACCAATGCTCGCAAGTCTTTCGGGACGAGAAAACGGGCATAGACCCCGCTTGGTCTGGCCAAAAGCAATGGCTTTGGCATGTTTGGCGATACCTCAAACGATACCCAGGAAGGTCGTTTGAGAGGCCGTTATCCAATCCAAAAACCCTCGCGCCTCCAGACACTTAGCGCGGATCTCGGTGTTGATTGGAGCGGGCGATGGGAATCGAACCCACGTCAGTAGCTTGGGAAGCTACAGCTCTACCATTGAGCTACGCCCGCGTTGCGGTGGAAAGTCTATGCGCTGGGGCCGGTGTTGCGCAATGGTGCCCCCGCATCAGAGCGGGGCCGGATCCCCTTCGTTCCCGAAAGGGATCCGGCCCCGCCTGGTTTCTGCTTAGAAGCTGCCGCTGAAGTTGGCGAACAGCGTCGCGTCCTGGGCACGCTTCTGCCCGGCCGAAGCGCTCAGGCCGAAGTTGCTCTGCAGGCCGAACAGCTCGGTACGGGCACCCAGCACCACGGTGGCGTAGTTCTTGTCGAAGTTCAGGCCCGGCACGCGATAGCTGCCCAGTTCCGGCAGGGTCTGCAGCCATGCGCTGGCCTGCTTGGTGTCTTCGAACTCGTGGTCGTAGGTCACCTGCGCGTACGGCTTGACGGTGCCGCCATCGAAGCGGGCCTGCCAGCCGATGCGGCCGACGGTCGAATCGACGTTCTGGCGGTCGTAGCCCAGTGCGGTGGCCAGGGTGCCGGCCGCAGCGCTTTCGGTGTAGCCATCGATCTTCACCTTCTGCCAGATCACCGAAGCAATCGGGCCGTGGCGGAAACCGCCTTCGGTGCCGAACTCGTAGCCGGCGTTCAGCGCGGCGGTCAGGTTGCTGCCGTCCGGCGAACCGCCGTGCTCACGAGTGGCCGGGCCCAGCTGGACCTTGCGGTTCACGTCATAGGACAGCCAGGTGTAGCTGACCTGGCCATTGATCCAGATGCGGTCACCATACCAGCCGGCGAACAGACCGGCAGTGGTGTCCTTCTGGGTGAAGTCGCCACGGCTGTTGCCGAAGTCTGCGTTGAGGCGGCCGAAGCCGGCGAAGCCGCCGAACACCATGCCGTCGCGTGCCCAGTCGATACCGAACAGGCCGGCGGGCGCCAGGCCGTCGTACAGGTCGGCATGGTCATAACGCTGCAGGTCACCGCGCACGCCGCCCCACCAGGACAGGCCATCGGCCGGGCGACCACCCAGGTGCATGCTGACCTGGTCGGCACGCGAACGGCCGATGGTCTGGGCCGAGTGGCTCAGCACCTGCTGCAGACGCGGGCCTTCCAGCACCGAGACAGCATACTGGCCCAGCAGCTGATGGCCGGCGGTGGTCGGATGCACGCCGTCGGCGAACAGGTAGGTGTTGGCTGCATCCGGGCTGACGTAACTGGTCGGGTTGCAGCCGATGATGCTGGCGGTGGAGTTGTTCGGATCGATCCTGCAGGCGGTGCTGGTGACGTTGGTGAAGCCGTACATGCCCGGATTGGCAGTCACTTCGCGCAGGATGCTGAAGGTATCGAGCGGAATGAACTCGATGCCTGCCTGCTTCAGGCCACCGTACAGCGCCTTGTTGTAGCCGGCCGACAGTGCGGTGGCGGCGGCGGCATTGGGGCCGCGGAACTGCGGGGTGATGCCCACATCCGGCAGGTTCGGTACCAGCACGTACTGGGCACCAGCCTGCTTCAGCGCACCTACCAGCGCGATCTGGTCGGTGACCGCTGCGCCGATGATGCCCTGCACCTGGGCCTGCGACGCGCCACCTGCCGCCGCACGGGTGGCCGCAAACAGATCATTGGCGCCTCCCCATACGGTGTACAGGGCGTTGCCGTCAGCCTTGCCACCGTTCGCGGCAAGGTAGCGGGTTGCTTGCGACTTCAGCGACGGAATCACGCCCAGGCCACCGGCCTCGTCCACCGATACCCGGGCACCGCCCACGGCGTAGTTGTCGCCACTCTGGCCGTTGCCGTTGGCACCCCCGTTGAGGCCGTAGTAGTTGGCGACCTGCTGTGCCCACACCCAACCCGGGTTGGTGGTGAACTGGCCGGTGACCGGCTGCACGCCCGGATCGAGCAGCGGCCGGAAATAGCCGGCGTCGGTGAGGCTGTCGCCGAAGAACACGGCCTTGGAATACGGACTTTCGCCTGCCATGGCCGGCAGCGCGGCGAGTGCGATCGCAGCCGCCATCAGGGAGCGGATCGGGTGTTTGCTGAGCTGCATCTAGGAACTCCTGTGGGGTAAATAGGTTGGAATCCGGCACACGTACGCCGGCGCACGGTCAATGGTTTCACCGGGCCGCCGTTTGCTCACGCTGCGCCGCCGCATGGATTGTCGCCTGAGCACGCCGAAGCCTGCTGTGCTGGAGCTGGCGCCCCGATCAAATTGCAAACGTTCCGATCACGAAGGGCTATAAGCGACAATGCAGGAATGAACATCCAGCTCAACGGCGAACCCCGCACCCTGCCCGCCTCGGCGACCCTTCACGACCTGCTCGAGGCCGAGCAGCTGCTGCAGCGCCGGGTGGCAGTGGAGGTCAACGGCGAGATCGTCAGCCGCAGCCGCCATCGCGAGCATGTCCTGGCTGAAGGCGACATTGTCGAGATCGTGCACGCGCTGGGCGGGGGCTGAGGCCTGTCCGGGTTTGCCGGCCAGCGGCCGGCACTACCCATGCCGATCCACGGCCGGCACGCCATTGCGTGATCCCATCTTCAGGCGGATAGGCGATAATCGCGCCATGAACGTTCATGTCTCCCCCGATTCGCTGGTGATCGCCGGCAAGACCTATGGCTCGCGGCTGCTCACCGGCACCGGCAAGTTCAAGGACCTGGAAGAAACCCGCCTGGCCACCGAGGCTGCTGGCGCCCAGATCGTCACCGTGGCCATCCGCCGCACCAACATCGGGCAGAACCCGGGCGAGCCGAACCTGCTGGACGTGCTGCCACCGGAGCGCTTCACCATCCTGCCCAACACCGCTGGCTGCTACACCGCCGAAGACGCGGTGCGTACCTGCCGCCTGGCCCGTGAGCTGCTGGACGGCCACAACCTGACCAAGCTGGAAGTGCTGGGCGACCAGAAGACCCTGTACCCGGACGTGGTGCAGACCCTCAAGGCCGCCGAGCAGCTGGTCAAGGACGGCTTCGAGGTGATGGTCTACACCTCCGACGACCCGATCCTGGCCAAGCGCCTGGAAGAGATCGGCTGCGCCGCAGTGATGCCGCTGGCCGCGCCGATCGGTTCGGGCCTGGGCATCCAGAACAAGTACAACCTGCTGCAGATCATCGAAGACGCCAAGGTGCCGATCATTGTTGATGCCGGCGTGGGCACCGCGTCGGATGCGGCGATCGCGATGGAACTGGGCTGCGACGGCGTGTTGATGAACACCGCCATTGCCGGTGCGCGCAACCCGGTGCTGATGGCCACTGCCATGCGCAAGGCAGTCGAGGCCGGCCGCGAGGCTTTCCTGGCCGGGCGCATCCCGCGCAAGCGCTACGCCAGCGCATCCTCTCCGGTGGACGGGCTGATCGGCTGATGACCAATCCTTTTGACAGCGCCGGCTCCAAGGCCCCACCCAAGCCCTTCACCGTAAGCGAGGGCCGCCGCGAGGTGCGCAGCTTCGTGTTGCGCCAGGGACGTTTCACCCCCGCCCAGCAGCGCGCGTTCGACGAACGCTGGCCGCGCTTCGGCCTCGACTACACCGGCCAGCCGCGTGACCTGGATACCACCTTCGGCGGCCCGGCACACAAGGTGCTGGAAATCGGCTTCGGCAACGGTGCCGCGCTGCGCTTCGCCGCCCAGCACGATCCGTCGCGCGACTACATCGGCATCGAAGTGCACGCCCCCGGCGTGGGCCGGTTGCTGAACGCGCTGGCTGAGGACAATGCCGACCACGTGCGCCTGTACCACCATGACGCGGTGGAAGTGCTGCAGAACGAGATCGCCGATGGCGCGCTCGATGAAGTGCGCATCTACTTCCCGGACCCGTGGCACAAGAAGCGCCACAACAAGCGCCGCCTGCTGCAGCCGGCATTCGCCGAGCTGCTGGTGCGCAAGCTGCGCCCGGGTGGCCGCCTGCACTGCGCCACCGACTGGGAAGACTACGCCGAGCAGATGTGGGACGTGCTTGACGCGACTGCCGGCCTGGTCAACCGCGCCGGCCCGCGTGGCAGCGTGCCGCGTCCGGACTGGCGCCCGCAGACCCACTTCGAGACCCGCGGCCAGAAACTCGGCCACGGCGTCTGGGACCTGCTGTACGACCGCACCTGACGATCGCCTGAGGACGCCGCGCCCCACATGGATACCGCGCTGACGCTGACCAACGACATGAAGCTCGTGCTCGGGCTGGTCGGCTTCACGATGGCGATGTTCCTGTTCGAGCGCATCCGCGCCGACGTGGTCGCGCTGGTGGTGCTGGTGGTACTCGGTGTCACCGGCCTGATCGCGCCGGAGGAGATCTTCGGCGGATTCTCCGGTAACGCGGTGATGAGCATCATCGCCACCACCATCCTCGGTGCGGGCCTGGACCGCACCGGGGCGCTGAACCGGCTGGCCGCATGGCTGCTGCGGCGCGGCCACGGCGTCGAACAGCGGCTGCTGATGATGACCACCGCCATCGCCGGCCTGAACTCGTCCTTCATGCAGAACCCGTCGGTGATGGCCTTGTATCTGCCGGTCGCCTCGCGACTGGCAGCGCGCACCGGGCTGACGATGCAGCGCCTGCTGCTGCCGATCTCGGCGGCGATCGTGATGGGCGGTGCGCTGACCATGGTCGGCAATTCGCCGCTGATCCTGCTGAACGATCTGCTGGCCTCGGCCAACAACAACCTGCCTTCCGGCCTGGCCACCATCGAGCCGCTGCGCATGTTCGCGCCGCTGCCGATTGGCGTGGCACTGCTGATCGCCTCGCTGCTGTACTTCCGCTACTACGGCGACCGCAAGCTGATCGAGGAAGAAACCCTGGTCAACGACGGGGTCACACCCGCGCGCACCGAGAGCTATTTCGCCAAGACCTATGGCATCGAAGGCGATGTGTTCGAGCTGGTGGTCAGCGCGGAAAGTCCGCTGGTGGGCATGACCCTGGGCGAGGCCGAGAACCTGCACGACGCCCCGCTGCTGCTGGCCCTGAAAACCGGCAATGACACCCGCCTGGCGCCGCCGGCGGAGATGCGCATCTGGGTAGGCAGCGTGCTCGGTGCGATGGGCCCGCGCCAGCAGATCAACGATTTCGCGCAGAACCAGTTCCTGCGCATGTCTTCGCGCCTGAAGCACCTGGGTGACCTGTTCAACCCGAGCCGCGCCGGTATTTCCGAGGCGGTGGTACCGCCGACCTCGAACGTGATCGGCAAGAGCGCGGCCGACCTGCGCCTGCGCAAGGAGCGTGGCATCAGCCTGCTGGCGATCAACCGCGACAAGCAGGTGATCCGCGAGGACGTGCGCGACGTGCAGTTGCGTGCAGGCGACATGCTGGTCTTCCACAGCATCTGGACCGACCTGGCACAGGCGGCCAAGAGCCGCGACTTCGTGGTGGTGACCGACTATCCGACCGGCGAGCAGCGCCCGCACAAGTTCAAGATTGCGATGGCGATCTTCGCGCTGACCATCCTGATCGCGCTGACCAGCAAGCTGCCGGTCGCGCTGACGCTGATGACCGGCGTGGCCGGCATGCTGCTGACCGGCGTGCTGCGCATGGACGAGGCGTATGCCTCGATCAACTGGAAAACGGTGTTCATGATGGCCGGGCTGATCCCGCTCGGATGGGCGATGGACTCCAGTGGTGCGGCGGCATGGGTGGCCGGCCACACCATCGACAAGCTGCCCACCGGCATCCCGGTGTGGGTGCTGGAGGTGGCGCTGGCACTGCTGACCACGGCGTTCTCGCTGGTGATCAGCCATGTGGGCGCGACCATCGTGATGGTACCGATCGCGGTGAACCTGGCACTGGCGGCGGGCGGCAACCCGACCGCGTTCGCGCTGATCGTGGCGCTGTCGGCGTCCAACAACCTGATGACGGCCTCCAACCCGGTGATTTCGATGATCACTGGCCCGGCCAATTACACCCCGCGCGAGATGTGGCGGGTCGGCGGACCGTTGTCGCTGATCTACACCTGCGTGGTGGTGTTGATGATCAACCTGATGTTCTGAGGGTTGGGTTTGTTGGCAGGGCTGCGCCCTGCACCCCGGTAGTGCCGGCCGCTGGCCGGCAACATCAACGGCAAAAGCGTGCATTCCGTGGGATGGCGGGGTGGGTCCGGTTGCGGGGGACGCCGTAAACCCGTCCGTGAAGTGACCCCCGGGAGTTGGACGCCAGATCCAACCCCGAGGGATACATGAACAGATATGACGCTCGTTTCAAACTGCAGGTTGCCAAAGAGGCCTGCAAGACCTCCACATCAGTCAAAGCCGTTGCTCGTCGCCACAGCCTGGAGGCCTCCACGGTCAGGCGCTGGGTGGCGACCTATCGGCTGCATGGTTGGCGCGGATTTCATCGCC
>NZ_JBMRFR010000008.1:0-164674 GCF_049384845.1 Stenotrophomonas sp. CASM101 | reverse complement strand
CGAGATCTCCGCCGCCTCGCAGGAACAGAGCGCCGGCATCGAGCAGGTCAACCAGACCGTAGTGCAGATGGACGAGACCACGCAGCAGAATGCTGCTCTGGTGGAGGAAGCCACCGCCGCCGCCCGCCCGTTTCGACCTGGTCCTGCTCGATGAATCTCCTGCATCGCTGGCAACACTACTTCAGCAATCTCTCCGTCCGGCGCAAGCTCAACCTGCTGACGCTGCTCATCGCGCTCGGCGTGATCGCGCTCTCGGTGATCGCCGCCCGCATGCAGTACCTGGACCTCACCGAGACCCGCAAGACCGCGCTGAAGACCCAGGTCGAACTCAGCTACGGCATCCTTCAGCACTACCACCGTCTGGCCGGCACCGGCGAACTCAGCGAGGACGCCGCGAAGAGCGCCGCGTTGCAGGCCCTGGAAGTGATGCGCGCCGAGAACGATACGTACTACTTCAACATCTACGACACCGGCTACCGCCTGCTGATGCACCCGTTCCGCAAGGACCTGGTCGGCAAGGACATGAAGGACTTCCGCACCGACGACGGCGTGCGCATCTATTACGACCAGGTCGAAGCGGCCAAGGCCGGCGGTGGCTTCGTCAACTATCGATGGGCCAAGCCGGGCAGCAAGGGCGAGGTCGAGAAGGTCGCCTACGCCGGCCTGTTCGCGCCGTGGAACTGGGTGGTCAGCAGCGGCGTCTACATGGACGACGTGCAGCGGCAGGCGCTGGTGTTCACCGCCATCATGGCGATCTCCGGTGGTGTACTGGTGCTGATCGTGCTGGCCCTGAGCTGGGTCATCGGCAACCGTATCGCGCGCCCGCTGAAGCAGGCTACCGCCGTCGCCGAAGGCATCGCCAACGGCAAGCTGGACAGCCATATCGGCCCACAGCCGCACGACGAGCCCGGCCGCCTGCTGGAGGCGATGTCCGGCATGCAGCAGCAGCTGCACGCAGTAATCAACGGCCAGCGCGAAATGGCCCGCCGCCACGATGGCGGCGAACTGAGCTACCGCATCGACGCCAGTGCGTTCCCCGGTGAGTATGGGCTGATGGTGCAGGAGACCAACGCCCTGGTCGGCAGCCACGTGCAGACCCTGCACGATGTGCTGGATGTGGTGCAGCAGTACGCGGTCGGCGACCTCAGCCGCGACATCGCGCGCTACCCAGGCGAGAAGGCCGCAATGACCACCACCGTCGACACGGTCAAGGCCAACCTCGGCCGCATCAATGCCGAGATCAAGCAGCTGGCCAGTGCCGCCGCCGCGGGCGACTTCAGCCGCCGTGGCGACGCGCAGCGCTTCGATCACGATTTCCGCCTCATGCTGGAAAACCTCAACGCGATGATGGCGGTCAGCGATGACAACCTCGGCAAGCTCTCGCAGCTGCTGTCGGCCATCGCCGAAGGTGACCTGACCGCGCGCATGCACGGCGACTACCAGGGCGTGTTCGCACGGATGCGCGACGATGCCAACACCACAGTCGCACAGCTGACCCAGATCGTCGGCCAGATCCAGGCCAGTGCTTCGAGCATCACGCTCGCCGCCGGCGAGATCGCCTCCGGCAACAGTGATCTGTCACGCCGCACCGAGCAGCAGGCCGCCAACCTGGAAGAAACCGCAGCCTCGATGGAGGAACTGACCTCCACCGTGCGCCAGAATGCCGAACACGCCCGCCAGGCCAACCAGCTCGCCATCGGCGCGCAGTCTGTTGCCTCCCAGGGCGGCAGCGTGGTCGGCCAGGTGGTCAGTACCATGTCCGCCATCGAGGCCTCGTCGAAAAAGATCGCCGAGATCATCTCGGTGATCGACGGCATCGCGTTCCAGACCAACATCCTGGCGCTGAACGCTGCCGTGGAAGCCGCGCGTGCCGGTGAACAGGGTCGCGGCTTCGCAGTGGTCGCCAGCGAAGTGCGTACCCTCGCCCAGCGTTCGGCCGCTGCGGCCAAGGAGATCAAGGGCCTGATCGACGATTCGGTCGGCAAGGTCACCGAAGGCTCCAGCCTGGTGCACCAGGCCGGCAGCACGATGGGCGAGATCGTCGCCTCGGTGCAGCGCGTGACCGACATCATGGCCGAGATCTCTGCCGCTTCGCAGGAGCAGAGCGCCGGCATCGAGCAGGTCAACCAGACCGTGGTGCAGATGGACGAAACCACTCAGCAGAACGCTGCGCTGGTGGAGGAAGCCACCGCCGCCGCGCGTGCGATGGAAGACCAGGCCGCGCAGCTGGCCGATGCCGTGGCGATCTTCCGCCTCGACAACCAGGTCTCCGCCGCAGTGAAGGCTGTCGCCGAACGCGTGGAATCGGCGTGCATCACCACCGTGGCACGTCCGCAGCCGACCGGAACGCCCGCGCCGGTACGTCGCAGCAGCAACGCCCGCACCTTCGCCGCCAGCGACAGCGACTGGCAGGAATTCTGAGACCCACCCGCAGCGGCTTCGGCCGCCGCCCCCGCCGATGGACACGTCCCCCGTGCAAAGTCCTACTCCCATCGTTACCGGCCCACGCGAATTCGAGTTCGCCGACCGTGATTTCCGCCGCGTCTGCGACCTGATCTACCAGCGCGTGGGCATTGCGCTTGCGCCGGCAAAGCGCGACATGGTCTATGGCCGCCTGTCGCGCCGCCTGCGCACGCTGGGCATGCGCAGCTTCCAGCAGTACCTGGACCATCTGGAACAGGAAGACGGTGACGAGTGGCAGGCGTTCACCAACGCCCTGACCACCAACCTGACCTCGTTCTTCCGCGAACCGCATCACTTCGACAAGCTGCGCGAGGAGCTGCAGCAGCGCTCCAGCCGCACGCCGCTGCTGTTGTGGTCGTGCGCAGCGTCCACCGGCGAAGAACCCTATTCAATGGCGATTACCGCCTGTGAGGCCTTCGGTACGCTGAAGCCGCCGGTGCGCATCATCGCCACCGACGTCGACACCCAGGTGCTGGCCACCGCCGGCCGAGGTGTCTACAACATCGACCGTGTGACCAACCTCGACCCGGACCTGCGCCGGCGCTACTTCCAGCGCGGCAGCGGCCCCAACGAGGGCCAGTGCCGCGTGCTGCCGGCACTGCGCGAGCTGATCGAGTTCCGCCCACTGAACCTGCTTGCCCCGCGCTACGACGTCGGCGGCCCGTTCGATGCGTTGTTCTGCCGCAACGTGATGATCTACTTCGACAAGCCAACCCAGCGCGCGATTCTCGGCCGGCTGGTACAGCACCTGGCCGATGACGGCCTGCTTTACACCGGACACTCGGAGAACTACCTGCACGCCGCCGACCTGATTCAGCCCTGTGGCCGCACCCTGTACCGCCGCGCGGCAAAGGCCGGTGCATGAACGCCTCGCTGCGTACCGACGATGTGATGCGCTACCAGGATGCGCGCTTCCAGACCATTGCCGCCAAGCTGCTGCCGACCCAGTACCTGGTGGTGGACGACACCACCGCGCTGACCACCACGCTGGGTTCCTGCGTGGCGGCCTGCCTGCGGGACCCGGTACTGAAGATCGGTGGCATGAACCATTTCCTGCTCCCCGAGGGCAATGCCGGCGACGGCGCGCCCGCGCGTTACGGCAGCTACGCGATGGAACTGCTGATCAACGACATGCTCAAGCGCGGCGCCCACCGCAAGCGCATCGAGGCCAAGGTGTTCGGCGGCGCCAACGTGCTCAAGGGATTCACCAGCAATCCGGTCGGTACCCGTAACGCCGAGTTCGTGCGCCAGTACCTGCAGGCCGAGCATATCCCGATCATCGCCGAGGACCTGTGCGGCATCCATCCGCGCAAGATCTGGTTCTTCGCCGATACCGGCCGCGTGGTGGTGCAGCGCCTGCCGCATGCCCACGAAGCCGAAGTGGCTGCCACCGAATCGGCCGTGCGTGCACGTCTGTCCAAGGCCCCGGTCACCGGCGGCGTGGAGTTGTTCGAATGACCCTGACCGGCAACGCCCCCTGCCGGGTCCTGATCGTCGACGACTCTGCCGTCGTGCGGCAGATGCTCACGGAAATCCTGTCCAGCGACCCGGCCATCGACGTGGTCGGCACCGCCGCAGATCCGCTGCTGGCGCGTGAGAAGATCAAGCGCCTGGCCCCGGACGTGATCACGCTTGACGTGGAAATGCCGCGCATGGACGGCCTGGCGTTCCTGGAAAACCTGATGCGGCTGCACCCGCTGCCGGTGGTGATGATTTCTTCGCTGACCGAACGCGGCGCCGACACCACGCTGCAGGCGCTGGCACTGGGCGCGGTGGACTTCGTCTCCAAGCCCAAGCTGGACGTCGCACGCGGCCTGCAGGGCTACGCCGACGAAATCATCGCCAAGGTGAAGATGGCGGCGCGCTCGCGGGTGCGACCGCTGGTGCGCGCGGCCGCCCCGAAGCTCACGCTGGACGCAGCGCCGGCAACGCGTGCTGCCTCGCCGCAGTTCCGCACCACCGACCGCCTGATCGCGATCGGCTCGTCGGCCGGTGGCACCGAAGCCCTGCGCGTGGTTTTGGAAGGCATGCCCGCCGATGGCCCAGCCGTGGTGATGACCCAGCACCTGCCGGCCAGCTTCAGCAGTGCCTTCGCCGAACGCCTGGACCGCCACTCGGCCATGGCCGTGCGCGAGGCCAGCGACGGCGAAGCGGTGCTGCCCGGCCATGCCTACCTGCCACCCGGCGGCAAGCACCTGCGCATCATCCGCGACGGTGCACGCTGGCGCTGCCGCATCGACGATGGCCCGGCGGTGAACCGGCACAAGCCGGCGGTGGACGTGCTGTTCCGCTCGGTCGCGCAGAGCGCGGGTGGCAATGCCATCGGGGCCATCCTCACCGGCATGGGTGACGACGGCGCACGCGGCCTGCTGGAAATGCGCCAGGCCGGCGCGCCGACACTGGTGCAGGACGAGGCCACCAGCGTGGTCTGGGGCATGCCCGGTGCAGCGTTCAAACTCGGCGCCGCTGAGGAACAGGTTCCACTGGAACGGATTGCCGAGCGGCTGCTGGCGCTCGCTCGCGGCTGATAGCGCGCCGCGGCTCAAGGACTCCGCGGTCAGTAGATCCACGCCATGCGTGGATGCCTTTGTAGAGTCGAGCCGCGCTCGACTCATCGCGCATCGCGCGAACAGCTGCCAAGCATGGACGGCGCTACAGGCCATCAGGCAACGAAAGAACCCCCGGCTTTCACCGGGGGTTCTTCGTTTCATCGGGGTGCCGGCCAGCAGCCGCCACCCCCATGCGTTGTCCGCTCACAAAAAACCCCCGGCGCAAGCCGGGGGTTTTCAGTTACCGCGTCAGGCAGCGACCGTCTTGGCCACGTCCTGGTATTCCTCGATCTGGTCGAAGTTCATGTAGCGGTAGATCTCCGCGCCATTGGCGTTGATCACGCCGATGTCCGCCATGTACTCCTCCTTGGTCGGGATGCGGCCCAGGCGCGAGCAGATCGCCGCCAGTTCCGCCGAACCCAGGTACACGTTGGTGTTGCGGCCCAGGCGGTTCGGGAAGTTGCGGGTCGAGGTCGACATCGCGGTGGAGCCTTCGCGGATCTGCGCCTGGTTGCCCATGCACAGCGAGCAGCCCGGCATTTCCATGCGTGCGCCGGTAGCGCCGAAGGTGCCGTACACGCCTTCCTTGGTCAGCTCCGAGGCATCCATCTTGGTCGGCGGGGCCACCCACAGGCGGGTCGGCAGGTCACGCTTGCCTTCCAGCAGCTTCGCAGCGGCGCGGAAGTGACCGATGTTGGTCATGCACGAACCGATGAACACTTCGTCGATCTTGGCACCGGCCACCTCGGACAGGGTCTTCACGTCGTCCGGGTCGTTCGGGCAGGCCACGATCGGCTCGTGGATGTCGGCCAGGTCGATCTCGATGACGGCGGCGTACTCGGCGTCGGCATCCGGCTCCAGCAGCTGCGGGTTGGCCAGCCACGCTTCCATCTTCTCGATGCGGCGCTGCAGCGAGCGCGGATCCTGGTAACCCTCGGCAATCATCCACTTCAGCAGGGTGATGTTGCTGGTCAGGTACTCGATGATCGGTTCCTTGTTCAGGCGCACCGAGCAACCGGCCGCCGAACGCTCGGCCGAGGCGTCGGACAGTTCGAACGCCTGTTCGACCTTCAGCTCCGGCAGGCCTTCGATTTCCAGGATGCGGCCGGAGAAGATGTTCTTCTTGCCGGCCTTGGCCACGGTCAGCAGGCCCGACTTGATCGCGTACAGCGGGATCGCGTTGACCAGGTCACGCAGGGTCACGCCCGGCTGCATCTTGCCCTTGAAGCGCACCAGCACCGACTCCGGCATGTCCAGCGGCATCACGCCGGTGGCGGCGGCGAAGGCGACCAGGCCCGAACCGGCCGGGAACGAAATGCCCACCGGGAAACGGGTGTGCGAGTCACCACCGGTACCGACGGTGTCCGGCAGCAGCATGCGGTTGAGCCAGCTGTGGATCACGCCGTCGCCCGGGCGCAGCGAGACGCCGCCACGGGTGGAGATGAACTCCGGCAGGGTGTGGTGGGTCTTCACGTCCACCGGCTTCGGGTAGGCGGCGGTGTGGCAGAACGACTGCATCACCAGGTCGGCCGAGAAGCCCAGGCAGGCCAGGTCCTTCAGCTCGTCACGGGTCATCGGGCCGGTGGTGTCCTGCGAGCCGACCGAGGTCATCTTCGGTTCGCAGTACGTGCCCGGGCGCATGCCCTGGCCTTCCGGCAGGCCACAGGCGCGGCCGACCATCTTCTGCGCCAGCGAGAAGCCCTTGCCGGTATCGGCCGGCTGCACCGGCAGGCGGAACAGGTCGGTCGGGGCCAGGCCCAGCGCTTCGCGCGCCTTGCCGGTCAGGCCACGGCCGATGATCAGCGGGATGCGGCCACCGGCACGCACTTCGTCGAACAGCACGTCGGACTTGACCTGGAATTCGGCGATCACCTCTCCGTTCTTCAGCGCCTTGCCTTCGTACGGGCGCAGCTCGATGACGTCGCCGTGCTCCATCTTCGACACGTCCAGCTCGATCGGCAGCGCACCGGCATCTTCCATCGTGTTGTAGAAGATCGGGGCGATCTTGCCGCCCAGGCACACGCCACCGGCACGCTTGTTCGGGATGTACGGAATGTCATCGCCGGTCCACCACAGCACGCTGTTGGTGGCCGACTTGCGCGAGGAGCCGGTGCCGACCACGTCGCCGACGTAGGCCACCAGGTGGCCCTTGTCCTTCAGCGACAGGATCTGCTGGATCGGGCCGCGCTTGCCGTCTTCTTCCGGGGTGAACGGCGCGTCGTCGCGCTTGTTCTTCAGCATCGCCAGCGCGTGCATCGGAATGTCCGGGCGGGTGGTCGCGTCAGGTGCCGGCGACAGGTCGTCGGTGTTGGTCTCGCCCGGCACCTTGAACACAGTGATGGTCAGGCTCTGCGGCACTTCCGGCTTGCTGGTGAACCACTCGGCCTCGGCCCAGCTCTGCAGCACGGCCTGGGCGTTGGCGTTGCCGGCCTTCGCCTTCTCCTGCACGTCATGGAACGCATCAAACACCAGCAGGGTGTTCTTCAGGCCATTGGCAGCGATGGCGCCAACGCTGGCGTCGTCCAGCAGCTGGATCAGCGGCGCAACGTTGTAGCCGCCGAGCATGGTGCCCAGCAGTTCGGTGGCGCGCTCACGGCTGATCAGCGGGTTCTGCTCGCTGCCCAAGGCGATCGCCGCCAGGTACGACGCCTTGACCTTGGCTGCGTCATCGACACCGGCCGGCACGCGATGGGTCAGCAGGTCGAGCAGGAACTCGGCCTCGCCCTGCGGCGGGTTCTTCAGCAGTTCGATGACATCGGCCGTCTGCTGCGCGCTCAGCGGCAGCGGCGGGATGCCAAGCGCAGCGCGCTCGGCGACGTGGTGGCGGTAGGCTTCCAACATGACAACTCCCGGGTAATGCGTAGGTTGAAATAACAAAGTGGGCTCAGGCGTGCGGCACGATCAGCTTCAGGCCCTTGAAGTAGTCGCGGTAAAACGTGTCGTTCCAGGTGATCAGGCCGTCACACTGCAGCAGTGCGTGGGCGCCGACCATGAATTCGTCCAGGCTGCGGCGGCTGCCGCCACGCTGGCGATGACGGCGGTGCATCTCGCCGGCGCGCAGCGCCGACTTGGCTTCCATCGGGTTGAAGTGCACGCCCATTTCTTCCAGCGCTTCGAGCACCTCGGCACCGCCGCGCAGCGATGCGCAGACTTCGGCCAGGGTCGCGCCGCAGACCACCACGCGGCCACCCACCAGGCTCTGCCGGAGGATGGCCTCCACGGCATCGGCCTGCGGACCATTGCTGAGCAGCTCGACCAGCACCGGTGAATCGACGGCGATCATCACGGCTTATTCCTCGTCACGCACCGCGCGTACCGCTGCGTCGGAGGATTCGAAGCCGTCCAGCGCGAACTTGCCGCGCGCCCGTGAAATGGCATCGTCAACACTCTTGCGCAGGATGATGCGGCTGCCGTCCAGCTCGACCTTCAGCAGCGTGCCCTTGGTCAGGCCGAGGGCATCACGCACCGCCTTGGGCAGGGTGATCTGTCCGCGTTCTGCAACAGTGGCTTCCATCGGTAGGCCCTCCAGAGTATGCACAAATTATACATACTTCCCCGGGCATACTTCCACCCTGAACAGGACCGGCGCCCCGCCAGCCCTTGCCTCGCAAAGGATCGGCCACAAACGTGACATACGCCATACACCTCCCCCTGTAGTCTGGAACCGATGCCGCAGGTCGGGGCCCGGCCCGGATGAACCCATTCAGTCCGGGGTTCATACTGGGATGACCGGGGCCGTCAGGCCCGCGGCGACCGCAAGCAGGCCCGCCATGCGCGGGCCACTGCAAGCCATCCGCAAGAAGGAGTTACCCCGCATGAGCGATTCGTTCTCCACCCGCAGCCAGCTGAACGTCGGCGGCAAGACGTACGACTACTTCAGCCTGCCCACGCTGGGCCAGCGCTTCGATATCTCCCACCTGCCCTACTCGATGAAGATCCTGCTGGAGAACCTGCTCCGGCACGAGGATGGCGGCATCACCGTCGGCAAGGACCACATCGAAGCCGTGGCCCGCTGGAATCCGGCGGCCGAACCGGACACCGAAATCGCCTTCATGCCGGCGCGCGTGGTCCTGCAGGACTTCACCGGCGTGCCCTGCGTGGTCGACCTGGCCGCGATGCGCGACGCCGTCGTCAAGCTCGGCGGCAAGCCGGAGCAGATCAATCCGCAGATTCCCTCCGAACTGGTCATCGACCACTCGGTGCAGGTAGATGTGTTCGGCAAGCCCGACGCGCTGGACCTCAACGGCAAGATCGAGTTCCAGCGCAACCAGGAACGCTACGGCTTCCTGCGCTGGGGCCAGAAGGCCTTCGACAACTTCAAGGTGGTGCCGCCCAACACCGGCATCGTCCACCAGGTGAACCTGGAAAACCTCGCCCGCGTGGTGATGACCGCGGAGAAGGATGGCAAGGCCGTGGCCTACCCGGATACCGTGTTCGGTACCGACAGCCACACCACCATGATCAACGGCATCGGCGTGCTGGGCTGGGGCGTGGGCGGCATCGAAGCGGAGGCGGCCATGCTCGGCCAGCCGTCGTCGATGCTGATCCCGCAGGTGGTCGGCTTCAGGCTGACCGGCAAGCTGCCCGAGGGCGCCACCGCCACCGACCTGGTGCTGACCGTTACCCAGATGCTGCGCAAGCTGGGCGTGGTCGGCAAGTTCGTCGAGTTCTACGGTGATGGCCTGCAGCACCTGCCGCTGGCCGACCGCGCCACCATCGGCAACATGGCCCCGGAATACGGCGCCACCTGCGGCATCTTCCCGATCGACGCCGAATCGCTGAACTACCTGCGCCTGTCCGGCCGAAGCGAAGAGCAGATCAACCTTGTCGAGGCCTATGCCAAAGCGCAAGGACTGTGGCACGAACCAGGCAGCCCGCATGCCCAGTACAGCACCACGCTGGAACTGGACATGGGCACGGTGAAGCCGTCGCTGGCCGGCCCGAAGCGTCCTCAGGACCGCGTCCTGCTCGAAGACGTGCAGAAGAACTACCGCGAAGCGCTGGTCGGCCTGACTGCCAACCGTGACAAGCGCAGCGAGGACGTTGCCACCTTCGTCAACGAAGGCGGTGGCGCCGCGGTCGGCAACGAGCAGCTGGCCAAGGGCTTCGCCGACATCGAGATCGAAGGCAGCAAAGTGCGGCTGAAAGATGGCGCGGTGGTCATCGCCGCCATCACCTCCTGCACCAACACCTCCAACCCGGCGGTGATGATCGGTGCCGGCCTGCTGGCCCGCAATGCGGCCGCCAAGGGCCTGAACCGCCAGCCGTGGGTGAAGACCTCGCTCGGGCCGGGCTCGCGCGTGGTCACCGACTACCTGGAAAAGGCCGGCGTGCTGAAGGAGCTGGAGAAGATCGGCTTCTACGTGGTCGGCTACGGCTGCACCACCTGCATCGGCAACTCCGGCCCGCTGCCGACCGAAGTCAGCGCCGGCATCGCCGCCGGCGATCTTGTGGTCACCTCGGTGCTGTCCGGCAACCGCAACTTCGAGGGCCGCGTGCACCCCGAAGTGAAGATGAACTACCTGGCCAGTCCGCCGCTGGTGGTGGCCTACGCCATCGCCGGCACCACCGACATCGACCTGACCACCCAGCCGCTCGGTACCGGCAGCGATGGCCAGCCGGTGTTCCTGCGCGACATCTGGCCGAGCAACAAGGAAATCGGCGATGTCATCGCCGCGACCATCGGCCCGGAGATGTTCAAGCAGAACTACGCCGACGTGTTCAAGGGTGACACCCGCTGGAACACCATCGCCTCGCCAGACGGCAACCTGTACGAGTGGAGCGATGCCTCCACCTACATCAAGAACCCGCCGTACTTCGATGGCATGACCATGCAGACCGGCAGCATCGACGACGTGCATGGTGCACGCGTGATGGGCCTGTTCGGCGATTCGATCACCACCGACCACATCTCCCCGGCCGGCAACATCAAGAAGGACTCGCCGGCAGGCCGCTTCCTGCAGGAGCGCGGCGTGCAGCCGGCCGACTTCAACAGTTACGGCAGCCGCCGCGGCAACGATGACGTGATGGTCCGCGGCACCTTCGCCAACATCCGCATCAAGAACCTGATGTTCGGTGGCGAGGAAGGCGGCAACACCCTGTACTACCCGGCCGGCGGCGGTCAGCCGGAGAAGCTGGCAATCTACGATGCGGCCATGAAGTACAAGGCTGAAAAGGTGCCGCTGGTGGTGCTGGCCGGCAAGGAATACGGCACCGGCTCGTCGCGCGACTGGGCGGCCAAGGGCACCCTGCTGTTGGGAGTGAAGGCGGTCATCGCCGAGAGCTTCGAGCGCATCCACCGTTCCAACCTGGTCGGCATGGGCGTGCTGCCGCTGCAGTTCCGCAACGGCGAGAATGCGCAGAGCCTGGGCCTGGACGGCTCGGAAGTGATCGACATCACCGGCCTGCAGGACGGTGCCAGCAAGCGCGCCACGGTCACCGCGACCAAGGCCGATGGCACGAAGAAGACCTTCGAGGTGTCGGTGATGCTGCTGACCCCGAAGGAAGTCGAGTACTTCCGTCACGGTGGCCTGCTGCAGTACGTGCTGCGCCAGCTGGCCAGCAAGTAACGGAAAAGGGCCGGATCCGCAGGGATCCGGCCCTTTCCGTTTGCGATGCACCCCCTGTAGAGCCGAGCCTGCGCTCGGCTGCTTCTGCGCCGACAGCAGCCGAGCATGGGCTCGGCTCTACATAAGCACTCAGCGGCGCGGTGCGTCCGGGTCGGTGCGCAGCGCCTTCAGCAGGCCCCACATGTAGAACGCCAGGGTGAACGAGAACGGCAGGCCGCACAGCACCACCGCCGTCTGCATTGCGCTGAAATTGCCGGCCAGCAGCAGCCCGACGCTGGCCACGGTGATACCGACGGCCCAGAACACGCGCAGCCAGATCGGCGCGTCATGCCCATCTTCCACGCCATCGTCAACACGACGGGTGCACAGGTTGGCGATCATCAGCGTGCCCGAATCGACCGGCGTCAGGAACAGCACGAAACCAATCACCACCGCAGCACCGGCCACGTACGGCGCCCCGGGCAGGTATTCCAGCAGCTTGAACAGCGTCATCGCCGCATCGTGCTGGGCCACGTCACCCAGGATCGCCTGGCCATGGTTGAGGACCAGGTCGATGGCGGTGTTGCCGAAGATCGACAGCCACGCCAGGGTGAAACCGAGCGGGATGAGAAGCACGCCCATGACAACTTCACGGATGGTGCGTCCACGCGAGATGCGCGCCACGAAAAGACCGACGAACGGCGCCCAGGCAATCCACCAGGCCCAGTAGAACAGCGTCCACGAGCCCATCCACTCACGGCCCTTGGGATCGTTGAGGTACATGTCGAAGCTCTTGCGCACGAACGCGCCAAGGTAATCGCCGGTGTTCTGGATCAGGCCGTCGAACAGGTGCAGGGTCGGGCCGGTGACCAGCACGAACAGCAGCAGGCCGCACAGCAGGCGCACGTTGAGGTTGGAGAGCCAGGCAATGCCCTTTTCCACACCTGCAACTACGCCGATGGTGGCCACCACCATCATCACCAGCACGATCGCCACCAGCACCTGCGGCGTATCCGGGATGTGGAACAGGTAGACCAGGCCGGACTGTACCACCAGCGCGCCGATGCCGAGGTTGGTGACCATCGAGATCAGCGTGGCCAGGATGCCGAAGCCATCGACCATGTCGCCGATGCGGCCGTGGATGCGCTCACCGAAGACCGGGTACAACGCCGAGCGCAGCGCCAGCGGCAGGTCGCGGCGGTAGGCGAAGTAGCCCAGTGCCACGCCGACCAGCGCATACAGCGCCCAGCCGTGCAGGCCCCAGTGCAGGAAGGTCAGCACCATCGCCTCGCGGCCGGCGGCCACGGTGCCGCCGGGCTGCCCGGGCAGGTTGAGGAAGTGGTCCAGCGGCTCGTAGGCGCCGTAGTACAGCAGCGCGATGCCGATGCCGGCCGAGAACAGCATCGAGACCCAGGCCACGTAGCCGAAGGCCGGTGATTCCTCGTTGTGGCCCAGGCGGATGCGGCCATACGGCGAGAACGCCAGCCACAGCACGAAGCCCAGGCACAGCACGATCAGCAGCATGTACCACCAGCCGAACGCGGCCGACACCTCGGCCTGCGCCCATTGCAGCCAGTGCTCGCTGCCTTCGGGATAGAGAACAGTGAGCAGCCCGAGGATGCCGATCGACACCGAGGAGCTGAGGAAGACAAAACGGTTCAAGCGCAGGGGCGAACGCTTGGGATGAGCCAAGGAAGACATGGGGTCGTCTCATCAAGTCCGAGGGAGCACATGGGCGGGGCCGGACCGGTAAACCGGGCCCATGGCGTGGGGCGCGAGCGCATCCTAGGGTTTATTGATTGAACGTTCAATCAATAAAAAGCATAATGGCGGGCAACCCGATCCTTCGGGTCGCAATCCGTGGAGAGACAATGCCGAAGAAAGGCGTGGAACCGGTACGGCGCGAACAGCTGATCCGGGCCACTTTCCAGACCATCGACGAGATCGGCATGGCCGATGCGACCGTCGCCACCATCGCGAAGAAGGCAGGGTTGTCCAGCGGCATCGTCGCCCACTACTTCGGCGACAAGGACGGCCTGCTCAATGCTGCAATGCGGCAGATCCTGCGCGAGCTGAAGGACGCGGTCGCCCGCTACCGCGCCGACGCCAGCGACGACCCGCGCGAGCAGCTACGCGCCATCGTCGACGGCAACTTCGACGACAGCCAGATCAACGGCACCGCGATGCGCGTCTGGCTCACCTTCTGGGCCGCCAGCATGCACCAGCCGGAACTGGCCCGGCTGCAGCGCGCCAACGACCAGCGCCTGTTCTCCAACCTGTGCCACCAGTTCAACCGCCTGCTGCCCCACCCGCAGGCGCGCCTGGCCGCCCGCGGCCTGGCCGCGATGATCGACGGCCTGTGGCTGCGCGGCAGCCTGGTCGGCGGCCAGTTCAACGCCGACAAGTCCCGGCGCATCGCCTACGGCTACATCGACTTCCAGTTGCAGGCTGCCGCGCTATAAGCGCTTCAGCACCCGCCCCCTTCCAAGGAGTACGCCCCATGACCACCCTGCCCGTCCAACAGCTCTACATCCACGGCCAGCGCGTCGATGCCACCAGCGGCAAGACCTTCAAGACCGTCAACCCGGCCACCGGTGAGGTGATCGCCGAGGTGCAGGTCGCCAGCCAGGCCGACGTCGAGCGCGCCGTGCAGAGCGCGGCCGAAGGCCAGAAGGTGTGGGCCGCGATGACGGCCACGGAGCGCTCGCGCATCCTGCGCCGCGCCGTCGAGCTCCTGCGTGAACGCAACGACGAACTGGCCCACCTGGAAACCCTGGACACCGGCAAGGCGCTGGCCGAAACGACCACCGTGGACATCGTCACCGGTGCCGACGTGGTCGAGTACTACGCCGGCCTGGCCACCGCCATCGAAGGCATCCAGCTGCCGCTGCGCGAATCGAGCTTCTTCTACACCCGCCGCGAGCCGCTGGGCGTGGTGGCCGGCATCGGCGCCTGGAACTACCCGATCCAGATCGCCATGTGGAAGTCGGCCCCGGCCCTGGCCGCCGGCAACGCGATGGTGTTCAAGCCCTCCGAAGTCACCCCGCTGACCGCGATCAAGCTGGCGGAGATCTACACCGAAGCTGGCGTGCCGGCCGGCGTGTTCAACGTCGTGCAGGGCCCGGGCCGCGAGATCGGCCAGTGGCTGACCGAGCACCCGGTGATCGAGAAGATCTCCTTCACCGGCGGCGTCGCCACTGGCAAGAAGGTGATGGCCAGCGCCGCGTCCTCGTCACTGAAGGAAGTGACCATGGAACTGGGCGGCAAGTCGCCGCTGGTGATCTGCGATGACGCCGACCTGGACCGCGCCGCCGACATCGCAGTAATGGCCAACTTCTTCAGCTCCGGCCAGGTCTGCACCAACGGCACCCGCGTGTTCGTGCCGCGCAGCATGCTGGCCGCCTTCGAGGCCGCCGTGATCGAGCGGGTCAAGCGCATCCGCATCGGCGACCCGATGGCCGCCGAAACCAACTTCGGCCCGCTGACCAGCTTCCCGCACATGGAAAACGTGCTGCGCTACATCGAGAGCGGCAAGGCCGAAGGCGCCCGCCTGCTGACCGGCGGTGGCCGTGCCACCGAGGGCGCGCTGGCCAATGGCGCCTACGTGCTGCCGACCGTGTTCTCCGACTGCCGCGATGACATGACGATTGTCCGGGAAGAGATCTTCGGGCCGGTGATGAGCATCCTGGCCTACGACGACGAGGACGAAGTGGTGCGCCGCGCCAACGACACCACCTTCGGCCTGGCCGCGGGCGTGGTCAGCAAGGACATCAGCCGCGCGCACCGCATCATCCACCGCCTGGAAGCCGGCATCTGCTGGATCAACACCTGGGGTGAATCGCCGGCCGAAATGCCGGTCGGTGGCTACAAGGAATCGGGCGTCGGCCGTGAGAACGGCATCTCCACCCTCGGCCACTACACCCGCATCAAGTCGGTGCAGGTCGAGCTGGGCGACTACGCCAGCGTGTTCTGACCGGCGCGCCGCAAGCGCGCACCCTCGTCCGGCCACCGCGCCGATCCGACATTCCGCCGCGACGCCTGCATGCAGCGCGCCGCGGCCTGCAGGAGACACCCATGAGCACCCATAACGAGTACGACTACATCATCATCGGCGCAGGCTCGGCCGGCAACGTGCTGGCCACCCGCCTCACCGAAGATGCCGATGTCAGCGTGCTGCTGCTGGAAGCCGGTGGCCCGGACTACCGGTTCGACTTCCGTACCCAGATGCCGGCGGCGCTTGCCTTCCCGCTGCAGGGCAAGCGCTACAACTGGGCGTACAAGACCGATCCGGAGCCCTTCATGAACAACCGCCGCATGGACTGCGGACGCGGCAAGGGCCTGGGCGGCTCGTCGCTGATCAACGGCATGTGCTACATCCGCGGCAACGCGATGGACTATGACAACTGGGCCAGCATGCCGGGCCTGGAGGATTGGACCTATCTGGACTGCCTGCCGTATTTCCGCAAGGCCGAAACCCGCGACATCGGACCCAATGACTACCACGGTGGCGACGGCCCGCTGCGCGTGACCACGCCCAAGGCCGGCAACAACGAACTGTTCGCTGCGATGGTCGAGGCCGGCGTGCAGGCCGGCTACCCGCGCACCGACGACCTCAACGGCTACCAGCAGGAAGGCTTCGGCCCGATGGACCGCACGGTGACCCCGAAGGGCCGTCGTTCCAGCACCGCCCGCGGCTACCTGGACCTGGCCAGGCCGCGCCCGAACCTGACCATCGTCACCCACGCGCTGACCGACCGCATCCTGTTCTCGGGCAAGCGTGCGGTGGGCGTGCAGTGGCTGCACAACGACCAGCCACAGCGTGCCACCGCCCGCCGTGAGGTGCTGCTGTGCGGCGGCGCCATCGCCTCGCCGCAGATCCTGCAGCGCTCGGGCGTGGGCCCGGCCGACCTGCTGCGCAGCCTGGACATCGACCTGGTACACCACCTGCCGGGTGTCGGCGCCAACCTGCAGGACCACCTTGAGATGTACCTGCAGTACGAGTGCAAGAAGCCGGTCTCGCTGGCCCCGGCGCTGAAGCTGTACAACCAGCCGGCGATCGGTGCCGAGTGGCTGTTCCTGGGCACCGGCATCGGCGCCAGCAACCAGTTCGAGGCCGGCGGCTTCATCCGCAGCGACGCCGAATTCGACTGGCCGAACCTGCAGTACCACTTCCTGCCGGTGGCGATCAATTACAACGGCTCCAACCCGATCAAGGCGCACAGCTTCCAGATGCACGTCGGTTCGATGCGCTCGCCCAGCCGCGGCCGCATCCATGTGCGTTCGAAGGATCCGCGCGAACATCCGAGCATCCTGTTCAACTACATGTCGCACGAGCAGGACTGGCGTGAGTTCCGCGCGGCGATCCGCATCACCCGCGAGATCTTCGCGCAGCCGGCGCTGGCACCGTACAGCGGCCGCGAGATCTCGCCGGGCAGCGCGCTGCAGACCGACGCGCAGATCGACGCATTCGTGCGCGAGCATGCCGAGACCGCCTACCACCCGTCGTGCTCGAACAAGATGGGCCATGCCGATGACCCGATGGCGGTGGTCGACGGCCAGGGCCGCGTGCACGGGCTGGAAGGCCTGCGCATCGTCGATGCCTCGATCATGCCGCAGGTGGTGACCGGCAACCTCAACGCGCCGACCATCATGATGGCCGAGAAGCTGGCCGACGTGATCCGCGGCCGCACCCCGCTGGCCCGCAGCACCGCGCCGTATTACAAGGCCAACGGTGCACCGGTGCGCAAGCAGGGCTGAGCCAGCCGCACACCTTGAAACACCCGCCGGGCATGGCCCGGCGCTACCAGGCGCGTCCTGCCTTCGGTAGCGCCAGGCCATGCCCGGCGCCGTTTGACGCGTTCGCACAATGCGCCACGCAAACCCCTCTTCGCGTTTTCCCTACGGCGGGGTATGCTGCAATGAACGGCCATTGTCGATACGCTCGGGGCCGAACCTAATACATCACGATTCCTGGAGGGGGAATATGAGTCTGGATCGTCCCTGGCTGCAGAGCTATCCGAAAGGCGTTCCCGCCGAAATCGACGTCAACGAGTTCCATTCGGTAGCTTCGGTCTTCGACGCTTCCGTCGCGAAATTCCGCGACCGTCCCGCCTACTCCAGCTTCGGCAAGGTCCTCACCTATGGTGAGACAGACGCGCTGGTCACCCAGTTCGCCGCCTACCTGCTGGGTGAGCTCAAGCTCAAGAAGGGTGACCGCGTCGCCCTGATGATGCCCAACTGCCTGCAGTACCCGGTGGCCACCTTCGGCGTGCTGCGCGCCGGACTGACCGTGGTCAACGTCAACCCGCTGTACACCGCGCGCGAACTCAAGCACCAGCTGGTCGACGCCGGCGTCAGTGCGCTGGTGGTGGTCGACAACTTCGGCGACACCGTCGAACAGGTCATCGCCGATACGCCGGTCAAGCACGTGGTCACCACCGGCCTGGGCGACCTGCTCGGCGCCAAGGGCGCGATCGTCAACTTCGTACTGAAGTACGTCAAGAAGATGGTGCCCAACTACCACATCAAGGGCGCCGTCCGCTTCAGGCAGGCCCTCAAGCTGGGCAGCCGCCACGCGCTTCCGCCTGTCGAGATCGACCACGACGACATCGCCTTCCTGCAGTACACCGGCGGTACCACCGGCGTGGCCAAGGGCGCGATGCTGACCAACCGCAACCTGATCGCCAACATGCAGCAGGCGTCGGCATGGCTGTCCACTTCAGGCATCGAGCCGGGCAAGGAAGTGATCATCACGGCCCTGCCGCTGTACCACATCTTCGCGTTGACCGCGAACGGCCTGGTCTTCATGAAATTCGGTGGCTGCAACCACCTGATCACCAACCCGCGCGACATGAAGGGCTTCGTCAAGGAGCTCAAGGGTACCCGCTTTACCGCCATCACTGGTGTCAACACGCTGTTCAACGGCCTGCTCAACACCCCCGGCTTCGACGAGATCGACTTCTCCTCGGTCAAGTTCACCCTGGGCGGCGGCATGGCGGTACAACGTGCCGTGGCCGAACGCTGGAAGAAGGTCACCGGGGTGACCCTGGTCGAAGCCTATGGCCTGACCGAGACCTCGCCGGCAGCCTGCATCAATCCGCTCACCCTGCCCGAGTACAACGGCGCCATCGGCCTGCCGATCCCGTCCACCGATGCCTGCATCAAGGACGACAACGGCAACATCCTGGCGCTGGGCGAAGTGGGTGAACTGTGCATCAGGGGCCCGCAGGTGATGAAGGGCTACTGGCAGCGCCCGGAGGAAACCGCCACCGCCATCGACGCCGACGGCTGGCTGCACACCGGCGACATGGCGAAGATGGACGAACAGGGCTTCTTCTACATCGTCGACCGCAAGAAGGACATGATCCTGGTGTCCGGCTTCAACGTGTACCCGAACGAGGTCGAGGACGTCATCGCGATGATGCCCGGCGTGTTGGAAGTGGCTGCGGTCGGTGTCCCGGACGAGAAGTCCGGCGAGGTCGTGAAGGTCGTGATTGTGAAGAAGGACCCGAACCTGACCGCGGAAATGGTCAAGGAACATGCCCGGGCCAACCTGACCGGTTACAAGCACCCCAGAATCGTAGAATTCCGAAAGGAGCTGCCGAAGACCAACGTCGGCAAGATTCTCCGTCGCGAGCTGCGTGATACGCCCGCCCAGTAAGGGTTTCCGGGCAACACGACAGTACAGGGGACCCCGCCGGAGACGGCGGGGTCTTTTTATTGCCGGAACATGGCCGGCCCGGCGCTTGCGGGCGGTTCACGACGGGTGCATAGAATCAGTCGCCGCCGCATGTTCAGCTCGCCCCCTCACTCCTCTCCGTCCGCTCTGCGGTTGGCCGGACGGTCACACGGAGAACTCCCATGTCTGCAGTACGCCCCATCATTACCCGTCCCTCGCAGCACCCTACCCTGCGTATCACCGAAGAACCCGAGCGGGACGTTTACTGGATCCATATGCACGCCAACCTGGTCAACCAGCCAGGCCGGCCGTGCTTCGCCTCGCGCCTGGTCGATGACATCGTCGACTACCAGCGCGAACTGGGCGATCGCCTCAGCGCCTCGCACGCTCTGTCACCCCATGTCGTACTTGCCTCGGACAGCGACGTGTTCAACCTGGGCGGCGATCTCGAACTGTTCTGCCGCCTGATCCGCGAGGGCGACCGCGCTCGCCTGCTCGACTATGCCCAGCGCTGCGTGCGCGGCGTGCATGCCTTCCATGCCGGCCTGGGCACCCGTGCCCACAGCATCGCCCTGGTCCAGGGCAATGCACTGGGGGGCGGCTTCGAGGCCGCACTGAGCTGCCACACCATCGTCGCCGAGGAAGGCGTGTTGATGGGCCTGCCGGAGGTGCTGTTCGACCTGTTCCCCGGCATGGGCGCCTACTCCTTCCTGTGCCAGCGGATCAGTCCGCGGCTGGCGGAGAAGATCATGCTGGAAGGCAACCTCTACACCGCCAGCCAGCTGAAGGAAATTGGCCTGGTCGACATCGTGGTGCCGGTGGGCGAAGGTGTTGCCGCAGTCGAACAGGTGATAAAGGAAAGCCGACGCATCCCGCACGCCTGGGCGGCGATGCGTGAGGTCAACGAGATCGCCACCATGGTGCCGCTGCATGAAATGATGCGGATCACCGAGATCTGGGTAGACACTGCGATGCAGCTCGGCGAGAAGTCCCTGCGCACCATGGACCGGCTGGTACGGGCGCAGGCCCGACGCAATGGCGACCCGGCCTGATCGTCTGGCGGGTCAGGACGGGCTGCGCTCGCTGTCGTCGCGGTGCGGTGCCCCCGCACTACGGGCAGCCAACGCATTCCTGCCGTTGCGCAGAGCGGTCGCCAGGCTGCTGAGGCGGGCGCTCCATTCACCCTTCAGCTGCCAGTCCGCCATGCGCATGATTTCGCCACTGGAGGCGGCAACCTGGACAAGCCCCAGGTTGCTCGCCACACCGCGCAGCGCGTGTGCATGCTCGCGGAAATCCTCCCAGGCCTGGCGCTCGCCGCAGCCCTGCAGTTGGCCCATGCTCGCGTCGACGTCCGCCAGGCATTGGTCGATGAACTTGCGTTCGAAGCCATCGCCCATGCCCAGCGACGCCAGCTCGTCCAGCACTGCGGTATCGAGCACGCCATCGCCGACCGGCAATGCAGGCACCGACTGGATGCCGGGCTCGGCGCGGGTGTTGGCGGCGACATCGGCCAGCACTTCCAGCAGGCGGGTGGCCACCACGGGCTTGGCAAGGAAGGCGCGGGCGCCGGCCTGCTCACAACGCAGGATGGACTCGGGGGTGACGTCTGCGCTCAGCACCATGACCGGAACGTAAGGCATGCCGCTGGCCTGCATCACCCGCA
The DNA here is from genome assembly GCF_049384845.1 of Stenotrophomonas sp. CASM101. Classification (NCBI taxonomy): domain Bacteria; kingdom Pseudomonadati; phylum Pseudomonadota; class Gammaproteobacteria; order Lysobacterales; family Lysobacteraceae; genus Stenotrophomonas; species Stenotrophomonas sp. CASM101. Next base: position 143,773 of record NZ_JBMRFR010000008.1, on the reverse strand, counting down.
ACTGCTTGAGCAGATCCAGTCCGCTCATGCCGGGCATGTGCAGGTCGACGATCGCTGCGTCGTAACTGGCCTGCTCCAACGCATCGAGCACTTCGGCGCCGCCGTTGACGCAGGTGACCTTGTGGCCGGCCTTCTCCAGCAGCCGCTGCAGCACCATGCGGTTGGCCTCGTGATCGTCGGCCACCAGGACCCGCAGGCTGCGCACCCGTGCACGATGGCGCAGGAAGGGGTTGGAAAACGCGATGACATTGCCGGCTTCAGCCACCTCGGACGGAACCGCCGGGGCTGATGCGGTCTCTGCGACGTCCAGCGTGATCTCGACCCAGAACACGCTGCCGCGCGGGCTGTTCGGTACATAGCCGACCTGCCCGCCCATCGACTCGACCAGGCCCTTGGCAATGGCCGTGCCCAGGCCGGTGCCCTCATGGCGACGGGCCAGGCCGACATCACCCTGCTCGAAGGCATTGAACAGGCGCCCACGCAGCGCCACCGGCACGCCGATGCCGGTATCGACGATCTCGAATCGCAGGCGCATCCGTTGGCTGCCCGGCGCGTCCGGGCTCGACACGCGCAGATGCACGTAGCCGCTGTCGGTGAACTTGACCGCGTTGCCCATCAGGTTCAGCAGGATCTGCTGCAGATGCCCGGCATCACCCAGCAGGCGCGGCGGCACGTTGTCGTCCACCTGCACGCGATAGTCCAGCGACTTGGAGCGGGTCTGCGGGGTCAGGATCAGGTTGATCGCCTGCAGCACGTCGGCCAGTGCGAACTCGTGCGACTCCACGCGCACCTTGCCGGCTTCGATCGCGGAGATGTCCAGCACCTCTTCCACCAGTGCCAGCAGGCTGCGGGTCGAGGCCTGGATCGTGTTCAGGCACTCGCGCTGTTCGTCGTCCAGGCGGGTGGTGGCCAGTACTTCGGTCATGCCCGCCAGCCCGTTCAGCGGCGTGCGGAACTCATGGCTCATGTTGGCCAGGAAGCGGCTCTTGGCTTCGTTGGCCTGGCGCGCCTCGGCCACCGCCCGGGTCAAGGCATGCAACAGCGAATCGAAGTACAGCGGAATCGCGCCCAGGCCCAGCAGCAGGCCCCAGCCCAGGTAGTCGTGGCTGCGCCAGTAGGGCGACAGCATCACCGTGCACAGGAACGCCAGGCAGCCCATGGCCGTGGCCACGCGCAGGTAGGTGCTGCCGTAGCGCATGCCGTTGCCGATCGTGACCCACAGCATCACCGCATACAGCGGTGCGGCCGGCTCGCCCTGGATCGTCATGATCCAGGCCATGCAGGTGTAGTCGGTCAGCATGCCGATCACCCGGCGCACATGCGACACGCCCGGATTGACCAGGATCGCGGCCAGCAGGCCTGCGGAAATGGTCAGCTCGAAGGCGAGGATCAGCCACGTCGCAGTCAGCGCCTCACCGCCACCGCTCAGCGAGCGCCAGCCGAGATAGCTGATGAACAGCGCCGTGATGATGATGCGGATCAGGTTCTGCGCGTGCTCGCTGTCCTCGCGCCCGGACAGGCGCTGCTTGAAGCGGGCCAGCAGCGAGCGCTTGTCGGAGCCAGTGGCGGGCGTCGTATCCATGGTCGGATGTCGCATCCTTCGGCGCAGCAGGGAGGAGCAGCACAACGGTACCGCCAACAGCCCCAGCCACAGTGAAACCGCCAGGCCCAGGTTGGCCTGCCAGTAAGGGGTCAACAGCACCGTAGTGCCGAAACTGGCCATGGCCAGCACGACGGCAGCGGCCAGGTACCGCGGCCCGAAGCGCAGGCCGTTGCCCACTGTCACCCACATCACCACCGCATACACCCACGCCAGCGGCTCACCCATCTGGATCATGCCGATCGCGATCAGTCCGTAATCGGCCAGCATCCCGGCCACCCGTCGCGGGTCCGAGCGCTGCGGCCTCCACAGCAGCCAGCCGAACAGCAGCAGCGACAGGCCCAGGCCGGTCACTACCGTTGCCAGCACGCCCTGGTACTGATCCAACCGGTGCAGGCGGGCACCGGACAGCAGAACATAGATCAGGATCAGCGAGATCAGCACCACCCGCACGATCGCCTGGCCATGTTCCGAATCCGGACGCTGCGCCAGCCGACGCTTCACGCGTGCGAACAGGTCCTGCATGTCACCCACCCGGTCGCGTCGATGCCGTCGAGTGCTGGGCGCAGATGTCCATCAACTGCTGGCGGCCGCGCATCAGCGCATCCACGCAGCGTGGATCGAACAGGCGGCCACGCTGTGCGTACAGATAGGCCAGTGTGGCTTCCATGGTCCATGCTTCCTTGTACGGACGGGGTGAGATGAGTGCGTCGAAGACATCGGCGACAGCAACGATCCGCGCTTCCAGCGGGATCGCTTCGCCGACCAGGCCGTCGGGATAGCCGCTGCCGTCATAGCGCTCGTGATGGCGCAGCGCGATGAGCGCGCCCACCTGGATGAAACGGTTCTGGCTGCCACTGAGCAGCTCGTGGCCGATGCGTGGATGCCGGCGCATGATCGCCAGCTCCTCGTCATTGAGCTTGCCCTGCTTGAGCAGCACCGCGTCGGGAATGGCGATCTTGCCCATGTCATGCAGCGGTGCGGCCATCTCGATCAGGCGCACGTCGTCTTCGGGCAGGCCCAGCTGCTCGGCAATCAGCCCCGCCACGCGCGCCATGCGTTCGAGGTAGGCACTGGTGCCGGCATCTCGGAACTCGATCGCCCGTGCCAATCGCGACAGGGTCTCGCGTTCGCGTTCCTCGACCTCGTGCATGCTGGCCAGCAGGCGCTGCTCCAGCGACAACGCGCGCTGCTTCACGTTCTCGGTCTGCTGGCGCAACTGGAGCAGGTTGTAGCAGCGCGCGCGCAGTTCGCGCGGGCGGATCGGCTTGACCAGGAAGTCGATGACGCCGGCTTCCAGCGCCGCCTGCCGGATCGGCTCGTCGCCGACCACGGTGATCAGGATCACCGGGATATCGCGGTGCTTGGGCAGGCGACGGAAACGGCGGGCGAACTCCAGCCCGTCCATCTCCGGCATGCGGTAATCGAGCAGCAGCAGGTCGACCGGGTGCGCCTCGCACCAGGCCAATGCGGTCAGCGGATCGCCGAAGTCATGCACGCTCAGTTCCGGCGCGATGTCTTCGATGACGTGACGCAGCATCGTCCGCGCGGACGTCTGGTCGTCAACAATGACGATGTTCAACGCGTACTCCGCCTGGTTTCTCGACCATGCTGGATCATCAGCAGGCGAGGATACCCTGCCGCTGCGAACGCTCGCACCCTGCATCGGCCCGACTCCCGTGTCATGCGTCCCGGTTCATGATCGTCATCACACTGTGAAGCGGACTCTCCACAATGCGCACTCCCCCTGGCGCCGATCAAGCCATAACAGACGTCAAGGTAGTGCATTAACGATACGCCGAGTGCGGGAGGCGTCAATCGCGCCGTCTCATTTCGCGACGGCGCGCACAAACAGGGGTCAAAAAGACGACTTACTGCTCCGGACGCATGTACGGGAACAGCAGCACGTCACGGATCGAGCTGCTGCCGGTCAGCAGCATCACCAGGCGATCCACGCCGATGCCGAGGCCGCCGGTCGGGGCCATGCCGTACTCCAGCGCACGGATGTAGTCGGCGTCGTAGTGCATCGCCTCGTCGTCGCCGCCTTCCTTCGCGGCCACCTGGGCCTGGAAACGCTGCGCCTGGTCTTCCGGGTCGTTCAGTTCGGAGAAGCCGTTGGCCAGCTCCTTGCCGTTGACGAACAGCTCGAAGCGATCCGTGTAACCCGGGTCGTTGTCGTTGGCACGAGCCAGCGGCGAGACCTCCACCGGGTGGTCGGTGATGAAGGTCGGCTGGATCAGGGTGTGCTCGACCGTGGCCTCGAAGATCTCCAGCAGCAGCTTGCCCCAGCCGTAGGACGGCTTGACGCGGATATTCAGGCGCTCGCAATGGCGCAGCAGCGCGTCGCGGTCGGTGCAGTCGGCGACGGAAATCTCGGGGTTGTGGTGGCGCACCGCCTCGTCCATGCGCCAACGGCGGAACGCCGGGCCCAGGTCGATCTTCGCCCCGTCCCACTCGACCTCGGTGCTGCCGTTGACGGTCTTGGCCACGTCACGGATCACGCCTTCGGTCAGGTCCATGATCTCGTTGTACGTGGCGTAGGCCTCGTACAGCTCCATCATGGTGAATTCCGGGTTGTGGCGGGTGCTGACGCCTTCGTTGCGGAAGTTGCGGTTGATCTCGTAAACGCGCTCCAGGCCACCCACGGTCAGGCGCTTGAGGTACAGCTCCGGCGCCACACGCAGGTACAGGTCCAGGTCCAGCGCATTGTGGTGGGTGGTGAACGGCTTGGCCGCCGCGCCGCCGGGGATGTAATGCATCATCGGCGTCTCGACTTCCAGGAAGTCGCGGCTGTCCAGCCAGGCGCGCATGGCGCGGATGATCTTCGAGCGCTTGATGAACACCGCGCGCGATTCGGGGGTCACGATCAGGTCGACGTAGCGCTGACGATAGCGCTGCTCGACGTCGGCCAGGCCATGCCACTTGTCCGGCAGCGGGCGCAGCGACTTGGTCAGCAGGCGGATCGATTCGGCCTTGACCGACAGCTCGCCGGTCCTGGTGCGGGTCAGGCCGCCTTCGACGGCGATGATGTCGCCCACGTCCCAGCCCTTGAAGGCGGTATAGGCATCGCCCAGCACCGTGCCCTGCAGGAACAGCTGGATGCGGCCGGACTCGTCCTGGATCTGCGCGAAACTGGCCTTGCCCATGATGCGCTTGGCCATCAGGCGGCCGGCCATCTTCACCTGGCGGCCATTGCCTTCCAGCGCCTCGGCGGTCCACTGTTCGACATCGGCGAACTCTTCCTGCAGGCGGCCGGCGAAGTCCTCGCGACGGAAATCGTTCGGATACGCGATGCCCTGCCCACGCAGCGCTTTGAGTTTCTCACGGCGCTCGGCGATCAACTTGTTTTCGTCGACGGGGGGGGTATCGGTAGCTTCGCTCATGGATCTGCGGGAATCGTGTAGTGAGGGGGATCTTGCGCCCGGCACAGCCGGTTGCCCAGCATACCAAAACCGTCCAGCCCCAGCCCCAGCCCCAGCCCCGCCGCCGCCCTGCCCCGGTAGTCGCCAACCTTGGTTGGCGGTCCCTGTGTCGACCAAGGTCGACACCCACCGGAGCGCGGCGCCGGCGTCAGCCGTTCCCGGGAAACGCCTGCCGCAGCTCGTCCACCAGCACCCGCTGGTTCTCCGAGTAATCGATCGGCACCGACACCAGGTGCACCCCGCCCTCGTTGAAGGCCACCTCCAGGGTCGGGACGAACTGCTCGATGGCCGTCACCTCATGCCCCTTGCAGCCATAGGCCTCGGCATACTTCACAAAATCGGGATTGCTGAAGGTCATGCCGTAGTCGGTGAAACCATCCACCGCCTGCTTCCAGCGGATCATGCCGTAGGCACCGTCGTTGAGGATCAGCACCACCAGGTTCAGGCCCAGCCGGCGCGCCGTCTCCAGCTCCTGGCTGTTCATCATGAAGCCGCCGTCGCCACACACCGCCAGCACCCGCCGTTGCGGGTACAGGATCGAGGCCATGATCGCCGACGGCAGGCCCGCGCCCATGGTCGCCAGCGCGTTGTCCAGCAGCAATGTGTTGGCCACCTGGGTGCGGTAGTTGCGCGCAAACCAGATCTTGTACATGCCGTTGTCCAGCGCCACGATGCCGTCCGGCGGCATCACCTGGCGCACGTCGTGCACCAGTCGTTGCGGGGTGAAACCAGCGTCCTCGGCGCGATCGGCAAGGTGCTCGAGGATGGTCGCGCGCAGCGGCAGCAGCGCATCGGCATGGGGCACCGCGCCTTCGATGCGGTCGGCCAGTTGGGTCAGCGAACGGCCGATGTCACCGATCACTTCCACCTGCGGGAAGTACACCTGCTCCACCGCCGCCTGCGAGTAGCCGATATGGATCACGGTCGGCCCGCCTGGACGCATCACGAATGGCGGCTTTTCGGTGACCTCATGGCCGATGGTCACGATCACGTCGGCCTGGTCGATGGCCATGTGCACGTAGTCGCGTTCGGTCAGCGCCGCGGTACCCATGTACAGGCCCGAGCCGCCGGCCACCGCACCTTTGCCCATCTGCGTGGTGAAGAACGGAATGCCGGCGCGTAGTACGAACGCCGACAGCGCCTCGCTGGACTGCGGCCGCGACGCCGCCGAAGCGATCATCAGCAACGGCCGCTTGGCATTGCGGATGATCTCCGCGGCGCGGTCCAGCGCCTCGGGGCTGGCAATCGGCCGCTCCACCGCATGCGGCGGAATCAGCGACACCCCTTCTACTTCATCGGCGGCGATATCCTCGGGCAGCTCCAGCAACACCGGGCCCGGGCGCTCCTCCTGGGCCACACGGAACGCTTCGCGGACGATGGTCGGGATGGTGCGCGCCGAGACGATCTGCCGCGCCTGCTTGGTCAGCGGCTTCATCGTGCTGACGATGTCGACGATCTGGAAGCGTGCCTGCTTGCTGGCCACGATGCCCTTCTGGCCCGTGATCATGATGACCGGCCACGCACCGAGCAGCGCGTAGGCGGCGCCGGTGGTGAAGTTGAGCGCGCCCGGACCGAGCGTTGCCAGGCATACGCCCGGCTTGCCGGTCAGGCGGCCATACGTGGCCGCCATGAACACCGCCGCCTGTTCGTGGCGGGTGATGACCAGTTCGATGCTGGAATGGCGGAGCGACTCGACCACGTCGAGGTTTTCTTCGCCGGGAATACCGAAAATGCGCTCGACGCCTTCGTTCTCAAGTGCGGCGACGAGCAGATCTGAACCCTTGGACATCGGATGCCGTCCTTTGTGCTGGACTGATGGTGGATCGTTGCAGGAAGGATGAGAGCCGCGTGTCAATGCTTGTCGAACCACACTGTCTGCGCGTTGACGAATTCACGGATGCCGAAGTGCGAGAGCTCGCGGCCGAAGCCGCTCTTCTTCACGCCGCCGATCGGCACGCGGGGGTCCGAAGCGGAGAAGCCGTTGACGAACACACCGCCGGTCTGCAGCCGACGCGCAAGCTGCATCGCACGGGCGCGGTCGCCGGTCCACAGGTTGCCGCTGAGGCCGAACTCGCTCTGGTTGGCCAGTTCCACCGCGTGGTCGGCATCACGGGCGCGGCTGATCGAGGCCACCGGCCCGAAGGTCTCGGTATCGAAGGCCTGCATGCCCGGCTCCACGTCGGCCAGCACGGTGGGGGCGTAGAACGCGCCCGGGCGATCCAGCTGATGGCCGCCGACCAGCAGCTTCGCGCCGGCCTCCACCGAGGCGCGTACCTGCGCATCCAGCTGTTCCAGCAAGTCCTGGCGGGCCATCGGGCCGATGCGGTTGGCCGGGTCGCGGCCATCGCCGATGCTCAGTGCCTGCACCTTCTGGCAGAACTGCGCCACGAAACGGTCGTAGACCGCGTCTTCGACGATGATGCGCTTTCCGGCGATGCAGACCTGCCCGGTGTTCTGGAAGCGCGAGGCGACCGCGGCATCTACGGCGGCGTCCAGATCGGCGTCGGCCAGCACGATGAACGGATCCGAGCCACCCAGCTCCAGCACTACCTTCTTCAGTGCCTGCCCGGCCTGGGCGGCGATGCTGCGGCCGGCGGCCACGCTGCCGGTCAGGGTGACGGCGGCGATGCGGTCATCGGCGATCGCACGGCTGGTACCCTCGCGGCTGATGTTGGCGGCGATGAAGGTGCCTTCCGGCAGCCCGGCATCACGCCAGGCGGCATCGAGCAGTTGCGCGGTGCCGACGATGTTCTCGGCCGGCTTCAGCAGGAAGCCGTTACCGCCCATCAGGATCGGTACCGCCGCGCGCATCACCTGCCAGTACGGGAAATTCCACGGCATGATGCCCAGCACCACGCCCAGCGGCAGGTAGGACACGTAGGCCTTGTCATCGGGCACCTGGGTCGGTTCGTCGCGCAGGAACTGCGCGCCGTGGTCGGCGTACCAGTCGCACAGCACGGCACATTTCTCGATTTCGGCCAGCGCTTCAGCTTGGACCTTGCCCATTTCGGCAGTGGCCAGCGCGGCCAGCTTCTCACGGTCTCGGCGCAGTACGGCGGCCATCGCACGCAGTACGTCTGCGCGCTGTTCCAGGCTCTTGACGCTCCAGGTCGCAAAGCCGACCTGGCCGCGATCGAGGATTGTTTCCAGCTCGGCATCGGTGGCAAAGGGATGGCTGGCGATCTGCCGGCCGGTGGCCGGATCGCGGGAAATGGCGGTGGTGGGGGCAGCGGACATGCAGGGCTCCTGGTGTCTCGACAACGGGCGGTGGCCCGTCTCCTGCGCAGGAATGTGGACCCGAATGGCGGAGGCAACAAGGCGTCTGCTTATCCTGTGACCTGCACTTACCTGTCTGAATGGGGATAGGTGCCGGCAGGGCTGCGCCCTGCACCCGCAGAGGCAACGGCAACAGCCGAAGCAACAGCAACAGCGGGCTATCCGTGGGATGGCGGGGTGGGTCCAGTTGCGGGAGACGCCGTAAACCCTTCCATGGGGGCTTGGCCGCGGCATCCATGCCGCGGACACTCCCGCAACCGCACCCACCCCGCCTTCGACGGTTTCCCGCGATCTGTCGGAAATACTCTTGGGAATTTCTTTCGATATCTGACAGATGTGTCGACCAAGGTCGACACCCACCAACAGCCGCGCGGAAACTGTCAAAGGCGGGGCGGTGTGGGTTGACAGGACCGTTGGCGCCATGGATGGCGCCATCGAGCCCCCATGGATGGGTTTACGGCGTGTCCTGCCAGCCCACACCGCCCCGCCATCCCAAGGATGCTCGCTGTTGCTGTTACTGTTGCCTTGGCTTGAAGCCTCTGCGGGTGCAGGGCGCAGCCCTGCCGACCAACCTACCTACGCGGCAGGTAAGTCACCAGGGAAAGATCGTGCCGGCTCTCCGGCACCAGCGCCACGTACTGCAGGTCCAGCACCCCCCGCGTGGGATGGTTCAGCTTCTTCGCACCTTCATCGAACCGCCGCACGTCGTGCTCCGGCCACCACTGGCGGAATTCTTCGCTGTGCGCGGCGAGGTCCTCGACCAGCGCCAGGAACGGCGCCTTGTCCGGCGCCTGCGCCATCGCCGCGCGGAAGCCGGCCAGCAGGCCGCGGGTCATTTCTTCCCAGTTGAGGATCAACGTGCGGTACGGCGGGTACAGGAACATCAGCCGCAGCGTGTTGCGCTCATGCGGCGCCAACTGGCTGTAGTCCACGAACAGATCGGCAATGGCCGGATTCCAGGCCAGGATATCGAAGCGGGTGTTGCGCACGTAGGCCGGGATCGGCTGCATCGCCTCCACCAACTGGCGCAGGCCATCGGTCACGCTCTCGTCCGGTGATTCCAGCGGTACGCCGTAGCCGGACAGCGCGAACGCGTAGGCGCGCTCGTCGTCGCTCATGCGCAGCACCTGCGCCAGCCGCTCCAGCACCCCGGGCGAGGCGCGCACTTCACGGCCCTGCTCGATCCAGGTGTACCAGCTGACGCTTACGCCGATGGCCAGCGCCACTTCCTCGCGCTTCAGGCCCGGGGTGCGCCGGCGCCCGGCCGGAAGGCCGAGCGTGGCGGGATCGACACGGGCGCGGCAGGCCTTGAGGAAGCCGCCCAGTTCCTTGCGTTCACTTTCGCTGCGCATCATCGCTACCGCCGTGCCCGTTGTAGCGTCGAGCCATGCTCGACGCATCTGCTACCCCGCGAAAAGCAGCTGAGCATGGCTCAGCTCTACAGGACGCGTGCTCGACCACCCTCGGCGTTGCGCACGAGGGTGACGATATCCGCGCAGGCGCGTCGATCAGGCATCGGCGCGCTTGGAGCCCACGGCCAGGCCGGCCTTCAGGCTGGCCTCGACGAACTCGTCCAGGTCGCCGTCGAGCACCTTCTGCGTATCCGAGCGCTCGATGCCGGTACGCAGGTCCTTGATACGGCTCTGGTCGAGCACGTAGTTGCGGATCTGGCTGCCCCAGCCGATGTCGGACTTGGTGGCTTCCACCGCGTCCTTCTCGGCGTTGCGCTTCTGGATCTCCAGCTCGTACAGCTTGGCGGCCAGCATCTTCATCGCGTTGTCGCGGTTCTGGTGCTGGCTGCGGCCGGTCTGGCAGGCCACGACGATGTTGGTCGGGATGTGGGTGATGCGCACCGCCGACTCGGTCTTGTTGACGTGCTGGCCACCGGCACCGGACGAACGGTACACGTCGGTACGCAGGTCGGCCGGGTTGATGGTGATGTCGATGTTGTCGTCGATTTCCGGCGACACGAACACCGAGGTGAAGCTGGTGTGGCGGCGGTTGTCCGAGTCGAACGGCGACTTGCGCACCAGACGGTGCACGCCGGTCTCGGTCTTCAGCCAGCCATAGGCATAGTCGCCTTCCACGCGCAGCGTGGCCGACTTGATACCGGCGACGTCGCCACCGGACACTTCCATCAGTTCGGTCTTCCAGCCGCGTGACTCGCACCAGCGCAGGTACATGCGCAGCAGGATCTCGGCCCAGTCCTGGGCTTCGGTGCCGCCGGCACCGGCCTGGATGTCGACGAACGCCGCCGCATTGTCCATCTCGCCGGAGAACATGCGCTGGAACTCCAGCTTCTCCACGTGGGCCTGGTGCTTGTCCAGGTCGGCGACCACGGCCAGGGCGGTGTCCTCGTCCTGCTCGGACTCGGCCAGCTCCAGCAGCTCGGTGGCATCGTTCAGGCCATCGAGCACCGAGGCGATGCCGCCCACGGTCTTTTCCAGGCTGGAACGTTCGCGGCCCAGGTTCTGGGCGTACTCGGCGTTGTTCCAGACGTCGGGGCTTTCCAGCTCCCGCGTTACTTCTTCAAGACGCTCTTTCTTGGCGTCGTAGTCAAAGATACCCCCGAAGCGACAGCACGCGATCGGTCAGATCGGTGATGCGCTGGCGGACAGGATTCAGTTCGATCATGTCGGCGGTTATGCATTCAAAAGATGACTGGTAATGATACCGCAGGCCGTGGGCGCCCGGAATGAGGGCCTGGGCCAGCGCCGGGGAGCCTCGAGCGTGATGTGTCGGCGCTGCATTCAGGCAGGCGGTACCCGCCTTGGCGCGGGGAGCCGGCCAGGCTGCAGCCCACCCCACACAGGGCCTCCTTGCCCCAGAGCGGCGTCGACGAGGGTCTTCCTTGGTCCACCCTCGGACGGCCACTTGGGGCAGTTGACTATTTAACCTCGAACTCGCCCACCAGCACGGTCTCGGCGCGGTCCTTCAGTCGCATCGTCACCATCTGATCCTTCTGCTTTGCCGTGCCCCAATGGGTGGTCAGACGCAGCATCAGTGTCGTCGCGCCGGTGACCAGTTGCTGGCGGCTGCCAAAGTAGTTCGCCTCCACCTTGTACTTGCCCGGCTTGGCGTTGCGCAGCGAGAACTGCTCGGGACCATAGCCGCCGGTGAAGTCCTGCGACATCTGCCCGCCCTGGTAGGTCAGGCGGTTGCCGTAGTAGGCGCGCTCGCCGTTCGGGTCGGTCACCCACAGGTCCATGTCGCTGTTGTCGGCATCCCAGGAAAGCACCACGCGCAGGTCCAGCGGCATCGCCTGCAGCAGGCGCGGGTCGATGCTGGTGGTATCCAGCCGGGGCGTGCTGCGGGCCACCAGATTCGTCAGTTCATCCAAGGCGATCAGGGCGATGCCATCGAAGCGGCTGTCCCACGGCCGCACCACCACCTGGTACAGCGGCGCCAGCGCCTGCTGCGGCTTGCCGGCCGCCGCCAGTGCCAGGCCGAGATCGCGGAAGCTCTGCGGTTCTTCCTGGCCCATCGCCAGCACCTGCTCGAACACCGGCACCGCCAGCGCGGGGGCATCGGCCTGCATCAGCCGATAGCCGAGCACGCGCAGCAGGTGGCGATTGTCCAGGTCCATCTCGGCCAGGTTCGACAACACACGCAGCGCCAGGTCGCGCTGACCCTGCGCCAGCAGCAGGTCGGCCACATCAAGGAAGAAGGCGCTGCTGTCGGCGTGGGCATCGCGCTCGGCCAGGTAGCGGTCATACAGTTGCGACGGCGGGCCCTGGCGCAGGCGCCGGGCGATGGCCGAGTCTGGCTGCCAGGCCGCCAGCTGGATGCCGAGCTCACCCTCGTTGGCGGCAGCGGGCGCAGCGACACGGCCACCCGTGACCGTGATTGAATCCAGGGCCTTGTTCGATACAGGCGCCGAGCGACGTGCACGCGCGCTGCTGGCTTCCATGCGCTGCTCGGCGGCGGCCATCGGGGCCGGGGCGGGCGGTGCCGCAGGGGCCGGCGCGGCGAGCATCGCCACCGGCGCCGATTCCATCGCGTAGTCCGCGGAGGCGACTTCCAGTGCCCCGCCCTTCGGCTGCGGCGGCATTCCCTTCGGCCAGCTACGGTTCCACCACTGCTGGCGCTCCTTCCAGTGTGCCGCCACTTCATCCAGACGCTGGCGATCAGCAGCGGCGCGGTCTGTCACCTGCCGTGCGAACCGCGCGTCGTAGTCCGCGCGCAGCTTGCCGGACGGACGGATGGCATGACGCAGGTAATCCTCCAGCGTCTCCAGCACGATCAGCGAGGTGTCCGGCCCGACCAGGCCAAACTGCTGCGACAGGCGCTGCATGGCCTCGCGGTTGCCGCGGCGGTCGACGGCCAGTTGCTGCAGGCGCGCCTGCGCCCACAAACCGGCCAGCAGTTCACCGTCCTTGCTCTTCTGCGTCGCTGGCAGCGCTTCCCACTCACCGTCGCCAACGCGCACCCGCATCGGCACACCGTCGGCTGCCAGTTGTGCGTGCAGCCACAGCCAGCCGTCGGCTTCACTGCGCCGATCGATCACTACATCCTGCACGCCGCGTCCCGCATCGACCTGCACATCCAGCGGCGATGCCAGCAACGCGTGCGCCGCCGCATCGACATCCTTGCCCAGCGCGACGAAGCGACCGCCATGCGCCTCACTCCAACCCCGCAGTCGCACGGCATCGGTGCGCGCGCCGGCGCTGCTGACCGCAAACAGGCGTTGATCCGGCGCCATCGCCGGCAGCTGTTCCGGCCCATAGGTCAGCAGGCCATCGCTGACCAGCAGGTATTCCTTCACGCCCGGCTGCGGCTGCCACTGTGCCAGCGCGCTGGCACCGTCCGGGCGCACGGCCTGCAGGGCTGCGCGCAGTTCACTCCAGTTGCCGGCGCGGATGCGGAAGCGACGCACCGGCTCGGCGCGATCGCGCAGCACGGTCAAGGCCACGGTGCCGTCGCGCAGCGCAGCGAAATAGCGATCCAGCAGGGCGAACTCACGTGTGTGATCGCGCTGGCCCGCCGAACCGGAGCCATCCCACAGCAGGCCGATTTCGCTCGGCAGTTTGCGCGGCGTGCTGCTGGCCGCCACCGGCAGCTGCGCCAGCAGATAGTGGCCATCCTGCCAGGGCGCCACCTGCACCTGTGCCTGGCGGGTCGCCGGCAGATCCCACTGCAGCTGCCTCGGCAGCTGCGCCCCCTTGCCCTGCCACTGCAGCTGGCCCGCGCTGATGCGGAATGGCGCCGTACCTGCGGTGGTCGTGCCAGGTGCCTGCAGTTTCAGTTCAACCGAGGCTGCACCGGCGGCAAACTGCAGCGGCAGCGTCCACTGCCAGCCTTGGCCGGCGAAGGCCAATGGCTCGCGGATCACCAGCTGCACGCGCCGGCTGCCGCCGGCCGGCAGCGGATAGATGCGCAGGCGGAACTGGTTGCCGGCGGTCTGTTCCAGCAGGCCCGGGTCAACGCCGCGGCGGGCAATCTCCTCGAACACTTGGCGGCCGCGGTCCTTTGGCACCGGCACCGCGTCACGCATCTCGCCGTTGATATCCAGCGCGAAGCCGCTGATCTGCTGGCCATCGGCCAGGGGGAACTGCAGCTCACCCTCCAGCACGCGCCGGTTCGGGTTGTGGAATTCCAGGGTGATCCGGGTCTGGGCGATGCCCGCCTGGACCCCGCCCTCGATGCGGGCGTGTCGCAGTTGGACCGCCTGCTCAGCCGCCGGTGCGGTCAGCAGCGGCGTGGCGGCCTGCGGCCGGGAGATCGGCGGCGACTGCGCGCCAGCGGGCCAGGCCGCAAGGGCCAGCAACAACACAATGCAGCAACGGGCGAAGACCATGACCGGACTCCAGTGGGATCGTGGACCCTTGAACGCACCAGCAGCCGTAACGGGGTTGGGAGACCCAAAAAGGGGACGGAGGGGATTAAGTCGCTTATGCCCTGTTTGCCAGTTGCGACTTAATCCCCTCCGTCCCCTTTTTTCTCAGGTGGGCAGGCAGTGCTCCACGATCAGCTGGATGGCGCTGCCGCCGCGATAGTCGTCGCAGGCCAGCCGGTAGGCGAGGTGCACGTGTCGGCCGGGCGCATTGCCGTGCCAGCCGCCGAAGTGGATCGCGTTGATCGTGCCAGGCACGCCCGGCAGGCGCAGTTCCAGCTTCAGGTGGCGCTCCTTCAGCACGCGCCAGTTGGCCACTTCGAAGTGGCCGTCGAACAGGGGTTCGGGGAAGCCCTGGCCCCATGGGCCGGCCAACCGCAGCGCATCGGCGTGGCGATGATCGAGCTCGTCCGCGGCCAGCTCGCCGTCACTGAGCACCTGCTGCTGCAGTGCCGCCGGATCGAGCATTTCCAGCACCACCGCGACGAAGGCGGCCTTGAAGTCATCGACGTGGTCACGCCGCAGGCTGAGGCCGGCCGCCATGGCGTGGCCACCGAAGCGTTCGATCAGGCCCGGATGGCGCGCATCGACCAGCGCCAGGGCGTCACGGATGTGCAGGCCGGGAATGGAGCGCGCCGAGCCTCGCAGGATCTCGGCGCCGGGTTCGGCCGGGGCGAAGGCGATCACCGGGCGATGCAGGCGATCCTTCATCTTCGATGCGACCAGGCCGACCACACCCGGATGCCAGTCAGCATCGAACAGGCAGGCCGCCACCGGTCGCTGACCGGCCATGTCCAGCACCACGCGGGTCAACGCCTGCTCGGCGTCGTCAGTCATCGACTGCTGCACGGCGCGCCGTTCCGAATTGATCTGCTCCAGCGTCTGCGCGATCTCGCGCGCCTGGCGCGGGTCTTCGGTCAGCAGCAACGCGATGCCCAGCGCCATGTCTTCCAGCCGGCCTGCGGCATTCAGGCGCGGGCCGAGCGCGAAGCCGATGTCGGTGGCCGTCAGCCGCGCGGCATCACGGCCGCTGGCTTCGATCAGCGCACGCAGGCCAACACAGCCCTGTCCCGCGCGCAGACGCCGCAGGCCCGCGCTGACCAGTGCCCGGTTGTTCGGATCCAGCGCCACCAGGTCGGCAACGGTCCCGACCGCCACCAGGTCCAGCAGCGTGGTCAAGTCCGGGCCCTTGCCATCCGCAAAGACACCTGCCTCGCGCATGTGCCGGCGCAGCGCCATCAGCACGTAGAAGATCACGCCGACGCCTGCCAGCGATTTGCTCGGGAACGCATCACCGTCCAGATTCGGATCGACGATGACATCGGCCGGCGGCAGCTGCGGCCCGGGAAGGTGATGGTCGGTGACCAGCACCTGCCAGCCGCGTGCCTTGGCCGCGGTCACGCCCGCATGGCAGGCGATGCCGTGATCGACCGTGACCAGCAGGTCCGGCTGCAGCGCGGCCAGCTCTTCCACCAGCGACGGTGACAGGCCATAGCCATGCACCATGCGGTTCGGCACCGCGTGGAAGACGTGTTGCGCACCGAGCATGCGCAGACCGCGCACGCCGACCGCACAGGCGGTGGCGCCATCGCAATCGAAATCGCCGACCACCAGGATGCGCTTGTCGTTGGCGATGGCCTCGATCAGCAGACCCACCGCATCATCGATGCCGGTCAGCAGCTCAGGCGCGTGCAGATTGCCCAGCTTCGGCTGCGCCAACTCCGGTGTACCTGCGCCACGGCTGGCATAGAGACGCGCCAGCAGCGGCAGCGTGCCCTCCGGCCAACTGCCGGGTACGACCGCATCGCGGCGGCGGATCATCGGCGTATCAGAGGCGGGCTGCACAGCATCGGCGGCAAGGGACATCGGCATCGCCGGTTACGAAAGACCTGCACATCATAACGTGCACCACTCTCCCAGTCGGCTGCCGCTGCTGACGAGGCACCTTGGCTCTTCGGCCAGCAGCATTTGGATTTCACGACCGCATCTTCCATGCTTGCCTGCCCTGGAACGGACTTCCATCCATGACCCGCACCCTGCTGACCGCGCTGATGGCACTCACCGTGGCGCCGGCCGCCCACTCCGCCACGCCTGAGCCCAGGCCCGGGGTCGAATTCGAACACAACGACTGGTCGCTGGCTTGTGACAACACCCGCACCTGCCGCGCCGCCGGCTACAGTCCGGAACAACCCGGCAATCTGCTCAGCCTGATGCTGGAACGCGCGGGCGGCCCGGGTACGAAGGTGCTCGCGCGGCTGCGCAATGGCGAGAATGGCGAAAGCCCGACGCCGACCGGGGCGCTGCGCCTGCGCCTGAACGGCAAGGACCTGGGCCCGGTGCGCGACACGGGCGACGGGGAAAAAGTGTTATTGCAGCAGGCACAGACCGATGCACTGGTCGCCGCACTGCCGCGCCAGGCACGCATCGAGATCATCGACGGCAAGGGCAAGGCGTGGCCGATCTCCGACAGCGGTGCAGCAGCCGTACTGCTGAAGATGGACGAGGCCCAGGGCCGGCTGGGAACGCCCGGTGCGCTGGTACGGCGTGGCGACAAGCCCGAAGCAAGCGTGCCTGCGGCGTTGCCGGTGCCAGTGATCGTGCGCGGCACGCTGGTGGCATCGCGCGCCTCGGACGCGGCACTGGCCAAGGCACCGGGCCTGCGCAAGGCGCTGATCGCCAGCCTGCCGAAGCCGGATGAGTGCGGCCGCCCGAGCGATGGCGGGACAGATGAGATCGAGATCCAGCGACTGGACGCCCAGCATGTACTGGCAAGCACCAGTTGCTTCGTGGGTGCCTACAACTTCAGCAACGGCTACTGGGTAGTGCAGGACAAGGCGCCGTACGAAGCACGCTTCGTCACGTCCGATGCGGAAGACTTCGATCGCGACGACGCCACGTTGAGCGGTCGTTTTCGCGGGCGCGGCGTCGGCGACTGCTTCTCCGGCCACGATTGGGTCTGGGATGGAACGCGTTTCGTGAAGGCCAGAGTGTTCACTACCGGGCAGTGCCGGGGCGTTGCGGGCGGGCACTGGACGCTGCCAACGGTGGTGAGCGAGGTCCGTTGAGGCGCCGCTACCTGCGGTAGTGCCGGCCGCTGGCCGGCAACCCCGGCATACCCTGGGGGTCATAGCCCTTTTCCGATGGAAAACGGATCCGACCCCGCTCGGCCGAGCCCCGATCAGTCGTGAAGCTGGCGCGGCTTCTTCCAGAACTGCCAGCGCTGTCCGCGATCCAGCTGGAACTGCAGGCCGTCCTCGAAATCCAGCACCAGCCGCTGCAGCTCGCCGCGCTTCAGCGCGGCCAGCAGCGGACGGATCGCATCGTTGCCGAGCTGCTGCAGGGAACGCAGCTGGCGCAGGTCGATCAGTGCATCCACCGCCTGCTCGCCATCGACGGCTACGCCAGCCGCCAGGGCCAGGCCCTGCAGCAGGGCATCGCGGCTGCGCACCTGTGCGTGCGGCGTGCTGACCGACACCGGCATCACGCCACCGCCCCAGAACCACAGCGAATTGATCGGCTGTTGCCCCTGCGCGGCGCGCTGCTGGTTCCAGGAATGGTTGTGCAGCAGCACCTGTGCCTCGGTCATCAGCGCCCGCCATCGACGGCCGCCCCGCCCTTCCGGCAGGTGCGAGAACAGGTCATCACCCAGCACTTCGTCGGGGCTGTCGAAGTCCGGTAGCTCGCTGTCGATCGGCAGCCGCAGATACCAACGCGAAGGATCGGGTGCGTCAAGCACGAAGCCGGCGTCGGCGAACAACGGCTGCAACACCGGCAGCAACGCCAGGCTGTCGGCCAGCGTCGGTCGCAGCGTTTCGCCGTAGGCCATCATCCGCGCGCCATGCATGTCCGGCACCATGCAGGCCGGATCGGCACGCAGCCAGCTGGCGCCGGCGGCATCGCCGACGTCGCGCTGGCGGGTCAACGCGGCCACCGGCCAGTGCGGCGCGGCAACCGAGAAATGGCGTGTCAGCTGCGCGCGTTCACCCGGTGCGACCTGCACCGTCGTGGCGCGGCCAAGCGCGCGCGCCACATCGTCCGGCAGCGCAGCCGCGGCAAAGCGGCTGCGTGCCGGCAACAGCAGGGTCGCCGTTGCCACCGGGTCAGTCCACGTAGCTGACGCTGACGATCTCGTACTCGCGTTGGCCGGCCGGGGCGTCGATCACGATCGAATCGCCTTCCAGCTTGCCGATCATCGCGCGCGCCACCGGCGAGGAAATCGCGATCAGGCCCAGCTTGATGTCCGCTTCCAGGTCACCGACGATCTGGTACTTCTTCTCTTCGTCGGTTTCCACGTCGGCCAGCGTCACGCTGGCGCCGAACACCACCTTGGAGCCGGCGTTGAGCTTGCTCACGTCGATGATCTCGGCGTGCGACAGCTCGCCTTCCAGCTGCTTGATGCGGCCTTCGATGAAGCCCTGTTCCTCGCGCGCGGCGTGGTACTCGGCGTTCTCCTTCAGGTCGCCATGCTCACGCGCTTCGGCGATGGCGGCGATCACCTTCGGGCGCTTGACCGACTTCAGGTGATCCAGTTCGTCGCGCAGCTTCTGCGCGCCCTTCATCGTGATGGGGGCTCTCATGCATTCAACTCCTTGTGCAGCTCCTGCAGCGACCAGACGGGGCCGGTGCCGCGGAATTCCAGTGAATCCACCAGCGCCTTGGCGCCGGCAATGGTGGTCGAGTAGGTGACGCGATGCTGCAGCGCCTCGCGACGGATCGAGAACGAGTCGTTGATCGCCGAACGACCTTCGGTCGTGTTGACGATGTAGACGATCTCGCCGTTCTTGATCGAGTCGACGATGTGCGGACGGCCTTCGACCACCTTGTTGATGATCTCGCAGTCCATGCCATGCTGCTGCAGCCACGCGGCAGTGCCACGGGTCGCGACCAGGCTGTAGCCACGCGCCAGCAGCGCCTTGGCCACCGGCAGCACGCGCTTCTTGTCCGGATCGCGGACCGAAACGAAGGCCTTGCCGACCGGCGGTGCCTTGATGCCACCGGCTTCCTGCGCACGCGCGAAGGCGGCGTTGAAGCTGCGGCCCACGCCCATCACCTCACCGGTGGAGCGCATCTCCGGCCCGAGGATCGGGTCGACGCCCTGGAACTTGGCGAACGGGAAGATCGCTTCCTTCACCGAGTAGTAGTCCGGTACGATTTCCTTGGTCGCGCCCTGCTCGGCCAGGCTCTTGCCGGCCATGCAGCGCGCGGCGATCTTGGCCAGCGGCATGCCGGTGGCCTTGGACACGAACGGCACAGTGCGCGAGGCACGTGGGTTCACTTCCAGCAGGTAGATGGTGTCGGCACCCTCGTCGCTGGTCTGGATCGCGAACTGGGTGTTCATCAGGCCGACCACGTTCAGGGCCTTGGCCAGCTCCACCACCTGGCGGCGCAGCTCGGCCTGGGTTTCAGCCGACAGCGAGTACGGCGGCAGCGAGCACGAGGAATCGCCCGAGTGCACGCCGGCTTCTTCGATGTGCTCCATCACGCCGCCGATCAGGACGTTGCCCTGGGCATCGGCAATGATGTCGACGTCGCACTCCACGGCGTTGTCGAGGAAGCGGTCCAGCAGCACCGGCGAATCGTTGGACACCTTCACCGCGTCGCGCACGTAGCGGGCCAGGTCGGCTTCGCCGTAGACGATTTCCATCGCACGGCCACCCAGCACGTAGCTCGGGCGCACCACCAGCGGGTAGCCGATCTCGCGGGCCAGCAGCAGGGCTTCCTGGTCGTTGCGGGCGATGCGGTTCGGCGGCTGCTTCAGGCCCAGCTTGTCGACCAGCTGCTGGAAGCGCTCGCGGTCTTCGGCCAGGTCGATCGAGTCCGGGCTGGTGCCGATCACCGGCACGCCGTTGGCTTCCAGCGCGCGCGCCAGCTTCAGCGGGGTCTGGCCGCCGTACTGCACGATCACGCCCTTCGGCTGCTCCAGTTCGACGATTTCCAGCACGTCTTCCAGGGTCAGCGGTTCGAAGTACAGGCGGTCGGAGGTGTCATAGTCGGTCGACACGGTTTCCGGGTTGCAGTTGACCATGATGGTTTCATAGCCATCCTCGCGCAGCGCCAGTGCCGCGTGCACGCAGCAGTAGTCGAACTCGATGCCCTGGCCGATGCGGTTCGGGCCACCACCCAGGATCATGATCTTGTCGCGGTTGCTCGGCGCGGCCTCGCACTCGTCCTCGTAGGTCGAGTACAGGTAGGCGGTACCGGTGGAGAACTCGCCGGCGCAGGAGTCCACGCGCTTGTAGACCGGGCGCACCTTGTGCGCACGACGCAGCGCGCGGATGGCGGCTTCATTGGTGCCGGTCAGCTGCGCCAGGCGCGCATCGGAGAAGCCAGCGCGCTTCAGCTTGCGCAGGCGTGCGGCGTCCAGCGCGTCGATGCCACCGGCAGCGACTTCGCCTTCTGCAGCGATGATTTCCTCGATCTGGTCCAGGAACCAGTGGTCGATGAACGACAGTGCGTAGATCTCTTCCACGCTCATGCCGGCGCGGAACGCGTCGGCGACGAAGAACAGGCGCTCCGGGCCCGGCGCCTTCAACTCGCGGCGCAGGGTCTGCAGGTCGTCTTCGTTGGCCAGGTCCAGGCCGGTCGGGTCGAAGCCGACCTTACCGGTCTCAAGACCACGCAGGGCCTTCTGCACCGACTCCTGGAAGGTACGGCCCATCGCCATCACCTCGCCCACCGACTTCATCTGGGTGGTCAGGCGGGCATCGGCGGCCGGGAACTTCTCGAAGGCGAAGCGCGGGATCTTGGTGACCACGTAGTCGATGGATGGCTCGAACGAGGCCGGGGTCAGGCCACCGGTGATCTCGTTCTTCAGTTCGTCTAGGGTGTAACCCACGGCCAGCTTGGCGGCGACCTTGGCGATCGGGAAGCCGGTGGCCTTGGACGCCAGCGCCGAGGAACGCGACACGCGCGGGTTCATCTCGATGACGACCACGCGGCCGGTCTTCGGGTTGATGCCGAACTGCACGTTCGAGCCACCGGTATCGACGCCGATCTTGCGCAGCACGGCGATGGAGGCATCGCGCAGGCGCTGGTATTCCTTGTCGGTCAGGGTCTGCGCAGGCGCCACGGTGATCGAGTCACCGGTATGCACGCCCATCGGGTCGAGGTTTTCGATCGAGCAGACGATGATGCAGTTGTCCGCGGTATCGCGGACAACTTCCATCTCGAACTCCTTCCAGCCCAGCACCGACTCTTCCACCAGCACTTCGGTGGTCGGCGACAGCTCCAGGCCGCGGCTGACGATCTCGACCAGCTCTTCGCGGTTGTAGGCGATGCCACCACCGCTGCCGCCCAGGGTGAAGCTGGGGCGGATGATGGTCGGATAGCCGACGCGGGTCTGGATTTCCAGCGCTTCGTCCAGGGTGTGGGCAACGGCGGCGGTCGGGCACTCCAGGCCG
This sequence comes from Stenotrophomonas sp. CASM101, assembly GCF_049384845.1. Lineage (NCBI taxonomy): Bacteria > Pseudomonadati > Pseudomonadota > Gammaproteobacteria > Lysobacterales > Lysobacteraceae > Stenotrophomonas > Stenotrophomonas sp. CASM101. The sequence goes on along the minus strand of NZ_JBMRFR010000008.1, from coordinate 122,242 downwards.
ATCTCACCCATGGCCACGCGGAACAGCTCGCGGTCTTCGGCCATGCGGATCGCTTCGCGCTTGGCGCCGATCAGTTCGACGTTGTACTTCTCCAGCACGCCGTTGTCGGCCAGGTCCAGCGCGCAGTTCAGCGCGGTCTGGCCACCCATGGTCGGCAGCAGCGCATCGGGCTTTTCCTTGGCGATGATCTTCTCGACCGTCTGCCAGTTGATCGGCTCGATGTAGACGGCGTCGGCCATCTCCGGGTCGGTCATGATCGTGGCCGGGTTGCTGTTGACCAGCACCACGCGGTAACCCTCGTCACGCAGGGCCTTGCAGGCCTGGGCGCCGGAGTAGTCGAACTCGCAGGCCTGGCCGATGACGATCGGGCCAGCACCGATGATGAGGATGGTCTTGAGGTCAGTGCGCTTGGGCATTTTCTTCTCTAAGTCAGTACAGCGTGACAAGGGGGGTGATCGCACGCTGTCGATCAGGAATCTTGATCCGCAGCGCCGCGCCAGGGGCAGCAGCGATGCGGGGTTTACGGTCCATCGCGACGCCACCGGCAGGCCGGCGGCGTACTGATCACGCCTTGGCCTGCTCCATCAGCACCACGAAGCGGTCGAACAGCGGACCGACATCGTGCGGGCCCGGGGATGCTTCCGGATGGCCCTGGAACGAGAACGCCGGCACGTCGGTGCGGGCGACACCCTGGTTGGTGCCGTCGAACAGCGAACGGTGGGTCACGCGCAGGGTCGGCGGCAGGGTTGCCTCATCGATCGCAAAACCGTGGTTCTGCGAGGTGATCATCACCCGGCCACTGTCCAGGTCCTGCACCGGGTGGTTGGCACCGTGGTGGCCATGGCCCATCTTCATGGTCTTCGCGCCAGAGGCCAGGCCGAGCAGCTGGTGGCCCAGGCAGATGCCGAAGGTCGGGATCTTCACGTCGATGAAGGCCTTGATCGCGTCGATGGCGTAGTCGCACGGTTCCGGGTCACCCGGGCCATTGGACAGGAACACGCCGTCCGGCTTCAGTGCCAGCACTTCGGCGGCCGGGGTCTGCGCCGGCACCACGGTCACTTCGCAGCCGCGCTCGGCCAGCATGCGCAGGATGTTGGTCTTCACGCCGAAGTCGTAGGCCACGACCTTGAACCGGGCCGGCACGCTGACGAAAGCATTGGCATCCAGGTCCAGCTGGCCCTCGGTCCAGGTGTAGGTCTTCTCGGTAGTGACGACCTTGGCCAGATCCATGCCCTTCAGGCCCGGGAACTTGCGGGCGGCTTCCAGTGCCTTTTCCACGTCGATGTCGCCGGCCATCAGCGCACCGTTCTGCGCGCCCTTCTCGCGCAGGATGCGGGTCAGCTTGCGGGTGTCGATGCCGGCGATGGCGACCACGCCCCGCTGGATCAGCCAGTCCTGCAGCGACAGCTGGCTGCGCCAGTTGCTGGGACGGCGCGGGACGTCGCGCACGATCAGACCGGCCGACCACACCTTGGACGCTTCATCGTCCTGGTCGGTCATGCCGGTGTTGCCGATATGCGGATAGGTCAACGTGACCATCTGCCGGGCGTAGGACGGGTCGGTCAATACTTCCTGATAGCCGGTCATGGCGGTGTTGAACACCACTTCACCGACGGACAGGCCGGGCGCGCCTACGGATTCGCCCTCGAATACGGTGCCGTCTTCGAGGACGAGGATTGCGGCTTGGGTCACGGGAATCTCACTTTGGCTACCGAGGGGGCTGCCGAAGTCACGCCTGCGCTTCACGGAAATCCGGTTGCAAAAAAGCGCGGACGTGCGGTCTGGGACCGGTCCGGCTTTCGTGATTCGGCGAGTGCGAATTGTAACGCTGCCGGGGCGCTCGCGCCAGCGGTTATCGCGCTATATGAACAGGCGATTGCGCATTCATCTCAATGCGGCCGCGTATGCGGCACCCGCCACCCGGTAGTGCCGGCCGCTGGCCGGCAATCCCATCGGCGTCCCGTGACCCTGGGTTGCCGGCCAGCGGCCGGCACTACCGCCTTACGCCAGCAGGTCCCGCACCCGGTAGCTGCCCGGGGCCCGGCCTTGCAGCTGGCGGGCGGCGAACAGCGCACCGCGGGCGAAGATGTCGCGGTTGGTGGCCCTATGCACCAGCTCGATGCGCTCGCCCAGCCCGGTGAACTGCACCAGATGCTCACCTACGATGTCGCCAGCACGCAGGCTCGCGTAATGCGGCTCCGCTCCGCCGCGCTGCGCGGCCGCGCCCAGGGTTAGCGCGGTGCCTGACGGTGCGTCCTTCTTCTGCGTGTGGTGCGATTCGACGATATCGCAGTCCCAGCCGGCCAGCGCCTGCGCGGCGCGCTCCACCAGCTCGTCCAGCACCGCCACGCCCAGGCTGAAGTTCGACGCCCAGACCAACGGGATCTTCGCCGCTGCTGCATCCAGCGCCTGCCGCTGCGTGCCGGAGATGCCGGTGGTACCCGACACCAGCCCCGCGCCGCGTTCCACGCACAGCGCCAGCATCGGGTCGAAGCCCTCCGGCAGGCTGAAGTCAATGGCCACGTCGAACACCGGCGCACCGGACAGTTCGCTGGCACCAAAGAACGGCACGCCGTCGACCACGCGCTGCGCCGGCGCACGGCCGGTCACGGCGGCCACGATCTGCAGGGTTTCGGGATGTTCGGCGGCCAGCCGCAGCAGGGCCTGGCCCATGCGCCCGGAGGCGCCGTGAATGAGCAATCGCAGGGGAGTCTGGTTCATGCCTGCAGGCTAGCGGCAGCACGCCTGCTCCGGCAAGCGCCGTCACTGCGACGCTGGGTGACCTTCCGCGCAATGGATGCTCGTTCCTCCCTGGGTACGCCTCTCTTGACTGCACCAGGCGGAGCGCATGCGACACCGTAGATGTCGCGTTTACCACTGGACGCAGAAACGCGGCCACTCAAGGCTGTGGTCCCCTCTTCCGGCCCAGGCAACGCCCATGAAATCCGCGACCGTCTTCAGCAAGTGCGCCAGGAAGACCGGCTATGCCGGGACCACGACCACCCGCTACCGCTTGCTGGATGACGCCCTGCTTGTCGTGAATCACCAACGCGCCAGCGAAAGCCGCGGTTTCTATGTGAATGCTGGACTCTACTTTCCAGAGTTGCTCGTGCACCCCCTCACGCCCGACGATCTTGAAACGGCTTTCAGGTACCGCTCCAGCATCCCCACGCCGCATGTCGACTGGCGTATCGAAGAGACGCCAGGCCTGCGCCGGGCTTTCACCCAGCAGGATCTTCATGACCTGCTCGATGCTGGCGATCGCAACGCGATGAAGCGCCTGCTGCTCAATGCCCTTGCCGACGTGGCGGGCTTCGCAGCGACCCATGGAAATCGCGCCTCGGTACGGCGGATGCAGCAGGAGGGACGCTTTCGCGCGATCATCCGCAAAGAGGTCTGAACCCCGGAAAGCGTGCGAACCAAGGTTCGCACCCACAGGCCGAAAGTTCGCACCCGCCGCACAGCCGCCGTCGAGCATGGCTCGACGCTACTTCTTGTTGGTCGGCCCGCAACTGTCGCAACCGCCACAGGCACCGCCACCTCCGCTGGCAGGCGGCGCGATCTTCCGCCCCAGCGCCTGCGCCCAGGCCGGGCGGCCCGGCTTCAGCAGAGCCAGCGCCAAGGCACCGCGCAGCGTGCGCACCGTGCCGGGGAACTGCTTCTTCAGCACCACCCAGGCGCTGACCAGCACGGCCACCGCGATGATCAGGTACTGGATCAGCAGCCCGGTATCCATCAGCTACCTCCCAGCGCCCTGGTCACCTGGTAGGTGATCAGCGCCGCCACGTAAGCTGCGGCGAACAGGTAGAACGCGGCAAAGGCCATCTGCTTCCACGAGTTGGTCTCGCGCTTGATGGTGGCCAGCGTCGAGATGCACATCGGTGCGTAGATGTACCAGACCAGCAGCGACAGGGCCGTGGCCAGCGACCAGCCATCGCTGATCAACGGGGTCAGTGCCTGGCTGGCCGCATCGTCATCCGCCGCCGACAGCGCATACACCGTCGCCAGCGACGACACCGCCACCTCACGCGCGGCCAGGCCCGGGATCAGCGCGATGCAGATCTGCCAGTTGAAGCCCAGCGGTGCAAAGAACACCGCCATCGCATGGCCGATCTGGCCGGCGTAGCTATAGTCGATGGCCGGCATCGTGGCGCCCGCCGGCGCCGCTGGGAACGACAGCAGCACCCACAGCAGGATGGTCAGCGCCAGGATGATGCCGCCGACGCGCTTGAGGAAGATCATGCCGCGCTCGTACAGCCCCACCGCCAGGTCGCGCGCATGCGGCAGCCGGTACGACGGAAGCTCCAGCATCAGCGGATGCTCGCTCTTGTCGCGGCGCCACTTCTTCATGATCCACGACATCGCCAGCGCACTGAGGATGCCGGCGGCGTACAGGCCGAACAGCACCAGGCCCTGCTGGTTGAACACGCCCCACACGGTCTTCTGCGGAATGAACGCACCGATCAGCAGCGCGTACACCGGCAGGCGCGCCGAACAGGTCATCAGCGGTGCGACCAGGATGGTGGCCAGGCGGTCACGCGGGTCCTGGATGCTGCGCGTGGACATGATGCCCGGCACCGCGCAGGCGAAGCTGGACAGCAGCGGGATGAACGAGCGGCCAGACAGGCCGGCAGCGGCCATCATGCGGTCGAGCAGGAACGCCGCGCGCGGCAGGTAGCCGGATTCCTCCAGCACCAGGATGAAGAAGAACAGGATCAGGATCTGCGGCAGGAACACGACCACGCCACCGACACCGGCGATGATGCCGTCGGTCAGCAGGCTGGCCAGCGGACCCTCCGGCAACACGCTGCCAACGAGAGTACCGAGCCAGGCGAAGCCAGCCTCGATGCCATCCATCAACGGCGTCGCCCAGGCATACACCGCCTGGAAGATCAGGAACATCACCACCGCAAGGCTGATCAGCCCGAACACCGGGTGCAGCAGCCAGCGGTCCAGCGCGTCGTCGATCTTCGCGGTTCGCGCCGGCATGCGCACGGCGACCGAAAGGATCTCGCGCACCTTGGCGTGGTAGTCGATGCCACCTTCCGGGCCCGGCACCGGCGCATCCAGGTGCGGCACCATCGCATCGAGGCGCTCGACCAAGGCCTTGGCGCCCTGCTTGCGCACCGCCACGGTCTCCACCACCGGCACGCCCAGCTCGCGTTCCAGCGCGGCCACATCCACCTGGATGCCGCGGCGTTGTGCGGCGTCGACCATGTTCAGCGCGACCACCATCGGCTTGCCCAGCTCACGCAGCTCCAGCGCGAAGCGCAGGTGCAGGCGCAGGTTGGTGGCGTCGATCACGCACAGCAGCACGTCCGGCGCGGCTTCGCCCGGGTAGAAGCCCCGGCACAGGTCGCGGGTGATCGCCTCGTCCAGGCTGGCCGGATGCAGGCTGTAGGCGCCCGGCAGATCAAGCACCGCGAATTCACGGCCGGACGGCGCACGCAGGCGGCCCTCCTTGCGCTCTACGGTGACGCCGGTGTAGTTCGCGACCTTCTGCCGACTGCCGGTCAGCTGGTTGAACAGCGCGGTCTTGCCGCTGTTGGGGTTGCCGACCAGCGCAATGCGCAGCGGGGCGGTGGCAGCGGAAGCGCTCATGCGCGTCGCTCCTGGCGGTTGGCGTCTACCACGATGCGCTTGGCCTCACTGATCCGCAGCGCGAACCGGGTGAACCCGACCTGCACCAGCAGCGGCTCGCCCCCCACCGGACCTTTGGCCACCAGGCGCACTTCCTCGCCATTGACGAAACCCAGCTCGCGCAGGCGACGGGCGATGGCATCGTTGGCGTGCAGGTCCTGCACGGACTCGACCACGGCCGAGGTGTGCAGCGGCAGTTCGGACAGCGTCATCTAGCGTGTTCTCTGCTGGATGTAAATGGTTCTCGATTCTAACATTCCCGCGTCGCGTCATGGCCCATGACCAATGGCCCGCTATGATCCATACAGGTATGGAGTGACCCTGGAATCCCATGAACGATGCTTTGCAGATCGAGCGCCGCGGCGCCGTCATCACCCTCTGGCTGAACCGGCCGGAACTGCACAATGCCTTCGACGCCAGCCTGATCGCCCGGCTGACCGCCGCGCTGGAGGCCGCCGGACGGGACGATTCGATCCGGGCCGTGGTGGTGGCCGGCCATGGCGCCTCCTTCTCGGCCGGCGCCGACATGCAGTGGATGCGCGGCATGGCTGCGGCCAGCGAAGCCGATAACCGCGAGGACTCGCTGGCCCTGGCCCGGCTGATGCGCACCCTGGACGAGCTGCCCAAGCCGACCCTGGCACGGGTCCACGGCGCGGCCTTCGGCGGCGGTGTCGGCCTGGTCGCCTGCTGCGACATCGCCATCGCCAGCACCGTGGCCCGCTTCGGCCTGACCGAAAGCCGCCTGGGCCTGCTGCCGGCGGTGATCTCCCCCTATGTGATCGAGGCCATCGGCCCACGCCAGGCCCGTCGATGGTTCGCCACCGGCGAGCACTTCGATGCCGAGACCGCACTGCGGATCGGCCTGGTCCACCAGCTGGTCGAACCCGAGCGCCTGGACGAGGCGCTGGAACGCCAGCTGGCCCTGCTCGACAAGGCAGGCCCGATCGCCTCGTCCACCGCCAAGCAGCTGGTGCGGCAGGTCCGGGACAGCCATGACCGCGACACCCTGGATCGCGATAATGCCGCCCTGATCGCGCGCCTGCGGGTGTCCGCCGAGGGCCAGGAGGGCCTGGGCGCCTTCCTCGACAAGCGCGCCCCCCATTGGGTCACGGAAGCCTGAACATGCTCGATCATCTTGGTTTGACCAGCGCCGACCTGGCGCGCAGCAAGGCCTTCTTCCTGCAGGCACTGGCGCCACTGCAGATCGGCGTGGTGATGGAAGTGAGCGCCGAACTGACCGGCGACCACGACCACGTCGGCTTCGGCAGCGACGGCAAGCCGTTCTTCTGGCTCGGCAATGGCGGCACCGCCAGCCACGGCGTGCACGTGGCCTTCGCCTGCGCCAGCCGCGCGCAGGTGGACGCCTTCCACGCCGCCGCCCTCACCGCCGGTGGCCGCGACAACGGCGCGCCGGGCCTGCGCCCGTGGTACCACCCGGATTACTACGCCGCCTTCGTGCTCGACCCGGACGGCAACAACATCGAAGCGGTCTGCCATCGCCCCGTCGGCGAGGTAGCTGCATGAGCGACTACGTCCGCATCGTCGAGGTCGGCCCGCGTGACGGCCTGCAGAACGAAAAGCAGTCGGTGTCCACCGCCGACAAGATCGAACTGATCAACCGCCTGTCGGCCACCGGCCTGCGCAGCATCGAGGCGACCAGTTTCGTCAGCCCGAAGTGGATTCCGCAGCTGGCCGATGCCGCCGAGGTCTACGCCGGCATCCAGCGCCGCCCCGGCATCCACTACCCTGTACTGGTGCCGAACGAACAGGGCTACGACCGCGCCCGCGCGGTGGGCGTGGAGGAAGTGGCGGTGTTCACCGCTGCGTCCGAGGCCTTCAACCGCACCAACACCAATGCCGGCATCGACGAGTCGCTGGCCCGGTTCGAGCCGATCCTGCGCCGCGCCGCCGCCGATGGCGTACGCGTGCGCGGCTATGTCTCCACCGTACTCGGCTGCCCCTACCAGGGCGAGGTGCCACTGGCCGACGTGGTGCGGGTGGCGCGCGCCCTGCACCAGATGGGTTGTTACGAAATCTCGCTGGGCGACACCATCGGCGTCGGCACCCCGCGCAAGGCACGGGCGATGCTGCAGGCGGTTGCCGCCGAGATTCCGATGACGGCACTGGCCGTGCACTTCCACGACACCTACGGCCAGGCCATCGCCAACATCGCCACCTGCCTGGAAGAAGGCGTGCGCGTGGTCGACAGCGCGGTCTCCGGCGCCGGTGGCTGCCCGTATGCGAAGGGTGCCAGCGGCAACGTCGCCAGCGAGGACGTGGTCTATCTGCTGCAGGGCCTGGGCCTGGACAGCGGCGTGGACCTGCCGGTACTGGCCGAGACCGGCCGCTGGCTGGCCGGCCTGCTCGGCCGTGCCACCGCCAGCCGCACCGGACAGGCGCTCGCAGCGACCGGCTGAGCACCCCGCTGCGCCGCTCCCGCTCGGGCGGCGCAGCGCACAACGGCGACGGTCGCCGCTTCCGTTAGAATCGGCGGTTCTCGAACCTGCAGGACCGTGCAATGCAGCTGTCTTCCGTACGTGCCGTGATCACTGGCGGCGTCTCCGGCCTCGGCCTGGCCGTGGCCCAGCACCTCGTCGCCCAGGGCGGCAAGGTGGCTCTGTTCGACCTCAACGACGACAAGGGTGCAGCTGCCGTTGCCGGGCTGGGTGCCGACAAGGCCCGCTATTTCAATGTCAACGTCAGCGATGAGGCGGCCGTGGCTGCAGCCATCGACCAGGCCCACGATTTCCTCGGCGGCCTGAACGTGGCGATGAACTGCGCCGGCATCCTCGGCGCCGGTCGCGTGCTCGGCAAGGAAGGCCCGATGCCGCTGGCCGGCTTCCAGGGCACGGTGATGGTCAACCTGGTCGGCAGCTTCAACGTCGCCAAGGCCGCGGCCAACCGCATGCAGCACAACGACGCCGGCGAAGACGGCGAGCGCGGCGTGATCATCAACACCGCCAGCATCGCTGCCTATGAAGGCCAGATCGGCCAGGCCGCGTATGCGGCCAGCAAGGGCGGCGTGGTGTCGATGACGCTGCCGATGGCGCGCGAACTGTCGCGCTTCGGCATCCGCGTCAATACGATTGCTCCTGGCGTGTTCTGGACGCCGATGGTCGATGGCATGCCCGAAGCCGTGCAGCAGTCGCTGGCCGCCTCGATCCCGTTCCCGTCGCGCCTGGGCAAGCCGGAAGACTTCGCCAGTCTGGTCGGCTTCATTCTCGGCAACACCTACCTCAACGGCGAGACCATCCGCCTGGACGGCGCTACCCGCCTCGCTCCGAAGTGATTCCCCCCGGGCGCCGGGACGGCGCCCTCCCCCAACGACCTAGATCACCATGAAAGCCAACGACATCAAGAAGGGCAACGTCGTCGAGTACAACAACGGCGTGTACCAGATCCGCGACATCGAGCGCAGCTCGCCGCAGGGTCGCGGCGGCAACGTCCGCTTCCGCTTCATCATGTACAGCGTGCCGGGCGGCAACAAGCTCGACGCCAGCTTCGATGCCGACGACAACCTGGTCGAGGTCGAACTGCTGCGCCGCCAGTCCACCTATTCGTACAAGGACGGTGATGCCTTCGTCTTCCTCGATGACGAGGACTACACCCCGTACACCCTGGATGCGGACGTGATCGGCGACGACGCCGGTTACATCACCGACGGCCTGACCGGCATCTACGTGCAGGTGATCGACGAGCAGCCGGTGGCGATCCAGCTGCCGGCCTCCGTGGTGCTGGAGGTGATCGAGACGCCGCCGGAACTGAAGGGTGGCACCGCCACCAAGCGCCCGAAGCCGGCCAAGCTCAACACCGGCATCGAAATCATGGTGCCCGAGTACATCGTCAATGGCGAACGCGTGCTGGTGAACACCGCCACCGGCGAATTCGCCGGCCGTGCCGACTAAGCGCCTTGCGCTGATCGGCTGCCTGTTCCTGCCTGCGGCGTGTTCGCCGCAGGCAGCGGACGGATCATCGGTGGCAGCGGTTACGGCTGTTTCGCACCGAAGTTGCCGCAGCCATGGTACTGGCGGGTACCGACAGTCAGCATCGCCTTGGCCTCGAACGCCTCGCCGCTCATGTCATCCTGGCAGGTGGTGCGCTGGAAGCTGAGCTTGACGTCGGTGCCGTCGGACGCCTTTCCGCTCCATCCATCAGCGCCCTGGGTGGGTTTGGCCACGTCGAAGCGGCGCTCGCCATAATCGACCTCCACCTGCAGGCCCGGCGCATCGCCGTCGACGACTGCAAGCCAGCCGGATTCATTGCCGGTGGCACGGAATGCCGCATTGCCGGCGCTGCCATCGCCTTCGGTAGCTTCCACCGCATGGCACTCGCGATCCGGTTCGCCCTTCAGGCTCAGCAGGCCATCATCGCTGCCCTTGGTCCAGAAGCTGTTGCCGAGACCATCGCTGTACTTGGCGCCGGATGCCGCGCGCTCGGAGGTCATGGCGAAGCTACGGTCGCCGATCACCAGCGTGGCAGCATCCTCGCCATTGAATGTCGCGCCCACACTCAGATCACCACACTGGTAGGCGGTCTCGCTGCCACCTTCCGTGTTGGCGCTCGGCTGCGCCGTGGCAGGCGGGGCGTCATTGCTGCCCGCCGCGGGTGCCTGGGCCGGCTGGCACGCGACCAGCACCAACCCCAGGGAGGCTGCCAACAGACTGGGAACTACACGCATGGCTCGACTCCTTGTCGACACTACAGGAATGCTCGACCCTACCACCTCGCGGTGAGCGGGGCCTGAAAGCGGCCTGACCGCACTCATGCGGCCAGTACCGCCATCGACAGCAGCTGCGCGCCGCTTTCGCCGGAACTGCAGGTCCACACCCGCAGCAGGCGCAGTTTCAGCTCGCGCTCCTGGCCCTGCCCGCGCACCGACAAGCGCACGTCGCTGGACAACAATGCCAGGCGTCCGCACAGCAACGTTTCCACCGCGTACGACTGCAGGCTGCGCACCTGCAGGTTTCCGGTCAGCCAGTCGCCCAGCCACGGCAGGTCGAGCATGCGGCCGCCGTGGCCATCCATCATGAACAAGGCCGGCGATACCAGCGCGGTCAGTGCATCGTGGTCGTCATCCAGCAATGCCTGCCGCAGGCGCTGTTCCAGCGCTGCCAACTGCCGCTCATGCAGGTCTTCAACGATGTCCCGTTCCATCCACGGTTCCTCCCGGCATCGGCCGGCGCCTGCGCAGGCGCTGCGCGATCCACTGCCGCGCGCCCTGCACCACTACATAGAAGACCGGCACGAAGAACACCGCCAGCACGGTCGCACTGACCATGCCGCCGAACACACCGGTTCCAATTGCCTGCTGGGTTTCCTTCGACGCGCCCTGCGCCAGCATCAGCGGCACCACGCCCAGCGCGAATGCCAGCGAGGTCATCACGATCGGCCGCAGTCGCAGCCGCGCTGCCTCCAGCGCTGCTTCAACCAGGCCGCGACCCTGCTGCTGCAGCTGGCGCGCGAACTCGACGATGAGGATCGCGTTCTTCGCCGACAGCCCGATCACGGTGATCATGCCGACCTTGAAGAACACGTCGTTGGGCATGCCCCGCAACAGCACCGCAGCAACCGCACCAAGCAGGCCCAGCGGCACCACCAGCATCACCGCCAGCGGGATCGACCAGCTCTCGTACAGTGCCGCCAGCACCAGGAACACCACCAGCATCGACAACAGCAGCAACCACGGCGCCTGCGCACCGGACTCCCGCTCCTGCAGCGACTGGCTGGTCCACTGCAGGGCAAAACCGGACGGCAGCTTCTCCGCCAACCGCTCCATCTCCGCCATGGCCTGGCCGGTCGACACGCCGGAGGCCGGTGCGCCGGACAGATTCAGCGCCGGGAAGCCGAGATAGCGCTGCAGCTGCAGCGGCGCCTCGGTCCAGTGCGGCGTCACCAGTTCCGACAACGCCACCATGCCGCCTTCGCTGTTGCGAACGTACAGCTTCAGCACATCCTCCAGCTCCATCCGGTGCGGTGCATCGGCCTGCAGGATCACCTGCTGCAGCCGGCCCTTGTTGGGGAAGTCGTTGACGTACTGCGAGCCCATCGCCGCCGACAGCGTGCTGCTGATCTGCTCGAACCCCACGCCCATCGCCTCGGCCTTGGCGCGGTCGATGTCCAGCCGCACGCTGGTACCTGCTGGCAGGCCATCGGCATGCACCTCCGACAGCAGCGGGCTGGCCTCGGCCAGCTTCAGCAGCTGCTGCAGGGCCGCACGCAGTTCGGCCTGGCTCTGCCCGGTACGCGCCTGCAGGGCGAGCGAGAAGCCGGACGAACGCCCCAGGCTGTCGATCGCCGGCGGCATCACGCTCATCACCTCGCCCTCGGCAATCGTCGCCATCGCCTTCTGCGCGGCCTCCACTTCGCCGGCCGCGGTGGCTCCTGCACGCTCGCCCCAATCCTTCAGCATCGTGTAGGTCAGCGCCGCGCTCGGGCCGGACCCGGAGAAGCTGTAGCCGAGGATCGACTGGTTGGAGCCGATGCCCGGGCGTGACGCCACATGCCGTTCGTAGGCTTCGACCACGGCCAGCGTGCGCTCGGCGGTGGCTTCGGCCGGCAGCTGGATCGAGGTCATGAAATAGCCCTGGTCTTCTTCCGGCAGGAATGCACCCGGCAGCCAGTGCAGGCCCAGCAACAGCGCCACTACCAGTGCGGCGAACACGCCCATCACCCGCCCGCTCCGCTGCAGCACCGACGCCACGCCACGCTGGTAACGCCCGGTCATCCGCTCGAAGCCACGATTGAAGGCACCGAACAGCCCGCCACGGCCATGATGGCCATGGGTGTTCGGGCGCAGCAGCGTCGCGCACAACGCCGGCGTCAGGCTCAGGGCCAGCAGCGCCGAAAACAGGATCGACACCGCCATCGCCACGGTGAACTGGCGGTAGATGGCGCCCACCGAGCCGCTGGCCAAGGCCATCGGAATGAACACCGCGGTCAGCACCAGGGTGATGCCGATCACCGCGCTGGTCAGCTCGCGCATCGCCTTGATGGTCGCCTCGCGCGGCGGCAGGCCCTCCTCGGCCATGATCCGCTCCACCCCCTCGACCACCACGATCGCGTCGTCGACGATGATGCCGATCGCCAGCACCATGCCGAACATGGTCAGCACGTTGATCGAGAAGCCCAGCGCCAGCATCACCGCGAAGGTACCGAGCAGCGCGATCGGTGCGACCAGCGCCGGAATCAGCGTGTAGCGCCAGTTCTGCAGGAACAGGTACATCACCGCGAACACCAGCAGCATCGCCTCCAGCAGCGTCTGCACCACCTTCTGGATCGAGATCTTCACGAACGGCGCGGTGTCGAACGGGATGCTCGCCTCCACGCCGCGCGGCAACAGCGGCGCCAGTTCGGCCATGCGCTCACGGACCGCCGACGCGGTGCGCACCGCATTCGCGCCCGGCCGCAGCTGCACCCCGGCAGCGGTGGCCGGATGGCCGTCCTCGCGGGTGCCCCAGGCATAGCTCTGCGCGCCCAGTTCGACGCGGGCGACATCACCCAGCACCACCCGTGAACCGTCGGCCCCGGCGCGCAGTACGATCGCCGCGAACTGTTCCGGCGTGGACAACTGGCCGTCGGCGCTGAGCGGCACGGTGATGCGCTGGCCTGGAACACCCGGCGAATCACCGATGCGCCCCGGCGAGATCTCCAGGTTCTGCTGCTCGATCGCGGTTGCCACATCGCCCATGGTCAGGCCGTAGCCGGTCAACCGGGTCGGGTCCAGCCACACGCGCATCGCCTGCTCGGCACCGAACAACTGCACGCGGCCGACGCCATCGATGCGGCGCAGCTCTTCGATGATGTTGCGCGCCATGAAATCGCCCAGTGCGGCCTCGCTGACGCTGGCATCGGGCGAACGCAGGCCGACCAGCATCAGGAAGCCGGAATCGGCGGCCTCCACGAACAGGCCGTTCTGGCGCACGCTGCGCGGCAGGCGCGGCTCGATCGCCTTGATCCGGTTCTGCACGTCCACCTGCGCCAGCTCCGGGTTGGTACCCGGCTTGAAGGTCGCAGTGATGGAGGCTTCGCCGGAGGTGTCCACCGACGACTCGAAGTACAGCAGGTGCTTGACGCTGGACAGCTCGCGCTCGATCAGGCCGACCACCGCGTCATTCAGCGTCTGCGGGCTGGCACCCGGGTAGCTTGCGTAGATGCTGACGCTGGGCGGGGCGACTGCTGGATAGCGCTCCACTGCCAGCCGCGGGATCGCCAGCACGCCGGCCAGGATGATGAAGATCGCCAGCACCCAGGCGAACACCGGGCGATCGATGAAGAAACGTGCCATGTTGAATTTTCCTGGAGGGACCGGCCCGGTAGAGGCTCAGCCCTTGCTGCCGGCCTGCACCGCGCCGGCGCTGGCGACCGGCATCTGCCAGTCGCGCGCATCGACCACCACGCCTTCCTGCAGGCGTTCCTGGCCTTCGACCACCACCTTTTCGCCCGCCTTCAGGCCCGTGCGCACCAGCCATTGGCGATCGACACTACCGTCCACTTCCAGCGTGCGGATCACCGCCTTGCCATCGCCACCGATCACCCAGGCATAGGCCTGGCCACCGGCACTGCGCAATACGGCCTGCTGCGGCACGGTCAGTGCGCTGGCCGGCGCACCCCGCGGCACCTTCGCGCGCACGTACATGCCGGGCAGCAGCTGGCGCTGCGGGTTGTCGACCAGGATGCGCAGGATCACATCACCGGTGCGCGCATCGACATTGATGCCGGAGAACAGCATCTGGCCACGTTCGGGCAGCGGCCTGCCGGCCGCACCGATGATCGTCACCGGCAGCTCACCGCCACCGGCACTGCGTTGCAGCGACTCGAGCTGCGCCGCTGGCTGGCGCACATCGACGTAGACCTGGTCGATCTGCTGCACCACCGCCATCGGCTCGGCATCGGCCACGCCGACCAGTGCACCTTCGGTCACCAGCGCCTGGTCGATGCGGCCGGCAATCGGTGCACTGACCGTTGCATAGCGCAGGTCGAGCTGGCGGCGGGCCAGGATCGCGCGCGCCTCGTTCACCGCGGCACGGGCCTGTTCGTACTCGGCACTGGCATCGTCGCGGTGCTGCTGGCTGACCGCCTGCGCGGCCGCCAGCGCATGCAGGCGCTGCGACTGCACGCGGCTGCGGCCCAGGGCTGCCTCACTGCGCTGCAGCGCTGCCAGTGCCGAGTCGACATCGGCACGGAACGCCGCCGGATCAATCTGGAACAGGGCCTGGCCGGCGCGCACTTCGGCGCCCTGTTCGAACAGGCGGCGCTGCACGATGCCGCCGACCTGCGCACGGATCTGTGCGGTGCGAACGGCGGCGACACGGCCGGGCAGTTCATCGTCGCGCTGCACGACCTGCGGGCCGACAGTGACCACGCTGACGCGCGGTGCCGCTTCGGGCGTGGCTTCGGGGGCGGAGCAGGCCGTCACGGCCAGGGCGAGGGCCGCGATCAACGCGACCGGAGTCCTGAAGGTTCTCATTGCTGTGCACAATGCCGCGCAGGCGGCTGATAGGTTCTGAAGCGTGAAGTGTGCGTGGCGATGATGGGGTTTCGATGGAGGAACTGTGGAGATACGATGGAGGCAAGCACCTTAAGGCCCCGCCCCTGCATGCATGCCGCCCCTGCCCTCGCCGCCCTCGTCCTGATCGTCGAGGATGAGGCCGAGATCGCCGATATTCTCACCGCCTATCTGGAACGCGAAGGACTGCGTACGCTGCGCGCCGCCGACGGCCACAGCGCGCTGGACCTGCACCGCAGCGCCCGCCCCGACCTGGTCCTGCTTGATGTGCAGCTGCCGCGCCTGGATGGCTGGAGCGTGCTGACCCAGCTGCGCCAGCGCGGTGAAACGCCGGTGATCATGCTGACCGCACTGGACCAGGACCTGGACAAGCTCACCGCGCTGCGCATGGGCGCCGACGACTACGTGGTCAAGCCGTTCAATCCGGCCGAAGTGGCAGCACGCGTGCGCGCCGTGCTGCGGCGTACGTTGCGCGCCTCGCGCATGGACGCACCGACCGCGCTGCGGGCGGGCCCGCTGCTGATCGACTCGGCTACCCATGCCGTGCATGTGGAGGGCGAAGGCTACAGCCACGAAGTGCTGCTCACGCTCACCGAGTTCAAGCTGCTGCACTGCATGGCGCTGGCGCCGACCCGCATCTTCAGCCGCAGCGAACTGATGCACGAATGCCTGCCGGAAAGCGAAGCGCTGGAACGCACCGTCGACAGCCATGTCAGCAAGCTGCGCCGC
The DNA here is from genome assembly GCF_049384845.1 of Stenotrophomonas sp. CASM101. Lineage (NCBI taxonomy): Bacteria > Pseudomonadati > Pseudomonadota > Gammaproteobacteria > Lysobacterales > Lysobacteraceae > Stenotrophomonas > Stenotrophomonas sp. CASM101. The sequence goes on along the minus strand of NZ_JBMRFR010000008.1, from coordinate 106,368 downwards.
AAACTCGATGACGTGGGCATGGTCAACGTCCCGGCCAGCGTGCGCGGTGTCGGCTACCGGTTGATGGCCGACCGCTGATGGCGCGCCTGCGCCGTTCCGGGCTCAGCCGCCACATCATCATCTCGATGTCGCTGATGGTGATCGGCGTCATCGTGATGATGATCCTGTCGTCGTGGCTGCTGTACGCGGTGCTGGTCGAGTTCTTCCCCGGCAGCACCGAGGAGCCGGAAAGCTGGCTGCCGACCGGGCCGGAACTGGCATGGATGGTGGGCGTGATCCTGACCGGACTGGCGCTGGCCATCGCCGCTTCGTTCCGTCTTGCGCACCGGATCCTGTCGCCACTGAATTCACTGGTGGACAGTGTGCGTGCGCTTGCCGGCGGCGACCTCGGGGCGCGCGCGAGCGTCGAGGAGAATTCGCCGGGTGAAGTGGCGACCCTGGTCGAGGACTTCAATGCAATGGCCCGCCGCCTGCAGCACATGGAGAGCGAGCGCGCGATGTGGCACGCGGCCATCGCCCATGAGCTGCGCACGCCGGTGACGATCCTGCGCGGTCGCCTGCAAGGGCTCGCCGAGGGCGTGTTCCAGCCGGACGAGTCACAGTTCCGCAGCCTGCTGGCGCAGGTCGAGGGCCTCTCGCGCCTGATCGAGGATCTGCGCGTGCTGAGCCTGTCCGACAACGCGCGGCTGGACGTACGTCGCGCGCGCACCGATGTGGTGGCCGAAGTGCATTCGGTGATGACCCTGGTCGATCCGCAGTTCCGCGCCGCCGGCTTCGTGCTGGAGCTGGAAACCAGCCGCGAGGAACACAACGCGCACTGCGACCCGACCCGCCTCCGCCAGGCGCTGCTGGCGCTGCTGGAGAACGCACGCCGCTATGCCAGCCCGGGCAAGGTGCGGATTGCCGTGCATGACACACCGGGACATGTGCAAGTGGCAATCGAGGATGAGGGCCCGGGCATCGATCCGGAGCTGCACGCCGACATCTTCAGCCCGTTCATGCGTGCCGACGGCTCACGTTCACGCCAGGGCGGCGGCAGTGGCCTCGGCCTGGCGGTGGTCAAGGCCATCGCCGACGCGCACGGCGGCCGCGTCTACTGCACGGCAGGCAACGCCGGCGGCAGCCGTTTCGTCATCGAACTGCCGCGCCAGTAGCGGGCGTGGCTGCCTGTTCCCGCAGGCGCGCGCCAAGTGCGGCGAGGTTGGCATCGATCGCATCCATCTCGTTGCGCTGGCCCACCGGCAACTGCTGGCGCAGTTGCACGCGCAGCGCCTGCCAGGCCGGCACCGCCTCTGCGCTGGCAGTGGCAACCGCTTCGGCCAGCACCGCCTGCTCATCGGCCAGCGGCAACCCGTAGCCGCCGTCCGCCAGCAGCGTACCCGGGCGCAACCATTGCCCACCCTGCTCCAGCAGCTGGCGCAGGCCGCGCGTCTCGGCACTGTCCGGTGCGGCCAGCAAGCGTCGTTTCAGCACATCGCGCGCACGCAGCTCGGCGCGGCGTTGCGCCGCCTGCTCCAGTAGCAGCAGCCCGGCGCTGGCACGCAGGTCACCCTGCAGCAGCCACGGCGCACGCTGCGGTGCGGGCAACTTCAGCCAGCCGCGCACATCGCGCGCGGGCAAGGCCAGCTGGGTCGCCGCCACTGTGAACAACTGCTGGTAGTGGTCGCGCGCGGAAGCGAAGTAATAGCCCTGTGCCTGCGCTGCGTTGCGGTCCGTGAGTACCCGCTCGTCGAGCATGCCCAGCCGCGCCAGCCGCCGCTTGAGACCGCGCGGACTCAGCTGGGCCAGCCCGTCCTCGCCCAGCCGGGGCACTCCGGCCTGCAGCAGCCTGGCGGTCTCCACCGCACAGTTGTTGCTGACGAAGTAATAGCGCCCGTCATAGCTCCAGTGCACCTGCGCGGTGCGCTCGAGCAGGCTGGCGATCTCGTCGCGTTGCAGCTGCAAGGGCAACGACTGCAGGCCCCGCAGTTCCACCTTGGTGTACTCGTCCACCACCTGCTGCAGCGGCAGCACGAACAGCCGCGACGGGTAGCCGCCGGTCAAGCCGCGCCAGTTGGAAATCTGCACATCGCCGACAAACGCGCGGAACGACAGCACGCGGTGGTACTCCAGGTCCAGGCGGCAGTCCGGACCCGGTGCACGGCCCGGCCGGCAGATCACCAGCCGCAGCATGCTGTGCCCCCAGCGGCTCATCGGCTGCGCACTGCCCTCGGCGAACAGGTAGTCCACGGCGTAGACACGCGCCGGGTCGAGCTGCAGCAGCGATGCCGCCCCCTCTTCCGATTCGGCCTGCAGCAATGGCAACGCGTTCGCGCAGTGCGACTGTGGCAGCGATGGCGGGGTTCCGAAATGGACCTGGAACCACTGCGCCAGTGCCGGGCGCCGGCAGGCGAACTCGCTGTCGAGCACGAAATGCTCGGCGTTCACTGCCAGGTACTCGGCCGGGTCCTTCAGTTCATACGCATCGGGACTGCGGTCACGGAAATCGTTGTCGCCACGGCCGAGATGCCAGGGCTTGCGCTGCCATCCAGCCAGATCACGCCAGCGCACACTGCGTGACCAGTTCGCCCCCGTACGGTCGGCGACATGGGTCAGTTCGTGTACCAGCGCGCTGCGGCGTGCGCGGCGCGCGCCGGGCACGGCATCATCCAACAGCTCGCGACGCAGGGCGATGCGCCCGGCGAACGCGCGGCCGTGCACATCGGCCGGCAGGTCATCGCGCCAGCGCACCTGGACCTGTGCCGGCAATGCGCGGAGCAGGCCATCCGGCAGCAGTGCCTGCACGTCGGCCAGGGTCTGCGTCGCCACCTGCTGCTGTGCAGGGCTCAACCCTGCCGGGTCCAGCTGCAGGCGATCAGCTGCGTGCGCGACGTGGGCGACCAGCAGTAGAGCCACGCCATGCGTGGCTGCGTTCCACCGGCCAAGCCTCTGTAGAGCCGAGCCATGCTCGGCTGCTGTTGCGATCCGCATGCGCCAGGCATTCAGCCGGGCATGGCTCGGCTCTACAGAACGCGATGTCGCCGGGGTCATGCAGTCCGGATCAACGCGCCAGCAACGCGCGGGCCAGTTCCAGGTCGCTCTGCTGCTGTGCGGCAGCACTCTGCTCACGCAGGTGGGCCAGCGCGGCCTGCAGGCGGGCGCCACGGATCTGGCCGTCGCTGGCGACGAACGCCGCAGCGTCGTCGCGCGCAGCCAGTACCACCTTGTCGTCACCCGAGCTGCTACCCGAGGAGCCGGAGGAGGCACCGGTGGCGGAACCGGCCGAGGTGCCGGCGAAGCTGGAAGCGAAGCCGGCCAGCGGCAGGGACAGCAGGGCGAGCAGCAGAAGCGGACGGGTCATCGGTTCGAAGCCGGTTGTGAGGATGCGTGGAGCGTAACGGGTGCGTGAAGGATTTGCCCGGCTCAAACGTCGAACAGCTTGCCGGGATTCAGCCGCGCTTGGGGATCGAACGCACGTTTGACCGCCTTCATCAGGGCGATCTCGGCCGGGCCGCGGGTGCTGTCCAGGTAGCCCTTCTTGACCAGGCCGATGCCGTGTTCAGCCGAGATGCTGCCATCGAACCGGGCCAGCACCTGCGCCAACAGCTTGGTCACGTGTTCACACTGCGCCACGAAATCGGCGTCGCTGGTGTCGTCGGGCTTGAGCACGTTGATGTGCAGGTTGCCGTCACCGATGTGGCCGAACCAGACCACGTCGAAGTGTGGGTAGGCCTGCCCGATCAGTGCCTGGGTCTCGGCCAGGAACGCAGGCATCGCCGAGATCCGCACCGAGACATCATTCTTGTAAGGTTTGTAGCGCGCCAGCGATTCGGTGATGCCTTCGCGCAGGCGCCACAGCTGGGCGGCCTGGGCGTCGCTGGCGCTGATCACCCCGTCGCTGACCCAGCCGTTGCCCATGCAGTCCTCGAAGGCGGCCATCGCCGCCGCTTCCTGCGCTTCGTCGTTGGCGGCGAACTCGGTGACCACGTAATACGGGTGCACCTCGTCGAACGGTGCCTGCGCACCATGCGCCAGCACGTGCTCCAGCGCCCGGTCGGTGAAGAACTCGAAGGCCTGCAGCTGCAGGCGCGCGCGGAACGCGGCGAACACCTGCATCAGCACCTCGAAGCTGGGCACGGCCAGCAGCATCACGTTGCTGGCTGGCGGCGGATCGGTGAGTTTCACTGTCGCCTCGACGATCACGCCCAGCGTGCCTTCCGAACCGATCAGCAGCTGGCGGAAGTCATAGCCGCTGGAGTTCTTGATCAGGCCCTTGTTGAGCTCCAGCAGTTCGCCGCTGGCGGTAACCACCTTCAGCCCGGCGATCCACTCGCGGGTGTTGCCGTAGCGGATCACACGGATGCCGCCAGCATTGGTGGCGATGTTGCCGCCGATCGTGCACGACCCGCGTGCAGCGAAATCCACCGGATAGATCAGGCCGTGGTCCAGCGCGGCGTTGTGCACGGCCTCCAGCGGCATGCCGGCCTGCACCACCAGGGTGCGATCGACCGCGTCGTAGGCCAGCGCCTTGTTCATCCGCTCCAGGCTGAGCACCAGCTCGCCATTGGCCGCCACCGCGCCACCGGAAAGGCCGGTACGGCCGCCGGACGGCACCACGGGCACGCCCTCACCCGCACTCCAGCGCATCACCGCCTGTACCTCCTCGACCGTGGCCGGCAGTGCGACCGCCAACGGCGCCGGCGTCCAGCGCCGGGTCCAGTCGCGCCCGTAATGCTCCAGGTCGGCCGGGTCGGTCTTCAGCTTCAGGCCGGGACAGGCCTGCTGCAGCGAGGCAATGCGGGAATCGGTCATGACGGTCCAGCGCGGGGCGTGAAGAACGGGCAAGCGTGCCAGCGGCACGCGCCAGCGTCCAGCCCTGCGAGCAGGCAGATAGCTACGGATGCAACCAATTGCGCACCGCACCATGAGCGCTGCGATCTGGCATAGTGGTTGGCCCCTGTCCCACTGGCCGTGTTGCCCCATGTCGCCGAAGAAGACCTCGTTCCCGAAGCAGGATATCCGCGTGCTGTTGCTGGAGGGGGTCAGCCAGACCGCCGTGGAGGTGTTCAGCGCGGCCGGCTACAGCCAGATCGAGGCGCACACCAAGGCACTGCCCGAGGACGAATTGAAGGCGCGCATCGCCGAGGCGCACATCGTCGGCATCCGCTCGCGCACCCAGCTCAGCGCCGAGGTGCTGGCCGAGGCCAAGCGCCTGATCGCGGTGGGCTGCTTCTGCATCGGCACCAACCAGGTCGACCTGGATGCGGCCGAACTGGCCGGCATCCCGGTGTTCAATGCGCCCTACTCCAATACCCGCAGCGTGGCCGAGCTGGTGATCGCCGAGGCGATCATGCTGACCCGCGGCATCCCGCAGAAGAACGCCGAATGCCATCGCGGCGGCTGGTCGAAGTCGGCCAGCGGCAGCCATGAAGTGCGCGGCAAGACGCTGGGCATCATTGGTTACGGCCACATCGGCACCCAGGTCGGCGTGCTGGCCGAATCGCTGGGCATGCAGGTGATCTTCCACGACGTGGAAACCAAGCTGGCGCTGGGCAATGCCCGTGCAGCGGCCAGCCTGGACGACCTGCTGGCGCGCGCCGACATCGTCACCCTGCACGTGCCGGAGACCCCGTCCACGCAGTGGATGATCGGCAGCACCGAGCTGGCGAAGATGCGCAAGGGCGCGCACCTGATCAACGCCGCGCGCGGCACCGTGGTCGACATCGATGCGCTGGACGCGGCCCTGGCCAGCGGCCACGTCGGTGGCGCCGCGCTGGACGTGTTCCCGGTCGAGCCGAAGGGCAACGGCGATATCTTCGAATCGCCGCTGACCAGCCACGACAACGTCATCCTCACCCCGCACGTCGGCGGCAGCACGCTGGAAGCGCAGGACAACATCGGCGTGGAAGTGGCGGCCAAGCTGGTGCGCTACAGCGACAACGGCAGCACCCTGTCGGCGGTCAACTTCCCGGAAGTGACCCTGCCCGAACACGAAGACAGCCTGCGCCTGCTGCACATCCACCAGAACGTGCCGGGCGTGCTGTCCAAGGTCAACGAGATCTTCTCGCGCCACAACGTCAACATCGACGGCCAGTTCCTGCGCACCGACCCGAAGGTGGGTTACGTGGTGATCGACATCACCGCCAGCGAGGCGCAGGCCGCCGCCGTGCGCGACGAACTGGCCGCGATTCCGGGCACGCTGCGGACGCGCATCCTGTATTGAGCAAGGCGTCGCCGGGCATGCCCCGGCGGATTGCTTCCGGCATCGCGCCATCCACGCATGGCGTGGATGGAACACCTCAGAACCTTACGGCGTGGAGGTTCTTGTAAAAGTCCCAATGGATCAGAACCCTGTCTTCCATCGACAGGAACAGCGTATCGACGAAATCCAGCTCCTCGGCATGAGCCAGCCAGTCCTGCAGGCGGCTGCCCAGTGAAGGTACCGCCCCATCCACCTGGACAACCGTCAACGCAGCCTCGCTTGGCAAGCCAACAGCATCTGCAATGGCGCTCAACTCCTGCGCCAGCCGCTCCCGCCCCACCCCGGGGACCCCCAGGCGCGATGGCACGCGCTCCCAGTCGATGCATGTGACGACTGGCAATGCAGCCTTGATCATCGCAAGGGCAGCATTCTGCTTCGCCTCGCCACAGGCATGAGCCGCAACAAACGCGGCACAGCCGTCCGAGAGCATCAACGTGCCAGCCACCGGCGCGCCATGCGCTGCATGGATTCATCCGATTCGGGGTCGGCCGCGACTTCGGTCACCGGCCGCCATGCCAGGTCAAGTGACTCCTCGCTGAGCACGAATGCCTCGCCACCGAGCGCGCGGATCACGAAACGCACGTCGTAGTGCCAGTGCCCCGGCACATCCTTGCGCTCCGGAATCCAGTGCTTGTCCAGATCGAAGATGGCCGGGTCTTCCAGCACCAGCCCGCTCAGGCCGGACTCCTCCTCGGCCTCCTTCAGCGCCACCTGGGCCAGGTCGCGGTCGCCGTCGGCGTGGCCACCCAGCTGCAGCCAGCGCTGCAGCTTGCGATGGTGGGTCAGCAGCAGGCGCTGGCCGTCGGCGCTGACCAGCCAGCAGCTCGCGGTGAAGTGGCCTGCAAGCCGCTCACGCCGGAACGGATCTTCCGGATCATCCAGCAATGTGCCGAATTCGGCAGCCAGTGTGTCGTGGGCGGGCTCGCGGCGGGCATAGTCCCGCAACAGACCGCGCAGGCGATCGTCAAGCACGGCAAGGGTTTCGGCGGTCTGGCGCATGAATGGGGGCGGTTCGGAAAAATACTGCTCATTATCGCCGTTCATTGTTGCGATTGCGCTTGTGCGTTGGCTTCAGCTTTGGCTAAGGTACAGCGGGCTGTTCGCACGGCCTTCACCATTCAAGGCAGCCGGCAACGTATCGGCCGCCCACCCCATCCGATCACTAGGAAGTACTGCATGCTGAAAGCTCTGTTGAGGGTCAAGCCGGTCCAGCCGGCCGGGCACGTCGATGCCGGCGAACCCATCGAAGGCAGCCTGGACGGCGAAGCCACGTTGAAACGGACCCTCACGGCTAAACACCTCATCCTGCTGGGCGTGGGTGCGGTGATCGGCGCAGGTATCTTCGTGCTGACCGGCCAGGCCGCAGCCAACCACGCGGGCCCGGCGGTCATGCTGTCGTTCGTGCTGGCCGGTTTCGCCTGTGCGCTGGCGGGCCTGTGCTATGCCGAGTTCGCGGCGATGATGCCGGTCTCCGGCAGTGCCTATTCCTATTCCTATGCCACCCTCGGCGAAGGCATGGCCTGGTTCATCGGCTGGTGCCTGGTGCTGGAGTACCTGTTCGCCTCGGCATCGGTCGCGGTGGGCTGGTCGGCCTACCTGATCAGTTTCATCACCACCACGCTGCACATGCCGTTCCCGGACCTGCTCAGCGCCGCGCCCATCGCCTGGACCGGCAGCGAGTTCGTCTCCTCCGGCAAGCTGTTCAACCTGCCTGCGGTGCTGATCGTGGCGGCGGTGTCCGGCCTGCTGTACGTGGGCGTGACCCAGTCGGCCTTCGTCAACGCCATCATCGTGGCGATCAAGGTCACCGTCATCTGCCTGTTCATCGGCATCGGCGCGGCCCATATCGACCCGGCCAACTGGCAGCCGTTCATCCCGGAAAACACCGGCGTGCCGGGTGAGTTCGGCTGGAGCGGCATCTTCCGCGCGGCCACCATCGTGTTCTTCGCCTATATCGGCTTCGATGCGGTCTCCACCGCCGCCGGCGAAACCAAAGACCCACAGCGCAACATGCCGATCGGCCTGCTCGGCTCGCTGGCGGTATGCACCATCGTCTACATCATCGTCTGCGCGGTACTGACCGGCATGATGCCGTACCACCTGCTGGGCACCGACAAGCCGGTGGCCACCGCACTGGAGCCCTACCCGACCTTGTCGTGGCTGAAGACCCTGGTCGAGATCGGCGCCATCGCCGGCCTGTCCTCGGTGGTGCTGGTGATGATGATGGGCCAGACCCGCATCGCCTACACCATTTCCCGCGACGGCCTGCTGCCGAAGTTCTTCGGCAAGGTCCACGCCCGGTTCCGCACGCCTTACTGGGCCACGATCGTGGTCGGCGTGATCGCCGCCGCGCTGGCCGGCCTGGTGCCGCTGAACGTGCTCGGCGAACTGGTGTCGATGGGCACCCTGCTGGCCTTCGCCACCGTCTGCATCGGCGTGCTGGTGCTGCGCTATACCAAGCCGGAGATCCATCGCCCGTTCCGCGTACCGGCGGTGTGGATCATCTGCCCGCTTGGCGCCGCGGCCTGCCTGTTCCTGTTCTGGCAGGCGTTCGTGGTGCACTGGCACCTGTTCGTCGGCTGGACCGTGCTGGGCATGCTGATTTACCTCGGCTACGGCATGCGCAACAGCAAGCTGGCCAAGTCGCCCTGATCCGCCTACGGGCCGGCCTCGCGCCGGCCCGTCCGTTTTCCCCGCGCGCCGCTCTTGGCGCGCTTCGACAAGACCACCACACATGTTCAAGCAACTGTGGGCCACCAAGCACCCGCATGCCGCCCATGAAGACGCCAACGGCCTGAGCCTGCGCCGCCACCTAGGCCCCTGGGGGCTGACCGCCCTCGGCATCGGCGCGGTGATCGGCGGCGGCATCTTCGTCATCACCGGCCAGGCGGCCGCCAACCACGCCGGCCCCGCGATCATGCTGTCGTTCGTGCTGGCCGCCATCTGCTGCGCCTTCTGCGCGCTGGCCTACGCCGAGTTCGCCTCGATGGTGCCGGTCTCCGGCAGCGCCTACACCTATACCTATGCCACCTTCGGCGAACTGTCGGCCTGGTTCATCGGCTGGATGCTGGTGCTCGAATACGGCGTCTCTGCATCGGCGGTGGCGGTCAGCTGGACCGGCTACTTCCTCAGCCTGCTCAGCCAGTTCGACATCCATCTACCGGCGGCGCTGGTCAGTGCGCCACTGGACGCACAGCTGCGGCCCACCGGCGCGATCGCCAACCTGCCCGCCGCGGCACTGGTACTGTTGCTGACCTGGCTGTGCTACGTCGGCATCAGCAAGTCCTCGGCGATGAACATGGCAATGGTCGTGCTCAAGACCGGCCTGATCGTGCTGGTCATCGTGGTCGGCTGGAAGTACGTGGACACCAGCAACTGGACCCCGTTCATTCCGGCCAATGAAGGCCCGGGCAAGTACGGCATGGAAGGCGTGCTGCGTGGCGCGGCGATGGTGTTCTTCGCCTACATCGGTTTCGAGGCGGTATCGGTGGCGGCCCAGGAATCGAAGAACCCGCAGCGTGACATGCCGATCGGCATGATGCTGTCGCTGGTGATCTGCACCGTGCTGTACATCGCGATGGCCGCAGTGATGACTGGCCTGGTGCCGTTCCAGCTGCTGGGCACCGACGAGCCGGTGGTGACTGCCGTGGCCGCACACCCGCAGCTGGGCTGGCTGCGCTGGGTGGTCGAGGTCGGCGCGCTGGTCGGCCTGTCATCGGTAGTGCTGGTGATGATCATCGGCCAGCCGCGCATCTTCATGATCATGGGCCGCGACGGTCTGCTGCCGCCGGTGTTCACCAGGATCCACCCGAAGTACCGCACCCCGCACATCAACACGGTGATCACCGGCATCGGCATCGCGCTGCTGGCGGCGCTGTTCCCGCTGGACATTCTCGGCGAGCTGACCTCGATGGGCACGCTGATTGCGTTCGCGGCGGTCTGCGCCGGCGTGCTGATCCTGCGCCGCACCCAACCGGACCTGCCGCGCCCTTTCCGCATGCCGATGGCCTGGCTGATCTGCAGCCTGGGCGTGCTGAGCTGCCTGGCGCTGCTGTCGGCGATGACGATGCACAACTGGATGCTGATGGGCGTCTGGACCTTCGTCGGTTTCGTGATCTATTTCTGCTACGGCTTCAGGCACAGCCGCCTGCGTGTGAAGTAGGGTTTTTTGCATTGCAGGGCCTGCGGCCCTGCACCCGCTGGAGCAACGTCAACAGCAACAGCTGGACTGAGGGTTTGGCGGGGAGGGGGGAGATTGCGGGGGACGCTGCAAGTACATCCCTGTAAGCTCGGTCGCCGCATCCATGCGGCTCACGCCCCCGCAACCTCCCCCCCCCCCGCCTCCGACAGTCTCCTGGCACGTCCGGTAGATCCACGCCATGCGTGGATGAATTGCGTCTGAGAGATGAATTCTCTCCGGTCGATGAATTCCCTGTAGAGCCGAGCCATGCTCGGCTCCGAGCAAGCGCAGCGCCGCGACCCGCTTTTCGCTTTTCCTTCTTCACTCCGTGGCCGGCCGTACACCGGAACCTGTCAGAGGCGGGGCGGGTGGGCCGTGTAGGGGCGTTGGCGCCATGGATGGCGCCATCGAGCTTACAGGGACGTACTTGCAGCGTCCCCTGCACGGCCCACCTGCCCCGCCCCGCCCATGAACCGCTCTATACGACCAGCCACGAGGGGCTCAGCCGTTGGCCGAATCCAGTAAAATCGCCGACATGAACGCCCCCACCTTCCCGTACGACACCGCGCGCCTGAGCGAACTGGCCCAGCTGCTGATCGACAACATCCGCGAACTGGCCCACGCCGGCTGGACCCCGGCCACCAGCAGCAACTTCTCCCACCGCCTGGACGACCGCCACGCGGCGATCACCGTCTCGGGCAAGGACAAGGGCCGCCTGATCGAGGATGACATCATGGTGGTGGACTTCGACGGCCAGGCCGTGGGCCGTCCGTTGCGCCCGTCCGCCGAGACCCTGCTGCACACCCAGCTGTACCGCCGCTTCCCGGAGGTCGGCTGCGTGCTGCATACGCATTCGCCGGTGCAGACCATCGCCTCGCGCCTGTATGCGCCGCAGGGCCACATCCGCCTGGAGGGTTACGAGCTGCTGAAGGCCTTCGCCGGCAACAGCACCCACGAGATGGCCATCGACGTGCCGGTGTTCGCCAATACCCAGGACATGAACGTGCTTTCGCAGCAGGTCGATGACCTGCTCGACCGGCAGAACCTGTGGGGCTACCTGATCGACGGCCATGGGCTGTACGCCTGGGGCCGCGATATGGCCGAAGCACGCCGCCACCTGGAAGCGTTCGAATTCCTGTTCCACTGCGAACTGGAACTGCGCAAGCTGCGCAGCTGAACCGGCGCGCAGGTGCAGATGCCGATCCGGAATCTGCGCCCCGCCCCCACCCTGCTACCCTGTCTTCCCCCGAGACGTTCAAGCTGCCGCCATGAGCCGACTGCGCATCTACGACGACACCCGCCCCGAATCGCCGCTGCTGGACACCCAGGACGGCGCGGTCATCGCTGCCGAACTGCAGAAGATCGGCGTCACCTTCGAGCGCTGGCAGGCCACCGCGCCAGTCGCGCCGGGCGCCAGCCAGGAGGAAGTGTTCGCCGCCTACCGTGCGGACATCGACCGCCTGGTCGCCGAGCGCGGCTTCAAGAGCGTGGACGTGGCCTCGATCGCCCCGGACAACCCGAACCGCGCCGAGCTGCGCAAGAAGTTCCTCGACGAGCACTTCCACAAGGAAGACGAGGTGCGCTTCTTCGTCGCCGGCTCCGGCCTGTTCACCCTGCACGTGGGTGACAAGGTCTATGAGATCGAGTGCGTGAAGGACGACCTGATCGCCGTGCCCGATGGCACCACCCACTGGTTCGACATGGGTGAGGAGCCGAGCTTCGTGGCGATCCGCTTCTTCACCGAGCCGGATGGCTGGGTCGGTCACTTCACCGGTACCGACATCGCGCAGAAATTCCCCCGTTACGTACCCACCCAGGCGTCCTGATCCATGCAGCCCCGCGTCATCCTGACCGACATCGAAGGCACCACCAGCAGCATCTCGTTCGTCAAGAACGTGCTGTTCCCCTATGCGCGCAAGGCGTTGCCCGCGTTTGTCGCCGAGCATGGCCAGCAGCCGGACGTCCGCCGCTGGCTGGATGCGGTCGCTGCCGAGATCGGCGGCGCCTGCCAGGACAGCCTGGTGGCCGAAACGCTGCAGGGCTGGATCGACCAGGACCGCAAGCACACCGCACTGAAGGCGCTGCAGGGCCTGATCTGGGACGAAGGCTACCGCCGCGGCGACTACACCGCGCACTTCTACCCGGAAGTAGCGCCGGTGCTGAAGGGCTGGCACGCTTCCGGCCTGCCGCTGTACGTGTACTCCTCCGGTTCGGTGCCGGCGCAGAAGCTGTTCTTCGGCTTCAGCGATGCCGGTGACCTCAGCCCGCTGGTGTCGGGCTGGTTCGATACCGAGATCGGCGGCAAGCGCGAGGCCGACAGCTACCGCCGCATCGTGCAGGCCATCGGCGTACCGGCCGGCGAGATCCTGTTCCTGTCCGATGTGGTGGAAGAGCTGGATGCCGCCCGTGAAGCCGGCCTGCAGACGCGCCTGATCGACCGCCGCGACGACTACCCGATGCCGCGCACCGGCCAGGCCGCCAATGGCCACGAGCGGGTCGAGAACTTCCAGCAGATCCAACTGTAAAAAAGAAAGGTGTGCGGACCAACGGTCCGCACCTACCCGGCTCCGCTTCTGGTAGTTGCCAACCTTGGTTGGCATACGGCCGATGTGTCAACCAAGGTTGACACCTACCAGAACATGGTTCACCTGCCCTCATCGATCGTTGAGGGTTTTCACCTTCAGCGCTTCGCGCAGGGTAACCAGATCCACCGGGCCGCGTACGGCGATATCGCGGGTTTCGCCCGGCAGCAAGTCCAGCAGGTTGTCTTCGACCTGCACATCCAGCGCACCGAAATCAATCCACGCCGCGCGCACGTAAGCCGCGCTTTCCAGCCGTAGTCGATAGTGGTCGCCTTCGATGGACAACGTGGCCTTGAGCTTCTGCCGCGGCAACATCTGGTCCTTGGCTTCGACGAATCCGACCACCTGCCGCGCGCTCACCGCCCCGTTCTGCAGCAGCTCGAACACGGCCACCGTGCGCTTCGGGTCGGCACCGGCCAGCAGCTCGGCATCGCGGAAATCACCGATCGAGGTCACACCCGACGCCGCCAGCGTCACCGCGACCTCGCGACGGCGCAGCACCTTCCCTTCCACGTCCATCACCCGCAGCCGCCAACGTGCATCCAGCGCCGCACCGTCATTGATCAGGCGTACCCGCGTACTACCCTCATCGCGCAGCGCCGCTACCGTGACCGGCGCGAAGAAGCGCCGCGCGGCGAAGTGCAGCGCCTTCCAGCGACCGAAGTAGTCCACGCTGGACCATGAAGCACCCGGCCAGACATCGTTGAGCTGCCAGTACAGCGAGCCCATCGTGTACGGCCGCGAAGCGCGATGGTGCAACGCGGCCAGCGCGATGCCATCGGCCTGCATCACCTGGCTGAGGTAGACAAAGTCCTCGAAGTCCTTCGGCGTGCCGTAGCCCAGTTCGATGTAGTGCAGCAGGCGGCTGTTGCCCTCGCCGGCCATGAATTTCTGGTGCGCGCGGATCACCGGGCTGTCGATGCGCTGCTCGGCGCGGGTGGCGATCTGGTCCACGGTGGCCACCGACGGCCATGCCTGCAGGCCGTACTCGGACATGAAGCGCGGCGTCTCGCGCAGGTAAGCCTGCACCGGCAGCGCCGGATTGCCCCAGACCTGCCAGTAGTGCTTGTCGCCACGGGTCGAGTCGTTCGCCTTTTCGTCCAGGTCGTTGCTGGGCGAGCTGGACCAGTACGGTACGCCCAGCCCCTCCTCACCCACTACCTGACGCAGATCATTGCCGAACAGGTCGACATAGCCCTGCCAGACCTTCGCTGCAAACGCAGGGTCGGCTGCCTTCAGGTCGCGACCGTGGCCCCAGTCCTTCCAGGCGGTTTCTTCCTCGTTGTTGCCACACCACAGCACGATGCTGGGGTGATGGCGCAGCCGGCGCACATTGTCGCGTGCCTCGGCCACCACGCTGGCACGGAAGACCGGATCGTAGCCCGGCTGCATGCCACCACCGAACATGAAGTCCTGCCAGACCAGCAGGCCCAGTTCGTCGGCGATGTCGAAGAACGCATCGTCCTCGTAGTAGCCGCCACCCCAGTTGCGCAGCATGTTCATGTTGGCGTCGCGTGCGGCGGTCAGCACCTGGCGCAGGCGCGCGGCGTCGACCCGTGCGGGGAAGGCATCGAACGGAATGACGTTGGCGCCCTTGGCGAAGATCTCCACGCCGTTGATGACGAAAGCGAAGCCCTGCCCGCCCTTGCCGTCTTCCTCGCGGCGCAGTTCAACCGTGCGCAGGCCGATGCGCTGCTCGCGCACCAGCTCCGGCGGGCCACCTTGGTCCAGGCGGGCCCGCACCGTGTAGCGGTCCTGCGCGCCGTGGCCGACTGGCCACCAGCGCCGCGGATCGGCCAGTTCAACCGGAACCTCGATGCTGTTCTGGCCGGGCTTCAGCAGCACCGTGCGCTGCACCTGGGCCACGTTGCGGCCCTGCGGATCCTGCACATCCACATTCACCACGGCCGAGCCCGCCGCCGCACCCTGCTCCACTCGCAGCAGCACGGCCAGCTTCGCCTGCTCCGCGCTCAATGCATCCGTGCGCACCGCAAGATCGGTCAGGCGGTGCGCGTCCCAAGCCTGCAGATCGATTCCGCGCCAGACGCCGGCGGTGACATAGCGCGGACCCCAGTCCCAGCCGAAGTGGTAGGCCGGCTTGCGCGCGAAGTTGCCGACCATCGCGTCCTTCGGCTCATCGCCATACGGCGACGGGTAGTTGCCAGCGATCTTGTGCGGCATTGCCTGCACGCCCGGCAGCAGGGTGCGGATCGGCGAACGGAACACGATCTGCAGTTCATTGTTGCTCGCACGGAGGCGGCCTTCGACCCGGGCACGCCACGTGCGGTGTGCGTTGTCCGCGCGCAGCAGCGGCTTTCCGTTGAGGCTGACCTCGGCGTAGGTATCCAGCCCATCGAAGCGCAGTTCGGCATTGGGCTTGGCCAGCGTCACCGCATCCACGTCAAAGCGTGCGCGGTACTCCCAGGCCGCCAGGCCGATCCACTGTAGTTCGGCCTCCGGCGCGCCAACGTACGGATCGCGGATCAGCGCGTGGGCCAGCAGGTCGGTGTGCACGCTGCCGGGCACCTGGGCCGCACGCCACTGCTGCAGACCGGGATGGGCGGCGCCCTGCGCGTCGCCGGGCAGCATGCGGAACTCCCACTGCGCCTGCAGCGGAGCTGCAGCTACCGGGAAGGAGGAGGCTGCAACCAGCAGCAGGAGCAGGCGGACAACGAGGGGAAGGCGATGCACGGGATGCTCCTGTTTTTCCGCCGGGCATGGCCCGGCGCTACCAATTCAACACGCCACGGTAGCGCCGGACCACGTCCGGCGAGCGCGCAGCGCGGCAGACCTCAACGCACGACGTTCAGCACTTCGTAGCACGCGCCCATGGTGTGGTAATCCACCTTGCCGGCCGGGCTCTTCTCGTCGCTGTACTTGCGGTTGTCGGCATCGAGGATGCGGAACCAGGCGCCGTACCGGTGATCGACGAAGTGTTCCCACGAATACGTCCAGATACGCTGGTACCACTGCCAATAGCGGTCATCGCCGGTACGCTTGGCCATCAGTGCGGCGGTCGCCAGCGTCTCCGCCTGCACCCAGAAATACTTGTCGTCGTCGCAGACGAAACTGTCGCCACCGATCGGGGCGCCATCCATGCCCGGCTGCCGGCGCGATTCCGGCGCGAAACCGTAGTACAGGCCACCCCGCGCCTCGTCCCAGCTGCGCGCCACGGCCACGTCGAACAGGTGCTGCGCGGTCGGCACCAGCCAATCGGCCTGCACATGGCGGTCCAGGATCAACAGCAGCTTGGCCCATTCGGTCTGGTGGCCCGGCTGGAAGCCCCACGGGCGGAACAGGTGCTTGGGGTCATCCAGGTTGTAATCCCAGTCGATCTCCCAGTTGGAATCGTAGTGCTCCCACACCAGGCCACCGGCCTTGGCGGCCTGGCGGCGGGTCATGTTGTCGGCCAGCTGCAGCGCGCGCTCCACATAGCGCTGTTCGCCGCTGGCCTCGAAGGCGGCCAGCATCGCCTCGCACATGTGCATGTTGGCGTTCTGGCCACGGTAGCCGGTGAAATTCCACTGCCCATCGGCTTCGTCCTTGTAGAGGCCGTGCTGCGGCTCCCAGAAACGCGCTTCCAGCAGCTGCCAGGTCTCGTCCATCCATGCGCGGGCCTGTTCGAGACCGGCCTTCAGTGCGCAGCTGTAGGCCAACAGCACGAACGCCACGCCATAGCAGTGGTTCATGTCGTCCTCGACCTTGCCATCGCGCAGGGTCCAGGCGTAGCCACCGGTGGCCGGATTGCGATGCACCTCGCGCAGATAGCGCACGCCATGCTCGACTGCGTCGCGGTATTCGGCGTTGCCGAACTCGCGGTATGCCATCGCGTAGTTGAAGACGAAACGGGTGCTGCTCACCAGGTGGCGGTGGCTGGCATCGTAGATGCCGCCGTCATCACGGAAGTAGTGGAAGAAGCCGCCGTTCGGATCGATGCAGCGCGGGTGGTAGAACGCCATCGTGTCGGCGATGTGCGCACGCAGGAACGCGGGTGAACGGAAATCGGGCGAGGTGCTCATGCGGTAATGTCCTGGTCCTGCAGCAGCTGCTGCACTTCATCGAGCGAGGGCATCGCGGCGAACGCGCCCTTGCGGGTAACAGCCAGAGCGCCGACCGCGGCACCGAATCGCAGCGTGGCGGTGATCGCCTCCGGGTCCTGGCAGAATGCTGCAAAGCCTGCACCGGCCCCGCCACGCTCCAGCAGCCCAACCAGCACGCCACCGACGAAGGCATCGCCAGCAGCCGTGGTGTCGACCGTGGCCACGCGGAAACTGGTGACCGTGCCGTGGTTGTCGCGGGTGTACCAGTGCAGCGTGGCCGCACCGTCGGTGACGATGACCCAGCGCGCCTGCGCGGCCAGCAGGCGCCGCAGCACCGTCGCCTCGCCGTCACTGCCCAGCGGCGCGGCCAGGTAGTCCAGCTCCTCGCGCGACAGCTTGACCAGGTCGGCACGTTCCAGCGCCTGCCACAGGCGCGGCGTCGGGTCCTCGTTGGCCGGCCACAGCGCCGGGCGCAGATTGAGGTCCAGGCTGACCACCGCACCGGCGTCACGGGCGCGCTCCATGCCGGCGAAGGTCGCCTCGGCAATGGCCGGCTCGGTCAGGCTGTTGGAGCAGACATGGAAGCACTGCGCGCTGTCGAAGCACGCGGCTTGGAAGTCGCTGTCACGGAACAGCAGGTCGGCCGCCGGTGGCCGGTAGAAACTGAAGCTGCGCTCGCCGCTGGCATCCAGCGCGACGAAGGCCAGCGCGGTCTTTGCCGCATCGGTACGCACGATGTAATCCGTGCCCACGCCGTGCTCGGCCAGGCTGTCCGCCAGGAAGTCACCGAACATGTCTCGGCCCAGCATGCCGACGAACTGGGTCTTCGCCCCCAGTCGCGCTGCCGCCACCGCGACGTTGGCCGGCGCACCGCCGGCGTACTGAAGGAATGCGCGCGGGGTGTCGGCCGAGGCCGGCGGCTGCGCTAGTAGATCGATCAAAATTTCGCCGAAGCAGACAATGGCACCCATTCCGGACTCAGCCTCCCTGCGTTGCGGAAGCCGGCGTACGTGCGCCGACCAGTCCGTAGAAAATGATGTAGCCGTAGCACAGCAGCGGCAGGATGAAGCTGGCCTGCACACCGATGTGGTCGGCCAGCACGCCCTGCAGGTACGGCACCACGGCACCGCCGACGATGGCCATGATCAGCAGGCTGGAGCCCTTGTTGGTCAGCGGCCCCAGGCGCTCGATGCTCAGCGCGAAGATGGTCGGGAACATGATCGAGTTGAACAGGCCGATCGCCACCACCGAGTACAGCGCGATGCTGCCAGAGGTCAGCATGGTCGTAACCAGCAGGGCCACGTTGACCAGCGCGAAGATCGCCAGCAGGCGGCTGGGCGAGAAGCGCGCCAGCAGCGCCGAGCCGGCGAAGCGGCCAATCATCGCCATCGTCCAGTAGGCCGACACGTAATGGGTGGCCTCCTGTTCGCTGAAGCCGCCGATGTTGGGCATCGACAGGTAATTGACCAGGAAGCTGCCGATCGACACTTCGGCACCGACGTAGAAGAAGATGCCCAGCACGCCCAGCAGCAGGTGGCGCTTGCGCAGTGCATCCAGGTAGCTGTGGTGGTGACCCTGGTCAGCCTGCTCGGTGGCGTCGCTCAACGCCGGCAGGCGGAACAGGAACACGAACAGCGCCAGCAGTACCAGCGCCACCGCCAGGCCCACGTATGGACCCTGCACGGCCTGCGCCTCGGCGGCACGGTAGGCCAGCTGCTCGGCGGCCGGCAGCGCCGCGATGTCATCGGCACTCTTCACCGTGTTGGACAGGATCAACATGCCGCCAAAGATCGGGGCGATGGCCGTGCCCAGCGAGTTCAACGCCTGCGCCAGGGTCAGGCGGCTTGAGCTGGTCTGCTCCGGTCCCAGCAGTGCGACGTACGGGTTGGCGGCGACCTGCAGCACCGTGATGCCGGTCGCCAGCACGAACAGTGCACCGAGGAAGGCGCCGTAGATGCGCAGCTCGGCCGCGGGCCAGAAACCCAGTGCACCGATACCGGCAATCACCAGGCCGGCCACGATGCCCTTCTTGTAACCCAGCGCCGCCACCAGCCGACCCGCCGGCAGCGACATCAGGAAATAGGTGCCGAAGAAGGTGAACTGCACCAGCATCGCCTTGGCGTAGTTCAGCTCGAACACCGCCTTCAGGTGCGGGATCAGGATGTCATTGAGGCAGGTCAGGAAGCCCCACATGAAGAAGATCGTGGTGACGACAGCCAGCGCCTTGCCGTTGGTGACGGCGGGTGCGTTGCCCGAAGAACCCGATGGACGGGGCGTTGCGGAGATCGGCATGCGGTACGCGCCTCGATGCGCGGAAGATCGTTGTTGCGTGGAAGGGATGTATGAAAGGAATCAGTTCGGTCGTGCGGCACTGCTTTCGCGGATGCGCAGCTGCACCGGCGCGACCGTGCGCCGCGGCGGCGCATCCGGTTCGTCCAGTCGTTGCAGAAGCAGCGCCGCAGCTTGCCGGCCACGCTCGCGCGGGTCGGCGGTCAGCGTGGTCAGTGGCGGCACCGCCACCGCAGCCTCGGAAATATCATCGAAACCGGTAACGGCAAAATCGCCGCCCGGACGGATGCCACGCGAATTCAGGCCCAGCATCAGGCCCAACGCGACGGTGTCGTTGTAGCAGACCGCCGCACTCGGACGATGGCCATCGGCAAACAGTTCATCGGTGCGCGCTGCCGCTTCCAGGCGATTCGGCGCCGACTCGATCATCCAGCCCGGCGGCAGCGACAGACCGGCCTCGGCCAGCGCCTGCTGGAAACCGGCACGGCGCTGGTGGCACGAACTGGATGCGGCGTGGCCGCCGAAGAAAGCGATCTGGCGATGGCCGCGCTCGATCAGGTGGCGCGTGGCGAGATAGGCGCCGTGCTGGTTGTCGAGGGTGAGGAAATCCCAGTCAGCCCCTTCAAGCTCGCGGTTGAACAGCAGCACGTTGGCATTGGCACCCAGCGCCTGCCGCAGCAGCGTGGTATCACTGCCCTCGGCCGGCGACAGGATCAGGCCAGCCGGGGTGTGCTCCATCAGCGTGGACAGCACCGCCTGCTGGCGCTCCGGCGATTCGCCGGTGCTGCCCAGCAGGGTCACATAACCACGCCCGCCCAGCGCCTCATCCACACCGGATGCGAATTCGGCGAAGAACGGGTTGGACAGATCGTTGATCACCAGCGCGATGCTTGATGACGTGCGCCGGCGCAGGTTGGCCGCCGCGCGGTTGTAAACATAACGCTGGCGGCGCAGTTCGGCCTCGACCTTGGCGCGGGTATCGACGTTGACCAGCGGGCTGCCGCGCAGCACCAGCGACACCGTTGCCCGTGACACGCCGATGGCACGCGCGATGTCGGTCACCGTCACCGCCTTGCCGGCGCGTTTGCTGGGACTGCTGCCGTTGTCGTTCATCGTCTTCCCGGACTCCGCTGGATGCTCAAGCCTAATGGATCAGGGACCTGTCGTGCCGTGCCGTTCGCTGGGTCACCGCGAACGGCACAGTCCGTCTCAGCGCAGCTGGCTACCCGGTGCCGCGCACCAGGATACCGGCAGGTCCTTCACCGCCGTGCCCCAGCCCTGCTCCGGCGCCTTCGCGTCGAGCGCGAACTGCAGGCGCGGGCCCTGCTGCAGCTGGTTCCAGTCCAGCCAAACCGGCGCATGCGGCTGGCCATCGACCTGCACGCCCTGCACATACTGCAGACGGCGGCCATCGGCACCCGGCGCGTCGATGCGCAGCGTGCGGCCATTGCCCATGTCCACTTCCACCTTGCTGAAGCGCGGGGTGTGCAGCAGGAACTGGCCACTGCCCGGCACCGCCGGGTACACGCCGATGGCGCTGAACAGGTACCAGGCCGACATCGTGCCGAGGTCATCGTTGCCGGTCACGCCGTTGGGGGCATTGGTGAACAGCTGCTGCGCCGCACGCACCACGGCGGCGGTCTTCCACGGCTGGCCGATCAGGGTGTACAGCCACGGCGCGTGCAGGTCCGGCTCGTTGTTCGGGTTGTAGCGGAACTGGTTGTAATAGCTGTACGGCCCGACCACCCACGCCTTGCGGGCGGCATTGAGCGGGTCGGCCTGCAGCGCGTCCATCGCGAAGAACGCATCGAGGCGGCGGCCGGCCTGTTCGCGGCCGTCCATGGCTTCGACCAGGCCCGGCACGTCCTGCTGCGCCAGCCACTGGTACTGCCACGCCGTGCCTTCATGGAAACCGTGATGCGAGCGCGGGCTGTAGTGGCCATCGGCCGGGGTGTACCACTGGCCATCCTCGGTGCGCGGGCGGGGGAAACCGGTGAAGCCGGTCTCGGCGTCACGCACCTGCGGGTCCCATACCTTGCGCCAGTTGCGGCCGCGCTCACGCAGCGTCGCCGCGTCCTGCGCATGGCCGAGGCCATCGGCCATCTGCGAAAGCGCACAGTCGGCCAGCGCGTATTCCAGCGTCGCCGAACCGCCGTGATGCGGATCGACGTCCATGCCCTTGGACGGGAACGCGCGGTCGTAGACCACGTAGCCCTTGTCCAGATAGGTCGGGTTGCCGGAGCGGCCAGCCATGCGCGAGTTCAGCGGCGGCGTGCCGAACGCGTTGCGGCGCAGCGCATCCCAGGCCTGCGATTCACGGCCCTTGAGCGCGCCGAAGCGCCACAGATCGACCATGAACGGCGTAACCGGATCGCCTGTCATGATGTTGGTCTCGAAATTGGCATAGCCCCAGCGCGGCAGCCAACCGCCCTGCTCGTCGATCGCCAGCAGGGTACGGCCGATGTCACGCGCCACGTCCGGGCGGGTCAGTGCCAGCCACTGGTTCTGCGCGCGGTAGGTATCCCACAGCGAGAAGTACTCGTAGTAGGTCCAGCCGTCGGCACGGTGGATGCCATCGTCATAGCCACGGTAGCGGCCGTCGGCGTCGTTGCCGGTCATCGGCTGGAGCAGCGCGTGGTAGACCGCGCTGTAGAACACCGCGCGGTCGTCGGCGTTGCCGCCCTGCACACGCACCCGGCCCAGCTGCTCACGCCACGACTGCTGGGACAACGCACGCATGCGGTCGAAACCGAGCAGCGCTCCATCCTGCATGCCATCTGCGCGCAGATTGATGCGCGCGCCTTCGGCATCCACGTGCGAGATTGCGCTGACCGCCGTCACCGACTGGCCCTTGGCCAGGTCGAAGGTCAGCCAGGCACCGTTCGGCTTCTGCTCGCCTTCCATGCTGTGCCGCGCACCCGGCAGGCCACCGCCCTCGCCCCAGGTGCCATGCGCCTTGAACGGACGGTCGAACTCGATGCGGAACCAGGTGGTGTACTGATGACCGCCACAGAAGCTCTTGGTCACCAGCTTGCCCTCGACTACACGGTCGCCGACCACATCGACCACGCTGCCGATCACTGAATGGCGTTCGTTGGCCTGGCCGACATTGACGAGGACGTGGCCATCGCCGCTGCGCTGGCTGAAGGTGTAGCGCTCGGCCGCGGCACGGGTGCGCGCGGTCGCCTCGGCATCGATGCCGCCGTAGCTGGTCAGGCGCACCTTGTAGTAGCCAGCCTGGCCGATCTCGCCGTCATGCGTGTAGTTCGAGGCATACGTCTTGTGGTCGAATTTCTTGGGGTTTCCGGTATCGAAATCGCCGCCCGGGCCGATCGAGCCGGTCACCGGCAGCACCGACACCTGGCCGCCCTGTTCCCAGCAGCCGGCACCGGAGATGAAGGAGTGGCCAAAGCCACGGATCTTCTCGTCGTCATAGCGCCAACCCGAATAGTGGCTGCCGATCGGGCTGACCTGGATCAGGCCGAACGGCGCCGACGCGCCCGGGAACGTATTGCCGTCGTCCTTGCTGCCGATGAATGTATTGACCTCCCGCACCAGCGCTGCCGGCGCGGCCTGCAACAGCATCGGCATGGCCGAAAGTGCCAACAGGCAGGCCAGGCGCGCCAGCGGGCGCGAGGTCGATGGGACGGCGGGAGCGGACGGCACTGGGCGCATGTCGGGTTCCTGTAGTCGATGACGCGGAGGCAGACGGCCGGGGTCGTTCGGCACCGTTCCGCTGAGTCCCGCCGTGACCGGCAGAGAGCTCCCCCTGGAATGACGCCCGACCCACCAGACCGTGGATTTAGATCGATTCAAGTAGAGCATGCGGCTTCAGCCGAATGCATTCTGCGGCGCAGCATGAGAGGGGGTGTTCGGTAGGGCTGCGCCCTGCACCTGCTACGAGCTGGAGCAACAGCAACAGCAACAGCAACAGCAGAAGCTGGTTTCCTGTGGGGAGTCGGGCTGGGTCCGGTTGCGGGGGACGCTGCAAGTACGTCCATGTAAGCTCGGTCGCCGCATCCATGCGGCTCACGCCCCCGGAACCGGACCCACCCCGCCTTCGACAGATTTCCGCGATCTGTAGATCCACGCTATGCGTGGATGAATCTCTGTCGGATATCGAAATCAATCGGGGTCAGATCCGTTTTCCAACGGAAAACGGATCTGACCCCATGACCCCATGCCGCACCAGGATCAATCCAACCGTCACCGGGAAACTGTCAAAGGTGGGGCGGTGTGGGCTGGCAGGACCGTTGGCGCCATGGATGGCGCCATCGAGCCCCCAGGGACGGGTTTACGGCGTGTCCTGCCAGCCCACACCGCCCCGCCAAGCCACAGACAACCCAGAGCCGCTTTGGCTTTGGCTTTGGCTTTGGCTGTAGACGTTGCCCTGGCTTGAAGCAGGTGCAGGGCGCAGCCCTGCCGACTCACCCTTCCCCTGCGCACGAAAACGATTTCACTGATTTCAGCAAACCGTCATCCCTTCGCCACGCCAGTACCATATTGCGCAGCAGCATGCGCCCACGGGCGACCCGTGCTAAAAATCGCCCGCCCATCGCTTAGATCGATCCAAGAACGACATTGCGATGGCCGGGAGTTGGGGGAGCAGCAACAGGACGTACCAGGCCACACGCGCGGTGCTCTGCCACCCACATGGCGACAGCCGCAAAGTCACTTCAAATTAGATCGATTCAAGTTGTCCGTGCCACGTCACCGGATCAATCCAGGAGAGAGGGAGAGATGGGAATGAAGCATTCAATACGTACGCATGGCCAAGACGCACTGTCGTTGGCCATCGCGCTGGCATTGGCCGCCGCCGTCATTCCGGCTGGCGCCGCCGCGCAACAGGCCACGTCTACCGGCGCGCCGGATGCCACCACTCTGGACAGCGTCCAGGTCACCGGCTACCGCTACGCCATCGAAAAGAGCCTTGAGCAGAAGCGCGACGCCAACGCCGTTGTCGAAGTGATCACCGCCGAGGACGTCGGCAAGTTCCCCGACAAGAACGTGGCCGACGCACTGCAGCGCGTGCCCGGCGTGGTCATCACCCGCAGCGGTGGTGAAGGCAAGAGTGTCAGCGTGCGCGGCCTTGCGCCGGACCTGACCCTGACCCAGTTGAATGGCAACTACGTGGCCACGTCGGAAACCAACGACGAAGCCACCCGTTCGTTCAACTACACCCTGCTGCCGTCGAACATGCTGTCCAGCGCCGAGCTGTTCAAGTCGCCGGAAGCACGCATCGACGAAGGCGGCATCGGCGGCACGGTCATCCTGCACACCCGCCGTCCGCTGGACATGGAGTCCAACTCGGGCTTCGTCACGCTCGAGGGCACCTCCTCCGATACCCACCACGATATCGACCCGCAGGCCTCGGCCCTCTATTCGTGGCACAGCAAGGATGAGCGTTTCGGCGTGCTGGTCGGCGTGACGCAGCAGAAGCGCACGACCCGTACCATGGAAGCCAGCACCGAGGACTACCAGTGGTACGGCGCCGGCAGGGCACGCGACGCCTATGGCAACGTGCAGCAGCAGGATGGCATCCACTACTGGTGGGGCAAGTCCGGCTTCAACAACCAGACCGGCGGCAACTACAGCGACTTCTTCATGCCGACCTCGGTCAACTTCGCGGTGAAGGAAGAAAAGCGCGAGCGCAAGGGCGGCCAGCTGACCTTCCAGTTCAAGCCGGTCGACAACGTCACGATGACCGCCAACTACTTCCGCTTCGAGCTGCAGGGTGACTACACCCAGAACATGCTGAAGATTCCGGAATGGAGCATGGCGCGCTACAACCAGGACGGCAACTGGGCCGGAGGCCGCCTTCTCAATGGCCTGGACTTCGATGCCAGCGGCAACACCGTCACGGGTGCCCAATTCGAAAAGCTGGCTGGAAAGACCTACTACTGCAGCGAAGACCAGGCCAAGGCCGCCGGCCTCAAGCCCGGCGGCTGGGGCCCGGACGACTGCAC
Organism: Stenotrophomonas sp. CASM101; assembly: GCF_049384845.1. Lineage (NCBI taxonomy): Bacteria > Pseudomonadati > Pseudomonadota > Gammaproteobacteria > Lysobacterales > Lysobacteraceae > Stenotrophomonas > Stenotrophomonas sp. CASM101. The sequence goes on along the minus strand of NZ_JBMRFR010000008.1, from coordinate 81,070 downwards.
GATTCCGACACCGCAGCTGACCGGTGGCTACAGCAAGGAAAAGGCGCTGTCGCAGACCGCCGACCTGACCATCGACTGGGACATCAGCCCGCTGTGGAAGGCCTCGTTCACCGGTGGCCGCACCTGGTCCGAAGGTGGTCCGTCGATGAACTTCCGCATGTCGGCCAAGCCGCGCCGCAAGGTCGGCAACGACTACCTGTCCGGTAACCAGTACAGCGCATGGGACCTGACCGGCACGCCGTCTGCCACCTTCTCGCCCGACCTGCAGCAGCAGTTGATGAACGGCATCGCCGAAGTCGACACCGGCTCGACCGATTCGTCGTGGAAGCGCACCGAGGTCAAGCAGAACTACTTCCAGGCCGACGTGACCAAGCTGTTCGAGTCCGGTTGGCTGGATTCAATCCAGTTCGGTGCCAAATACCGCGACGGCAAGGTGCACCGCAACACCGGCAACACCTACTGGGTGTGCCCCGGCCGTGACCCGGCCGACTATGACAACAGCCGCTACCAGAGTGGCTGCGATCCGACTGCCGGCGATGCGCAGCCCGGCTTCTTCCTTTCCAATCCGATCAGCAACATTGCCGGTGGCTTCAATGCCAACGTGTTCCCGGGCATCAACTACCCGGCGTACATCGACTATCTGAACAAGACCTACGGTGGTTCGCACAACCGTACCGAGGAAGACTTCGTCTACAACGTCAACGAGAAGATCTACTCCGGCTACTTCCAGGCCAACTTCCGCACCGAGCGCGTGCGCGGCAATGTCGGCGTGCGCGTGGTGCGCACCAAGCAGTTCGCGCAGTCTTCCGACTCGATCGAGAAGTTCAACGACTACTTCCTGGACAACGCGTCCGGCGCGCCGATGGCGTGCACCGACCCCGCCGCTGCGGCCTACCCGACCTACAGCTGCGAGAGCGGCTTCGTGCGCCTGCCGCATGACCTGGCGCAGAGCAAGACCTACAGCCTGATCGGCGTGGACCGCACCTACACCGACGTGCTGCCGAGTTTCAACATCGCATGGGACATCACCGACACGCTGGTGCTGCGTGGTGCCGCATCGAAGGTGATCGCCCGCCCTGGCTACACCGACATCGCAGCACCGGGCGCACTGAGCTACTACAGCGAGGAGTACGTCAATGATCGCCGCGTTGCCGGTGGCGCATCGACCGCAGGCTGGGTCGGCCAGGGCAGCAACAAGCAGCTGGAGCCGTTCAAGGCCACCCAGTTCGACCTGGGCCTGGAGTGGTACTTCCAGCCGGGCGCGGTCGCCGGCGTCAGCCTGTTCCGCAAGAACGTGGACAACTTCACCCTGCCGGTGGTGCGCGACACGCCCATGGTCATCAACGGTGAAGCGGTGAACGTGCAGCGCTACGAGACCCAGGCCAATGGCCGCGATGGTGTGTCGCAAGGCGTCGAGCTGTATGGCCAGTACACCTTCGATTTCGGCTTCGGCGTGCAGGCCAACTACACCTACAACGACACCAACCTGGCTTCCATTGTTCTGGACGGGCAGGAAATCGGCTCCTCGCCGCTGGTCGGCAGCGCCAAGAACCAGGCCAACGTGACGGTCTTCTACGAGAACGAGAAGTTCCTCGCGCGCGCTTCGTTCAACCGTCGCGGCCAAGTGGTCGGCGGGCTCAACAATGGCCTCACCGTCTACACCGAACCGTATGACCAGCTGGATCTGAATGTTGCCTACAACCTGACCCCGGACTGGACCCTGACCGCCTCGGTGATCAACGCCACCAAGTCAGAGCAGCGCGTGCATCTGGGAAGCGACACCAAGGCACGCCTGATCTCCAATACCTATGCAGGCCGCCAGCTGTACTTCGGCGCTACCTGGAAGTTCTAAGGCAACACCGGGTTGCCCGGGCGCGCCCCGGTGCAACCCACGCCCCGCCCTGGCGGGGACGTTCCTCCACGGCAGCCGCGCTGGTACAGGCGGCTGCCGTTTTTTTTGCCGCCTTGCCTGTCGTTCAGCCCGGCACTTGACCCTGCCATCGTTGGAAGGTGCACACTGACTCGACCCCAAGAGCACCCAAGGAGCTACGGATGGAATTCCATGTTGAAGGCATGACCTGCGGCGGTTGCGCGCGCAGCGTGACCAAGGCGATCGAACTGGTCGATCCGCAGGCCAGCGTGCAGGCAGATCCGGCCAGCCGCCGAGTGCAGGTGCAGACATCGGCCAGCGAAGCGCAGATCGTGGCGGCACTGACCGATGCCGGCTTCCCGCCGCGTACCGCCTGACCCCCTCTCCTGTCCCAGACTGAAAAGCCCGCCGGGTACTACAGCACCCGGCGGGCTTTTTCATGCATGCGATATCGAGTCAATGCTTGTGCGTACGCCGCCGCACCGCACCAGTCTTCGCGGTATCGACCGGTACCAGCGTCCCATCGTCCTCACCCAACCGCTCCAGGATCGGGCACTCCGGGCGCTCATCGCCCGCGCAGCAGCTGATCAGCGACTTCAGCGTGTCGGCCATCTGCCGCATGTGCTCGATGCGTTGCTCCAGATCGGCGATGTGCTGCTCGGCCAGGTGCTTGACGTCGGCGCTGTGCCGCGAGGTATCGTTCCAGAGGCCGAGCAGATCGGTGATCTCGGCCACCTGGAAGCCCAGATCGCGTGCGCGGCGGATGAAACGCAGGCGGTGGATGTCCGCCTGCGAATATGCCCGGTAGCCCGACTCGGTTCTATCAGCGGCGGGAATCAGGCCGATCTGTTCGTAGTAGCGGATCATTTTCGCCGACACGCTGGAGGCTTTGGCGGCTTCACCGATGTTCATGGGTATTCCCTTCAATGAGTGACGGCGGCGGCATCCGCCATCGGTGGCTGGAAGCGGCGCAGGCGCAGCGCATTGCCCAGCACGAACACGCTGGACAGGGCCATCGCACCGGCCGCGAACACCGGTGACAGCAGCACGCCCCAGACCGGATACAGCACGCCGGCGGCCACCGGAATCAACGCGGTGTTGTAGGCGAAGGCCCAGAACAGGTTCTGCCGGATGTTGCCCAGCGTCGCCTTCGACAACGCAATGGCATTCGGCACACCCTGCAGGTTACCCGACATCAGCACCACGTCGGCCGATTCCACCGCGATATCGGTACCGGTTCCGATCGCCAAGCCGACATCGGCCTCGGCCAGTGCCGGCGCATCGTTGATGCCGTCGCCGACGAAGGCGACATGGCCATGTGTGGTCTTCAAGCGGCGCACCGCCTCGACCTTGCCTTCCGGCAGCACCTCGGCCACCACTTCGTCGATGCCGAGCTGGCGCGCGATCGCCTGCGCGGTAGCAGCGTTGTCACCGGTGATCATCGCCACCTTCAGGCCAAGCTGATGCAGTGCCGCGATCGCGGCCGGCGTGCTCGGCTTGATCGGATCGGATACCGCGATGATTGCGGCCAGGCGACCGTCAATGGCGGCATACAGCGGCGACTTGCCCTGGGTGCCCAGCTCTGCCGCCAGCGCCGCAAACAAAGTGATGTCCACGCCCAGATCGCGCATGAAGCGATCGGCACCGACCTCCACCCGCGCACCATCAACGCTGGCACGCACGCCCATGCCGGTGACCGATTCGAAATCGACCATCGACGGCAGTGCAATGCCCTGTTCAGTGGCTGCATCGACGATGGCGCGGGCGATCGGATGTTCAGAGCGCGATTCCACTGCAGCCACTGCCGCCAACACTGTGCTGCGATCGAAGCCGTCCGTGATCTCGAAGTCGGTCAGGCGCGGGCGACCCTCGGTCAGCGTGCCGGTCTTGTCCACCGCCACCACCTGCGCATCCTTCAGCAGCTGCAGCGCTTCGCCCTTGCGGAACAGCACGCCCATTTCGGCGCCGCGGCCGGTACCGACCATGATCGAGGTCGGCGTGGCCAGCCCCATCGCGCAGGGGCAGGCAATGATCAGCACCGCTACCGCGTTGACCAGCGCGAAGCTCAGGGCTGGCGACGGGCCGAAGATCAGCCAGACTGCGAAGGTCGCCAGCGCGGCCAGCATCACCGCCGGCACGAACCACAGCGTGACCTTGTCAACCAACGCCTGGATCGGCAGCTTCGAGCCCTGCGCCTGTTCGACCATGCGGATGATCTGCGCCAGCAGGGTCTGCGCGCCCACCGCCGTCGCACGTACCGTCAGTGCGCCCTTCTGGTTGACCGTACCGCCCACCACGCTGCTGCCCGGCTGCTTCTCAACCGGAATCGGCTCGCCGCTGATCATCGATTCGTCGATGTAGCTGCGGCCTTCAACCACCTCGCCATCGACCGGCACACGCTCGCCTGGCCGCACTTCCACCACGTCGCCGCTCTGCACTTCATTGACCGGGATATCGACGGTGCGGCCGTCACGGATCACGTGGGCGACCTTGGCCTGCAGGTTGACCAGACGCTTGATCGCCTCCGAGGTGCGGCCCTTGGCGCGCGCTTCGAGGAAGCGGCCGAGCAGGATCAGTGCGACGATTACCGCCGCCGCTTCGTAGTAGACGTTCACCGTGCCCGGCGGCAGCAGCCGCGGTGCAAAGGTCGCGACCACCGAATAGCCGAACGCCGCAGCGGTGCCCACCGCCACAAGCGAATTCATGTCCGGTGCAAGGCGCAGCAGCGCCGGGAAGCCCTTCTGGTAGAAACGGCGACCGGGGATGGCCAGCACCAGGAGCGTCAGTGCGAACTGCAGGTACCAGCTGGCCTGCATGCCAATCGTGGCCATCACCCATTCGTGCATGCCGGGAATCAGGTGCGAGCCCATCTCCAGCACGAACACCGGCAATGCCAGCGCAGTTGCCACGATCAGGTCGCGCTTCAGTTCGGCACGCTCGGCATCCTTCTTTTCTACGGCCTCGTCATCGGACTGCACACCCGCCTCGATTACGCGTGCGTCATAGCCGGCCTTGTCGATGGCGGCGACCAGCGTCGCAGCATCCGCCACGCCACGCACCGTGGCGCGCTCGGTGGCCAGGTTGACGCCGGCCTGGCTCACGCCTGACACCGCCAGCAGCGCGCGCTCCACGCGGCCCACGCAGGAGGCGCACGTCATGCCTTCCACGGCCAGTTCAACGGTGGCGGCAGGTACGTCGTAGCCCACCCGCTCCACCGCCTGGATCAGCGCGGCCCGATCGACCGGGCCGGACGGGCGGATATCCGCGCGCTCGGTGGCCAGATTGACCGAAACACTGCCCACACCTTCGACCCTGGACAGCGCCGCCTCGACCCGGCCGACACAGCTGGCGCAGGTCATGCCCTCGATGGGCAGGCTGATGGTGGCAGGACTTGCGGTGGCGGCAGCGGCGCGGGGCGTGCTCATGATCGGATTCCCGGGGTTCCTTCTGGATGCGGACAGGCTAAACCTTGCCATCGTGGGAAGGTCAAATCCAGCCTGTCCGCATGCATGAAGGGGGCGCCGCCCCCGGCGTTCCGTTTCCGCATCCACGCATGGCGTGGATCTACCGGCGAGGTCGGTCTCTTCAGAACGTGAACACATACTCCAATGCGAGCTCACGGCCGACCGCGCTCAGCAACCGGGTCGGGGCGAAGTCATAGTCCAGCTTGTACGGATCCTTGTGATTCCAGCTGGCGGAGTTGAAGGCGTTGTTGACGTACACGTTTACCTTCGCGTGTTCGGTCACCTGGTAGCCCACGTTGAAGTTCCAGGTGATGAACGGCCCCACTCGACCGTAGTAGCGCGCCGTCTGCTGCCCGGCATTGGGGTTCGGGTTCGGCGAGCCATCCGGACGCGTTGCCGGCTCCAGGCAGTTCAGCGACGGGCTGTCGCTGGGCACGTAGCCATCGGCGAACGGCAGGCAGCCGCCGGGGTTGTCCAGGCGGTCGGTGCCCCAGTGGTAGCGCACGCCCGGCACCGAGCCCACGCGGTCGGCATAGACATTGGCATTCCAGTTGCCGCGCTGCCAGGCCAGGCTCGCGCGCAGCTTACTGCGCAGGTCGCGGTCGCGGCGTTCCGGGTTCGGGTCGTTGGCGTAGCGCTGTTCCTTGGTGGAGATCTGGTTGGTGTAGTTCACACCCAGCTGGAAGCTGCCCCATTGCGCGGTCTCCAGACGGTAGCGCGCGGTCAGGTCGACGCCACGCACTTCGCGGCTGGCCAGGTTGAACGGGCCGCGCTCGATCGACACCAGGCGCCCGTTGCTGTCACGGTTCACGCGCGCCAGGATGCCGGCGCAGTAGTCGCCACCGGCCGGATTGGCCCATGGCGTGCCATCGATGTTCTTGCCGGTCAGGCAGCCGGCCTCGCTGGCCAGCACCTCGTCGGCGCCGACGTCGACGATCATGTCTTCCAGCTTGATCGCCCAGTAGTCGGCGCTGACCGACAGGTTGGGCATCACGTCCCAGACGAAGCCGACCGTCCACGAATCACCGGTTTCCGAGCGCAGCAGCGGCGTGCCACGGCGGTTCACGTCGAAGGTGTACCAGACATCGGTGTTGCCCACGCCACAGTTGTTGACCAGGTAGGCACCGCTCTGGATGCAGCGCAGGCGATCATAGGTCTGCACTTCGGAACTGCTCGGCTGGCCCAGCAGGTAGTGCATGTCCGGCGCGTGGAAGCTGGTGGCATACGAGCCACGCACCAGCAGCGATTCGACCGGGCGCCATTCCAGGCCGACGTTCCAGGTGGTTTCCTTCTGGCTGCCGATATCCAACGCTTCACTGCTGTCATCGGCCTTGTAGTTGCCATAGCGGTCGTAGCGCGCGGCCGCGGTGGCCGTTACGCTCTCCAGCAGCGGGATCTTGAACTCGACGCCCGCCGAATACCGGGTGCGCTCGCCACCACCGCGGTCGACGTTCTGCAGGTCGAAATCGATGCCGGCGCGTGGGTCCGGGCTGAGGTGGTAGCCCTGCTGCGCGACTTCAGCTACCGCTGCGAACGAGATCGGGCCTGCCCAGCCCTGGAACAGCTCGCCGGTGATATCCGCCGAGGCCTGGTTGACCCACGATGACGCGCGGTTCCTGGCCACCGTGCCCATCTGCCAGTATTGGTCCGGCGTGAGCGGATTCCACCAGCGCGATTCGTTCAACGCGTAGATCGCCTCGCCATCGGGGGTGGTGCCCAGGCGCGGGCCGAGGAAGTAGTCGTACGACTTCTGCTCGTCCACCACGTTCTGCCGTTCTTCCACGCGGTAGTAGGAACGGCCCACCGAGGCGCTCCAGTCGAAGCGATCGGCAAGGCGGCCACGCAGGCCTGCGCTCCAGTCCCAGGACAGCTCGCGGTTGGTGTTGCGCAGGGTATCCAGGCCACCGACTTCGTTCGGAGTGAACTGGCGCACGCCCAGGATCGGGCGGTTGCGATTGGCATCCCAGTAATAGCCGTTGTCGTCGTCGATCAGCGAGACGCTGGGCGGATTGGTGCCCCAGATCGCTTCGGAGTGGTACACCGCCAGGTTGGTCCAGGCCTGCAGGTCGCTGCTGAAATCGAAGGTGGCGTAGAGGTTGCCGGAAACATTCTCGGCGCCGCCGGTGAGCAGCCAGTTGGCGTAGTCGGCGCTCATGCCGCACAGGCGGCCGGTGTTGGTGATGGTGTTGGTAGCGTAGTTGTAGACCAGCCGATCGGCAGTGTAGTACTCGCTGTCGAACTTCTCGCAGGTGCCTGCAGGCGGTGCCAGGCGCTGGCCGTTGGTCGGGTCGATCAATGCCAGGCCCGAGGTGGGGCGGAAGCCGACCTTGCGCTGCTCCATGTTCCAGGAGGGATACGGTGCGTCGTCGGCGTCGTCCATCTGCGGTCGGTCGCGTCCGAACAGCGGATCGCGCTTGGTGTACTGCAGCGCGTAGGTCACGCTCCAGTTGTCGCCGGTCTTGCCGCCGGCCCAGGACAGGTCCCAGGTATCTCGTCCACCTTCTGTGGAGGTACCGCCACGCACGCGCACTTCGTCGCCGTCGTAGTTGGTCTTGAGGATGACGTTGACCACGCCGGCGATCGCATCCGAACCGTAGATGGCCGAGGCGCCGCCGGTCAGCACTTCAATGCGCTCCACTGCTGCGGCCGGAATGTTGCCGTAGTTGGAGAAATTGGTTTCGCCGCCGTAGGGCAGCGGGTAGTCGGCCACACGGCGGCCGTTGACCAGCAGCAGAGAACGGTTCGGGCCCATCCCGCGCAGGTTCAGGCCACTGGCGTTGGGCGTGTGCGAGCCCCATTGCGAGGCGGCTTCAACGGTGCCGGTCGCTTCGGTGAGCGTCTTCAGCGCGTCATACACGCTGACGAAGCCCTCTTTCTGGATCTGCTGCGCGGTGATCACGTTGACCGGGGCCGGGCCTTCGACACTGGCGCGCTTGATGCGCGAGCCGGTGACGGTGACCGCGTCGAGATCCTTGGTAGACGAGCTTGAGGCTTGCTGCGCATTGGCAGCCAGGGGAAGCAGGGCCAGGATCAGGGCCTGGGACAGCAGGTGGCGACGCTTGTGGACGATCTGAGCCATGGTGGTTGCTCTTCGAAGATGTGGACGCACGGGCGAACGGTGGCGCGGCACTACGACGGATCCAGGCGCTTGGATCGGTTCACGACCGATATGGCACCTCCCCTGTGGATCGATCCAAACTAAAGCACAGCTGAACCACGCCCGGCATGCGGCGGCGCAGCAACAGCCGGCGGAATGCCGCTAGCGGCCACCGACATCCATAACAATCAAATAGTTGCGACACATCACTGAGAGAACGGCGCACGAAGTAGTGACACGATCACGACAACCGCGCGCGGAACGGTTTTGTCCGCGTCGTCGCGTGTGGCGGCAGCGGCTCGTTGTAGAGCCGAGCCCATGCTCGGCTGATGTCGTTTGCCGCAAAGAGCAGCCGAGCGTGGGCTCGGCTCTACAGAAGAAGCGGGCTACCTTGCGCCGTCCAGCGCCTGCCGCAGCGCGGCAACAGTGGCGGTGGCGGTCTGGCTCCAGTCCGGGTCCAGCCCGCGCAGCGCCGGGTTCTGGAACTGCATCACCGACCGGCGCAGGCCCTTGGCTGAGGCGTGCAGTTCGGTGCAGCCGGTCCGTCGCGCAACGGCGGCGATATTGGCCGGGCCCAGCCCCGCGCCGGCCATCACACTGATGCGTCCCTTCGCTTGGGTCACCAGGCCCGCCAGCACTTCGGCACCGGCCTCGGCGCTGACCTGCCCGCCCGAGGTCAGCACGCGCTGGCAGCCCAGCCCGATCACCTGTTCCAGCGCTGCCGGCAGGTCGCGGGCCGCATCGAAGGCGCGATGGAAGGTCACCTGCAACGGCCCGGCGGCCTGCACCAGTTCCCGGCACAGCGCCAGGTCGATGCCGCCCTGCACGTCCAGCGCACCGATCACCACGCCATCGCAGCCCAGCGCGCGGCACTGCGCGATGTCACGCAGCATCAGTTCGGTTTCCAGCGCGTCGTAGTGGAAGTCGCCCGGGCGTGGCCGCACCAGCACGAACAGCGGAATCGACAGGCGTTCGCGGGCAATCGCGATGCTGGCGAAGGACGGCGTGGTGCCGCCCTCGGCCAGGTTGTCGAACAGCTCGATGCGGTCGGCGCCGCCGGCCTGCGCGGCAAGTGCCGAAGCCAGCGAGTTGCTGGCGATCTCCAGGGTCCGCCGCGTACTCACGCCTGGGAGCTCGTGTAGATCGACGGCGAGTCACGCAGGTCATCCTGGCGCTGCGCATCGCACACCGCGTAGACGAAGCCGCGATGCAACGCGCAGGCGCCCACCTCGCCCTGCTTGTTCATGGCCAAGAAGCACACCTGCAGGGTCTTGCTCGCCTCCGGCCGCTTGCGCACCACACGGTCGATCGCTTCGCGGCAGGCCTGTGCCGGCGAGCGCCCCTGGCGCATCAGTTCGACCACCAGGAACGAAGCGGCGTTGCGGATCATCTCTTCACCCACGCCCGAAGCAGTGGCCGCGCCCACGTCGTTGTCGACATACAGGCCGGCACCGATGATCGGGCTGTCGCCGACCCGGCCGTGCAGCTTCCAGGCCATGCCGCTGGTGGTGCAGGCACCGGCAAGGTGGCCCTTGGCATCCAGCGCCAGCATGCCGATGGTGTCGTGGTTGTCGCTGTTGCCGGGAATACCACGGCGCTCGGCGTTGATCTGCGGCTGATACTTCTCCGTCTTCAGCCACTCGCGCCAGGCCGCTTCGGCCTGCGGCGTCAGCAGGTGCTTGCGCTCGAAACCCTGCTGCATCGCGAACTGCTGCGCGCCCTCGCCCACCAGCAGCACGTGCGGGCTGTTCTCCATCACTTTGCGGGCCACCGACACCGGATGCAGGATGTCGACCAGCGCGGCCACTGCGCCACAACGGCCATCGCCATCCATGATGCTCGCGTCCAGGCTCAGCACGCCGTCGCGATCCGGGTTGCCACAATGGCCGACGGTGGGGTTGCACAGCTCGCTTTCAGCCCAGCGTGCGCCTGCTTCCACCGCATCCAGCGCGCTGCCGCCCTGCGACAGCACCTTCCATGCGGCCTGGTTGGCCGGCACGCCGAAGTCCCAGGTCGAAACCACCTTGGCCCCACCCTGCGTGCGCGCCTGCACGCCCGGCAAAGCCGCCATGCCTGCAGCCAGTGCACCGGCCTGCAGGAACTGCCTGCGATCCACCATCTTCCCCTCCCAGTCTGCAATGCACGGCCGGCACGATGCCGGTCATGCCGATCAGTCGTGCGTGGGCTGCCGTGCGGCGTGCCAGACCGCTGCGCCGAGCACGCCCAACTGGCCGTGCTCCACGCGCCATACCGGCACCTGGCGCAGCACCTCGGTCAGCACGCCCTTGTTGAGGAAGCGCTCACGGAAGCGGCCATCGGCCAGGAAATCCTGCACATGCGCGGAAATACCTCCGGCGAGGTACACCGAGCGCGCACCGACGGCGATCGCTGCGTCGCCGGCCAGGCTGCCCAGCCAGGCGCAGAACACCTGCAGCGTCTCCACCGCCAGCGCGTCTTCACCGCTGCGGGCGGCACCGATCAGTGCTTCGGTACTGGTCCACACCGGGGTGACGCCGCGCAGCTCGCACAGGCACGGGTACAGGTTCATCAGGCCACTGCCGGACAGCACGCGCTCGTTGTCCACGTGCGTCCAGCGCTGCAGCAGTTTGCCCAGCACCTGCAGTTCCAGCGCGTTGCCGGCGCCGAGCGCGGCATGGCCGATCTCGCTGGCCAGCACCGGGCGCTCGCCATCGGCGAAACGCAGTGCCGCGCCCAGGCCGGTACCGGCGCCCAGCACCAGCGCCGGGAACGCCTGCGCCGGGTCAGCATCGCCGTTCAGTGGCACCAGAGTGGCAGGCTGCAGGTACGGGATGGCCAGCGCCACCGCTTCGAAATCATTGATCAACTGCAGCTCATGCAGCCCGGACTGCGCGCGGGTGGCCGACAGCGAGACCGTCCACGGCAGATTGGAATTGATCAGTACATCGCCATCGAGCAGGCCGGCGATGGCGACCACCGCGGTCTGCACCGGCTGGCCGAGGCCAGCGGTGAAATCAGCAAGGATCGCCGCCAGGCTGGGGTGCTCGGCGCAGGCATAGGTGCGATGGCTGCCCAGCAGTGGTGCGTGGCCGGGTTGCGCTTCAGCCAGCGCCAAACGGGCGAAAGTGCCGCCGACATCGGCGACAACGAGACTGCGCGGAAGACCGCCGCGGGCGGAGTCGGTGGAAACCGTGGACGCTGCTGCGATGGTCACGCTGGCCTGGCCTGCTTGGATCGATTGAATCGCCTCGATTCTCAGGCATCGGGGCGGCTTTGCCTAGCGCGCCGGCGGTTCAGGTTGGCCTACATGCCTTCCTGTTCGGCCACCTGCACGCCATCCACCAGCACGCGCAGCCGCTGCGGGCGGAAGCCGGCAAACAGCAGCGGCCGGGTGCGCTCGACCAGCACTTCGTGGCCGGCGATGTGGCGCAGCCACGACTGTACCAGCGAGAAGGAGAAGTGCGTGCCCGGATGCAGCGGATGCTGCACCCAGACCTTCTCGGTGGCGCTCTGCAGCAGCATCGCGCCGGTGAACCAGTGGCGGCTGAGGGTCACCGGCGTGGTGCCGGCCATGAAGCGGATATCCATGCGGGGTCCTTTCGCTGGAGAGGCCTTGCGGCGTGTCAGGGCTGGGCCGTCTGCAGGCTGTAGCGGGTGGTGGCGGTGAACACCGCGCCATCGGGCTGGGTGGAGCGTACCTCGACCTTGTGGCTGCCCACGGCCAGGTCGGTCGGCAGCGCGCCACGCCACAGGTGCGGCGACGCGGTGGCCTCCGGCGAGCGGTCGTAGCCACGCAGGCTGTCAGCCAGATCGTCGGCCACGTTCTCCACCATCAGGCGCGGGTCGGGCTGGCTGACCTGCTTCATCGGCTGCCAAGCGCCGCCATCAACGCGGTACTCAACCACGCTGGCATCCTCACCCATGTAGACGTTGGCATAGATGCCCCACGCCGGGTAAGCCCCCTGGCGCAGCACTTTCGGCGCATGCAGGCCGATCTGCTCGCTGGCCGGCTTGCCGGCCACGCGGTACTGCAGGCGATAGCTGCCGTTGCCGGCCACGTCGAGCAATGCGTAGCCCTTCGGCGTGCCATCACTCATGGTGCTGTCCGGCACGCCGGCGGCATCCTTCACCCCCGACCAGAACGCACCGCAGTTGGCACCCACGTTGTATTCGTGCAGCGGTTTGTCGCCGTTCCAGCCGTCGGCCTTGCCGTGGTAGACGTGCTGCTGGGTGTGGCTGTGGCCGCTGAGCACGAGCACGTTGCGGAAGTCCTTGAGCAGGTCGAACAGGCGCTGGCGGTCGGCATGGCGGAAGGTCTCGCGCCCTGGCGCCGCGTCGAACAGCGGGATGTGCATGCCCAGCACCAGCAGGCGGTCTTTGTGCAGGCCCTTCAGGTAGCTGGCGAGGAAGGCGAACTGGTCTTCGCGCAGGCCGCCGATGTACTTCGGCCTGGCCTTGGGGTCGTACACCACGTCGTCCAGGAACACGAAACTGGCGCCGCCCTCTTCCACCGCGTAGGTGTCCGGACCGTAGATGTTGCGCCAGCTGTCCAGCGAGTGTTCGTCGCTGGCCGCATCGAAATCGAGGTCGTGGTTGCCCGGCACATGGAACCACGGCACGCCAAGTCCGGTGGTGACCTTGTTGATCGCCGGGTAGAGCGTCAAGTCATCGTTGACGATGTCACCCAGGGTGGTGCCCATGCGCGCCTTGGTCTGGCCGACCAGCGGCGCCACGATCGACTGCTGGTAGTAGCCGATGTCCTTCAGGCTCGCGGTCTGGGAGTCGGTGAACACCAGCATCTGGAAGCCGCGCCGACTGTCATGGCGATCCGACTGCAGGGCGAAATCCCAGTTGCGGGTGACGTCGCTGGTCGCGGCGATGCCGCCGTACTTCAACGCCGGCGAACCGTTCGGGCGATAGTGCCGCCAGAACGAAGGCAGGCCGTCGGCCGCTTTCGGGAAGGAATACGCATCAGGCTTGATCACGAATACGGTCTGGCCGTCGCGCACCGGCAGGCTGTAGCTGCCGTCAGCGGCAGTCTTGACGATGGTCTCGCCGTTGGAAACCTGCACCCCGGCCAGGCCCGGATCGGTCGCACCGCGGCCAGGCTTGCCGTCACGCTCCAGATACACCTTGCCGCTGACCACGGTGTCCGCAGCCCAGGCCGGCGAGGTCAGCAACAGGCAGCACAGCCAGGCGGCAGGCAGTTTCATGGGAGGCATCCGGCAGAAAGAGACGCGGTATTGTAGAGCCGAGCCACGCTCGGCTGCATTGCCGGCGGGTCGTGCCGGCTGCTGGCCGGCAAGCCCTAGATGCCCGAAGATGATGAGGTTGCCGGCCAGCGGCCGGCACTACCGCACTTCAACGATGGCGTTTTTCCAGTACCGCGCGCGCATCATCCAGCGACAGCCCGCGCGCGCGCAGCAGCACCAGCACGTGGTACAGCAGGTCCGACGCCTCGCCCAGCAATGCCTCGTCATCCTGCGCCACGGCGGCCAATGCGGTCTCCACGCCCTCCTCGCCCACCTTCTGCGCGATACGGCGGATGCCGCCCTCGAACAGGCTGGTGGTGTAGCTGCCCGGCGGGCGTTGCGCCTCACGCATCGCCACCAGCTGGCCCAGCCCGCCCAGGAAATCCTTCGGCGCCTGGTCAAAGCAGCTCTCTGCACCGGTGTGGCAGGTTGGCCCCGCCGGCCGTGCCATCACCAGCAAAGTATCGACATCGCAGTCGACGCTGATCGACTGCACCACCAGCACATTGCCGGACTGCTCGCCCTTGGTCCACAACCGCTGCTTGCTGCGGCTGAAGAAGGTCATGTGGCCGATGGCCAGCGTGGCCGCCAGCGACTCGGCACTCACATAGCCCAGCATCAGCACCTGCAGGGTGTCGGCATCCTGAACCACGGCCGGCAGCAGGCCGTCGCCCTTGCTCCAGTCCAGCGCCTGCAATGCGTCCGACGACGGCCTGACTTCAATAGACATCCCGCACCTCGATCTGCTGTCCGCGCAGGTAGCGCTTCAATTCTGGAATGGCGATGGCGCCGCTGTGGAACACGCTCGCCGCCAGTGCACCATCGACGTCGGCCTGGTCGAAGGCTTCTGCGAAATGTTCCATCGCACCGGCGCCACCAGAGGCGATCAGCGGCACCTGGCACAGTGCCCGCGCCTGCTGCAACTGTGCGACATCGTAGCCGCGGCGCACGCCATCGCTGTCCATGCAGTTCAACACGATCTCGCCGGCTCCACGCCGTTGCGCTTCGACGATCCAGTCGAGCGTGCGCAGCGGCACCGCCTGGGTCTTGTCCGGATCGCCGCTGAAACGACGCACCCGCCATTGCCCGTCGGCCTCGCGCACCGAATCGACCCCCACCACAACGCACTGCACGCCAAACTCGTCCGCCAGCTCGGTGATCAGCTCCGGGCGGCCCAGCGCCGGCGAATTGATCGACACCTTGTCGGCACCGGCGAACAATACGCGGCGCGCGGTTTCCACGCTGTCGATGCCACCGGCCACGCAGAACGGAATGTCGATCAGGCGTGCGATGCGCTCGATCCAGGCCACGTCCACTGACCGCGCCTCGGGGCTGGCGCCGATGTCATAGAACACCAGCTCGTCGGCGCCCTGGTCACGGTAGCGCTGCGCCAGCTCGGCGATATCGCCCATGTCGACGTGGTCGCGGAAACGCACGCCCTTGACCACCCGGCCATCGCGCACGTCCAGGCACGGAATGATGCGGCGGCTCAACATGCCAGCGCCTCCGCCAGGTCCATGCGCTGCTCCAGCAGGGCCTTGCCAAGGATCGCGCCACCGCAGCCTGCACGTCGCGCTTCGGCAACGTCGGCCACGTCACGGATGCCGCCGGACGCCTGCACCGCCACGCCCGGCAGCAGCGCCGACAGGTGCTGGTAGAGGCTGATGTTGGGCCCGGCCAGCATGCCGTCGCGGGCGATGTCGGTGCACAGCAGGTGGCGCATGCCGGCGCGTGCGTAGCGCTGAGCCAGAACGTCCAGGGTCACCCCGGCGTTCTCGGTCCAGCCGTGCACCGGCAGCTGCCACTGGCCCTGTGCATCCTGGCGGGCGTCAAGCGCAATGGTGATGCGTTCGGCGCCGAATTCCTCCAGCCAGCCCACCACCTCATCGGGACGGCGCACGGCCAGCGAGCCGACCACTACGCGACCGGCGCCGGCATGGATGATGCGCGCCACGTCGTCGCGACCGCGCACGCCACCGCCGGTCTGCACCTGCAGCGGCGTCTGCGCACGGATCGACGCGAGCAGCGGCGCAAGGGTGTAGCCACCGGCACGCGCAGCGTCCAGATCGACCAGATGCATCCACTGCGCACCCTGCGCGGCGAAGGCCTGCGCGCGTGGCAACGGATCATCGCCATACGAGGTTTCCTGCGCGTAGTCGCCCTGGCGCAGCCGCACCACGCGGCCGTCGCGGATATCCAGCGCGGGGTAGACGATGAAACTCATGCAGCCGTGCCCTCGAGGAAGTTGCGCAGCATCAGCGAGCCGGTCTCGCCGGAGCGCTCGGGGTGGAACTGTGCGCCGTAGTAACGCCCCTGCTCCACCACGGCAGTGAACAGGCCGCCGTGGTCGCAGGCAGCGACGGTGTGGGTATTGAGCGGCGCCGCATAGCTGTGCACGAAGTAGGCGCTGGCGCGCTCCGGCACACCGCGCAGCAGCAGCGATTCGCGCAGTGGCAGCAGGCGGTTCCAGCCCATGTGCGGCACCCGGATGCCGCAGGCCGGCACCAGCTTGCGCACCACGCCGGGAATCAGGCCCAGTGTCTCCACACCCGCTTCCTCGGAGCGCTCGAACAGCAGCTGCATGCCCAGGCAGATGCCCATCAACGGCACCTCCAGTTGCTGCAGCGGTTCCACCAGGCCCTGCGCGTGCAGGCGCTGCATGCCGGGACCGGCGGCGCCGACACCGGGCAGGATCACCCGCTGCGCGCCGATCAGGCCGTCCGCATCGCGCACCAGCCGCACCGTCGCACCCAGACGCTCCAGTGCATAGCGCACCGAGCCCAGGTTGGCACCGCCGGCATCGATCAGCGCAACGTCACTCACAGCGCCCCCTTGGTGGTTGGCAACGCCGTGCCCTGCCGGGCCAACGCCGGCCGCAGCGCGCGTGCCAGCGCCTTGAAGCAGGCCTCCACCTTGTGATGGTCGTTGTCGCCGCGTACCTGCAGGTTGAGGTTCAGGCCGCTGGCATCGCACAGCGAGCGGAAGAAATGCGGCACCAGCTCGGTCGGCATGTCGCCCACGCGCTCGCGCTTGAACTCGCCCTCGAACACGAAGTACGGGCGGCCGCTGAAGTCCAGCGCGGCGCTGGCCAGGGTCTCGTCCATCGGCAGGGTGAAACCGTAGCGGCCGATGCCGCGCTTGTCGCCCAGCGCCTCGCGCAGGGCCTGGCCCAATGCGAGCCCGGTGTCTTCAATGGTGTGGTGCTCGTCGATGTGCAGGTCGCCCTCGGCCTGGATGTCCAGCGCGAAGCCGCCATGCTTGCCGATCTGTTCCAGCATGTGGTCGAAGAACGGCAATCCGGTGGCGATGCGTGCATCAGCGGCACGGTCCAGGTCCAGTTCCACGCGGATCTTCGTTTCTTTCGTATTGCGCTGGACCACGGCAGTACGCGGTGCGTCGGCCAGCGCGTGGGCGATGCCCGGCCAGTCCCACTCGCCCCCGAACTGCGCGGTGCGCAGCTGGAAGCCACGGATGTTGAGGTTCTCGGCGAACTGCAGGTCGGTGATGCGGTCGCCAACCATGCCCGAGCGCGCCCAGTCGATGCTGCGGTCCTGCAGGTAGGCGGTCATCAGGCCGATGCCCGGCTTGCGGGTCGGCGCATTGTCCTGCGGCCAGCTGCAGTCGATCAGCACGTCACGGAAAGTGATGCCCTGACTCTCGAAGATCTGCAGCATCAGGTCGTTGGGGCCATCGAAGCTGGCGCGCGGGTAGCTGTCGCTGCCGAGGCCATCCTGGTTGGTGACGATCACGAACTGGTAGCCGGCGTCACGCAGCTTCAGCAGCGCCGGGATCACCTGCGGCACGAAGCGCAGCTTCTCGTAGGCGTCGATCTGGAAGTCGGACGGCTCCTCGATGAGGGTGCCGTCGCGGTCGATGAACAGGATCGGGGTCATGCTGCGGCCCTCCGCGCCGACAGGGCCGCAAGCACGCGGTCGTTCTCTTCGGGACTGCCGATACTGATGCGCAGTGCATCACCCAACTGCGGCGCGGCGCGCTGGTCGCGCACCACCACGCCGGCATTCAGCAACGTGTCGAACGCCGCCTGCGCATCGGCGAAGCGGACCAGCAGGTAGTTGCCGGACGAGACGTACACCCGGCGTACACCGGGCAGGCTGGCCAGTGCCGTTCGCAGGCGCTCGCGTTCGGCGATGACCGTGGCCACGCGTTCGGCGGTGCGTGCCAGCGCGGCCGGCTGCAGGGCCTGCACGGCCAGCTCGGCGCACGGGGTCGGCACCGGGTACGGCGCCTGGCAACGACGCAGCACGGTAATCAGTTCCGGGGCGCCGATCAGCGTTCCAATACGAGCGGCCGCGAGCGCGTGTGCCTTCGACAGCGTGCGCAGCACCGCCAGGTTGGCGTGCGCGGCCAGCAACGTGGTCGCCGACGGCCGCTGCGCGTACTCGACATAGGCCTCGTCCACCACCACCAGCGCCTGCCCGCGCAGCGCAACCACCACGCGCTCGACTTCATCCAGGGCGATATCACTGCCGGCCGGGTTCGACGGGGCGCACAGGAACACCAGCTTGGCATTGCGTGCCCTGGCGATGTCGATCACCGCATCCAGGTCGGCGCGCAGGCCATCCTCGCTGTCCACCAGCGGCACTTCAATCAATGCGGCGCCTTGCAGGCGTGCGCAGACGGCGTACATGCCGAACACCGGCGGCGTGACCAGCACGCCATCGCGGCCCGGCACGCACAGCGCGCGCACCAGCAGATCAATGGCCTCGTCGCTGCCGCGACCGACCAGCAGCTGCTGCGGCTGTACGCCATACAGTGCGGCCAGGCCTTCACGCAGCGCCAACGGTTGCGGCTCCGGATAGCGCCGGCTGCTGCCAGCCGCGTCGGCCGGATTGGCCCAGGCCGACTCGTTGGCGTTCAACCAGACCTCGCCCTGCACCGCCGCGCTGCGTGCCGAGCTGTAGCCGGCGAACGCCTGCAGATCCGGGCGCACCAGCGCCAGCACCCCCTCGACAGCCGCGCTCATGCCGCCACCTCCATGCGCAATGCCACCGCACGCTCGTGGGCATCCAGGCCTTCGGCGCTGGCGATGATGCGCGCGCAGCCGCCGATCGCGGCCAGGCCGGCGGCACTGGCGCTCTGCACGCTGATCAGGTTCTGGAAGCTGGCGACGCTGACGCCACTGTAGGCACGCGCCGCACCGGCGGTCGGCAGCACGTGATTGGTGCCACTGCAGTAGTCGCCCAGTGCTTCGGGCGTGTAATCCCCCAGGAACACCGAGCCGGCGGCCTGCACCTTGTCCAGCCACGCGCGCGGATCACGCAGGGCCAGGATCAGGTGCTCCGGCGCATAGCGGTTGCTGATCGCGAAGGCTTCGTCCAGCGAATCGACCTGGATCAACCGCGAGGCCGACAAGGCCTGGCGCGCGATCTGCTGGCGCGGCAACACGGCCACCTGGCGCTCCACCTCGGCTTCGACCGCGGCCAGCATCGCGGCATCGTCGGTCAGCAGCAGTACCTGCGAATCCGGGCCATGCTCGGCCTGCGACAGCAGGTCGGCGGCGACGAACGCCGGATTGGCGCCAGCATCGGCAATCACCAGCACTTCGGAGGGACCGGCCGGCATATCGATGGCGGCGGCGCCATCCTGCGCGACCTGCTGCTTGGCTTCGGTAACGAAGCTGTTGCCCGGCCCGAACAGCTTGTCACAGGCCGGAACGCTGGCGGTGCCATAGGCCATCGCAGCGATCGCCTGCGCGCCGCCCAGCTTGAACACGCGCTGCACGCCGGTCAGCCGCGCCGCCACCAGTACGGCCGGGTCTGCGCTGCGATCGGCTCGCGGCGGCGTGCACAGCACCACCTGCGGGCAGCCGGCCAGCTGTGCCGGGACACCCAGCATCAGCGCGGTAGACGGCAGCGGCGCGCTGCCGGCCGGCACGTAGAGCCCTACCCGTCCGATCGGACGCAGCATGCGTTCGCAGACCACCCCCGGCGCGGTCTCCACCGCGTATCCCTTGCCCATGCCGGCGGCGTGGAAGCGGGCGATGCGCTCGGCGGCGTCCACCATGGCCTGGCGAAGTTCGGCGGGCACGGCGGCTTCGGCAGCGGCAAATTCGGCTTCGCTCACCTCAAAGGACGAGAGCTCGACACCATCGAAACGCGCGGTGATCGCACGCAGCGCGTCGTCGCCCTGCGCACGCACCTGCGCGATCAACGCAGCCACCGCGTCGCGGGTCTGCTGCGCCACGGTCTGCACCGGGCGGGTCAGCGCGGCGCGGCGCGCGGTTTCATCAAGTCGGGACCAGGTCAGACGGTTCATGCCAGCGACCGCTCCACGCTCAACACCATCAGGCCCTGCGCGCCGGCGCGCTCGAGTTCTTCCATGCGCTGCCAGCTCAGCGGGCCCGGGCACATGGTCTGCAGGCGCAGTGCGCCGCCGTCGGCCGGCAGCCGCACCAGCGGCTCGGCATCGGCCAGCAGCTGCGCCAGCGCGTCGACGCGATCCTCGCTGGCGCGGAACATCAGCAGCTTGCGGTCCTGGCGCTGCACCACGCCGTCGAGGCGCCGCAGCAGCATCGCGCGCAGCGACGCGCGCGCATCATCCGGTACGCGCACTGCACCGGCCAGCACTGCTTCGCTGTCGAGCAGGTTGTGTACCGGGGTCAGCTGATTGGCGCGCAGTGTCGCGCCGCTGGACACCAGATCGCAGATCAGGTCGGCCGTGCCCAGGCGCGGTGCGATTTCCACCGAACCGGACAGCTCGACCACCTGTGCATCCACGTTCTGGTCGGCCAGCCACTGCTTGAGGATGGCCGGGTAGCTGGTGGCGATGCGGGTACCGGCCAGCTGCGCCGGTCCCTGCCACTGCCACTCCTCGGGTACCGCCAGCATCAGCCGGCACTGGCCGAAGCCCAGCCCGCGCAGTGCCTGGTAGGCATCCGGCAGGCCGCTCTGGCGACGTGCCGCAGCCTGCTCGTCCAGCTCGTTGCGGCCGACGATACCGAGGTCGCAGACGCCGTCGGCGATCAGGCCCGGGATGTCGTCGTCGCGCACCAGCAGCAGGTCCACCGGCAGCGATTCGCCGTAGCAGAACAGCTTGTCGCGGCTCTCCCGCCAGCTCAGGCCACAGGCGCTGAGCAGGTTGCGGGCGGGCTCGGCCAGCCGGCCACTCTTCTGGATGGCGATACGCAGCCGGTCTCGCGCCGGCGCTGCCTGGGTTGCACTCATGGGGGAGGTCTCGAAGTTCGGAACGGGGCGCGGATCAGCGCGAAGCAAGGCGGTCGATGGCGGCGGCATAGCCTCGATGGCCATGCTCGAGCGTGCGCGCCACCCGTCCGGTGGTGGTCACGCTGACGCCGGTGCGCTCGTGGATCTCGCGGTACGGCACGCCCTGCTGCAGCAGCGGCACCACCTTCCAGCGGTCGGCCATGGCTTCCAGCTCAGCGGGGGTGCACAGATCGCGCAGGAAGGCCTCGACCTGTTCCGGCTCGCGCAGGGCGGCAAAGGCCCGGGCCAGGGCTTCCAGGTCGGCCTTGGGGTCTTTGGCGGCAATCTCGGGGCGGGCTTTCACGGGGCTGTTTCCATGCATCAATGTAATAGCGCGTTAGTACATTAGCGCATTCTTGCGCAGCGCGTCAAATCTGGGGGAGGCTGGGCGGCGCTGCCCCTGCGCCAGCTGCATGCGAAGCAAGGTCAAATGCCAGGTTGCTGAGGGTTGGCGGGGGTGGATCCGTTTCTGGAGGAAAACCGCCCTGATCCCAGGCAATGGCAAAAAAAAACGCCCACCGGGTGGCGGGCGTTTTCGTGGCGTGGTGGCGCGCGGCCAACCGCCCGTTACATCACCTTCGACTGCTCCAGCTCGACCTGCAGGGTGCTGGCCAGCTCGTCGCGGGAGACTTCGAACTGCTGCTCGCGCACCAGGTCCTTCACCGCCACCACGCCGCGCGCCAGCTCGTCTTCACCGGCCAGCACCACGAAGCGGATGCCCGCCTTGGCGGCGTACTGGAACTGCTTGCCGATCTTCTTCGGCTCCATCTGCACTTCGGTGTTGATGCCACCGGCGCGCAGGCGACGCGCGATGTCCAGCGACTGCGGCATGCCCTGCTCGTCCATCAGCGCCACCAGCGCCTGCACGCTGCTGGCCTCGATGCCATCGATCAGGCCAGCCTCGCGCAGCTGCCAGAACAGGCGCGACAGGCCGATGGAAATGCCCACGCCCGGCAGCTTCGACTTGCTGTAGTGGCTGGCCAGGTCCTCGTAGCGGCCGCCCGAGCAGATCGAGCCGATCTGCGGGTGGTCGGTCAGCGTGGTCTCGTAGACGGTGCCGGTGTAGTAGTCCAGGCCGCGCGCAATGGAGAAGTTCAGGCAGTATGCGGTTTCCGGCACGCCCAGCGCCTGCACCAGCTGCAGCACCTCGCGCAGTTCGGCCACGCCAGTGCGCAGGATCTCCGAAGAACCGGCGTTGGCTTCAAGCGTGGCCAGCTGCGCCAGTGCATCGGCATGCCCCTGCGAACGCACGGCCACGAATGCCAGGATCTTCTCGACCTGCTCGCCCGGGATGTTGAAGCCCTCGCCCACCAGCGTCTCGCGCACGTAATCGGCGCCGCGCTTGTCCAGCTTGTCCACTTCACGCAGCACCGCCAGTTGGCGCTCGCCTTCGGCCACGCCCAGGCTTTCGAAGAAGCCGCGCATCAGCTTGCGGTTGTTCAGCTGGATGTTGAAGTCACCGATGCGCAGTTCCGAGAACACGGCGTGGATGACCGCCAGCACTTCGGCATCATAGCGAACGCTCAGGCTGTCCTTGCCGATCACGTCGATGTCGCACTGGTAGAACTCACGGAAACGGCCGCGCTGGGCACGCTCGCCGCGGTACACCCGCTGCATCTGGTAGCGACGGAACGGGAAGGTGAGTTCGTGTTCGTGCTCGGCCACGTAGCGTGCCAGCGGCACGGTCAGGTCGAAGCGCAGCGCCATTTCCGGCAGCGAACGGTCGCCCGATTCGGCCGCATTGGCCAGCGCACCGGTGGACTGCACGAAGTACACCTGGCGCTCGGTCTCGCCGCCGGACTTGGTCAGCAGCACGTCGGACAGTTCGAACACCGGCGTCTCCACCGGCAGGAACCCGAAGCGCTCGTAGTTGCGGCGGATCACGTCCAGCATGCGCTGGAATGCAATCTGCTCGCGCGGCAGCAGTTCAAGGGTGCCGGGCGGGGTACGGGGCTTGATCACGGGCGGAACTCCTGCTGGAACGGGACGTGGGAGGGGGCGACATTCTAGCGCCCCCGCCTCGGGCAGGGTCGAACGGCCGCTTGAAGTATCATAAGGCCCTCCCCGCCCGCGATACGCCCCCGCAACATGTCACGGCCTTCCGGCGCTCCGCCCGCCACCAACGATCCCGCCTCGCCGTCCTGCAACACGCTGGACTGCCTGCACTGCTCGGTTCGCCACCTTGCGGTGTGCTCGGCGCTGTCGCCCGATGAAGTGCAGGCACTGGAACAGGTCACCGTTTCCCAGCAGGTCGGCATGGGCAGTACCCTGGCCCGCACCGGCGAAGAGCGCGACCATGTCTATACATTGACCGCTGGCGCACTGCGACTGGTACGCACCCTGGCCGACGGCCGCCGCCAGATCAACGGTTTCGTGCTTCCCGGCGACTACCTCGGACTGAGTGGCAGCGACCATCACCGCTACGACATCGAAGCCATCGCCGACAGCCGCGTATGCCGCGTCGCGTTGCCGCAGATGAAGGCGCTGCGCAGCCGCTTCCCGCACCTGGAGCGCAAGCTGCTGCAGCGTGCCTGCCAGGAACTGGATGCCGCGCAGGACGCTGCACTGGCGCTGGCACGCCTGCAGCCGGCAGAGAAGCTGGCTGATTTCCTGCTACGCCTGGCCGCGCGCGAGGCCAGGCTGGGTGGTGACGGCCTGCGCGTATCGCTGCCGATGGGGCGTGGCGATATCGCCGACCACCTGGGCCTGACCATGGAAACGGTCAGCCGCACCTTCACCAAGCTGCGCCAGCAGGGATTGATTGCCCTGCCCCATTTGAACGTGGTGGAGATCCTCGATGAGGATGGACTGCGCACGCTGGCCGGTGAAGGGTTGATCTGACCGCATCGCGGTTGGCTGGGTTGCCGGCCAGCGGCCGGCACTACCCGTGTTGCGCGAAGGGCATTGTAGAGTCGAGCCATGCTCGACTCATCGCGCCGTGCGCGAACAGCAGCCGAGCATGGCTCGGCTCTACATGGGAGCCAACACCTCACGCAACGCCGCATACTCCGCAGCCAACGGTTCCGCGTGCGCGGGCCGCTGCAGCAATGCATCGAGCGCCGGCGGCACGGCCACGGGTTCGCCGATCAACGGTTCGACCACAGCCTCGAACTTGGCCGGATGGGCGGTAGCCACCACCGCCCAGTCACCCTTGGCACCACGCGCACGCAGGCCCTGCAGCACCTTCACCGCCGTGGCCGTGTGCGGGCAGAACAGCTCGGCGCTGCTGGCATGCGCTGCCGCAATCGTCGCGCGGATGGTCACGTCATCCACCGAGAACGCGCGGAAGGCAGCGCGCAGCTCGGCATCATCACCGTGATAGAGCCAGCGCAGGCGTTCGAAGTTGCTTGGCGCCCCCACATCCATTGCGTTGGCAACCGTGGCCACACTGGCCTGCGGCTGGTAGTCGCCACCGTTGAAGTACGCCGGCAGTACCGCATTGGCATTGGTGGCCAGCACGATCTGCCCGATCGGCACGCCCAGCGCGCGCGCCAGCACGGCCGCCATCGTATTGCCAAGGTTGCCGGTCGGCACCACCAGGTTGAGCCGGCGACGATGCGTCGCGTAATGGGACAACGCCGCATGCGCGTAATAACTCATCTGCGGCAGCAGGCGGCCGAGGCTGATGCTGTTGGCCGAACTCAGCGGCACCTGCGCCTGCAGTTCGCGGTCAGCCAGTGCCTGCTTGACCATCGCCTGGCAATCGTCGAAGGCGCCGGCCACGCGCAGCGCCTGGATGTTGTCGCCGAAACAACCGAGCTGATGCGCCTGCCGCGGTGACACGCGGCCATCCGGATACAGCACCACCACGCGTACGCCGGGTTGGCGATGGAAGGCCGCGGCAACGGCGGCGCCGGTATCGCCGGAGGTGGCGACGACGATGGTCAGATCACGGTCCTTGCCGGCCTGCAGCCGCGACAGCGTACCGGCCAGGAAGCGCGCACCGATATCCTTGAACGCCGCCGTCGGCCCATGGAACAGCTCCAGCACATGGTCACCGCCGCTGAGTGCACGCAGTGGCACCGGGAAGTCGAACGCCTCGCGGCAGATCGAAGGCAGCGCTGCCTCCAGAGCATCACCTGCGAAGAACGGTGCCAGCAGATCGGCGGCGGTATCGGCCAGCGTTGCGCCGGCCTGCAGCTCACGTGGCGCCGGCAGCACCTGCGGAACATACAGCCCACCATCGGGCGCCAATCCTGCAGCGATCGCCGCACTGAGGCCAACGGCCGGGGACTGACCCCGGGTCGAAACAAATTGCATGGGTTCGGTATCCAGTAAAGGGGAAGGATTCAGCACAAGCGGGCTCCCGGTGCATCCAGCGGCGACACCCAGGCATCGCTGTCGAAACCGGCGGCGGCGAATGCCGCCTGCACCGGTGCGGCAGCGGCGCGGGCCTGGTCGGCGTCCTCGAACCAGGCGAACACGCTGGGGCCAGCGCCCGAAATGCCCGCGCCCATCGCATGCGCAGACAGCGCCGCATCGCGTGCGGCCTCGAAGCCCGCAATCAGGCCGGCGCGGCGAGGCTCCACCAGCACATCACGCAGGCCTGCGCGGACCAGCGCGGCGTCGCTGCGATGGCAGCCACTGAGTACCAGCGCAAGGTTCGCACTCTGTGCCACGAATTCACCCAGCGCATAGCTGCCCTGCAGCGCCTGGCGTGCGCGGCGTGTTTCCAGGACCGCGTGCGGATGCACCAGCAGGCTGTGCCAGGTAGCCGGTACCGGAATCGGCAGCAGGCGGTCGGCCGTGCACAGTGCAAGCCCGCCCAGCAGCAATGGCCCCACGTTGTCACCGTGACGGCCACCACTGGCCACCGCCTCGCCATCCAGCGCAAATGGATACAGCGCCTCGCGCGTCAGCGGCGCATCCAGCAGCGCATTGGCGGCGACCAGCGCCGCGACACTCGACGCTGCCGAACCGCCCATGCCGGAACCGAACGGGATGCCCTTGTCGATCTCGACTGCGAAACCGAAATCCAGGCCCAGGCCTTCGCGCAGCGACATCAGCGCAGCCCCGGCGGTGTTGCCGGCTGCGTCCAGTGGCAGCGCGACAGCACTGCCACGGATCGCATCGATCCGCACCGCCGGCTCGTCGATGCGGCGCACGCTCACGGTATCGCCGATACCGGCAATGGCATGGCCGAGAATGTCGAAGCCCACTGCCACGTTGGCCACCGAGGCAGGCGCGAACGCACGTGCGATCACAGCCGCGCTCCTTCACCGGCGGCGACCCGCAGCAGGTCCGCGAACACACCCGCTGCCGTCACCTCCGGACCCGCACCCGGACCCTGCACCACCAACGGGTTGTCGCAGTAGCGACGGGTACGGAACTGCACCACGTTGTCGGTCAACCGAAGGTTGGCGAAGGCGTGGTCGGCGGGCAGTTCCTGCAGGCCCACCGAGGCACCGTCAGCGCCCAGCTGTGCCACGTAGCGCAGCACCGCGCCACGCGCCCGCGCGTCCTGCAACCGCTGCAACAGGCTGGCATCGGACTCGCCCAGCCGCGCCATGAAGTCATCCACGCTGCCGTCGCGCAGCAGCGCCGGCACCAGGCTTTCCACCTGTACCTGTTCCAGGCTGAGCGCGTGGCCGGCCTCGCGGGCGAGGATCACCAGCTTGCGCGCCACGTCCACGCCCGAAAGATCGTCACGCGGGTCCGGCTCGGTGTAGCCCATCGACCGCGCCTGCGCGACCAGCTGCGAGAACGGCTGGCTGCCATCGAAGCGGTTGAACAGCCAGGCCAGCGTGCCGGAGAAGATGCCTTCGATCGCCAGCACCTCGTCGCCCGTATCGACCAGATCACGCAGCGTGGTGATCACCGGCAGGCCCGCGCCCACCGTGGCTTCGTAGCGGAAGCGCGCACCACTGGCCGCCGCAGCAGCGCGGATGCGCTGGTAGCGCGGCAGTGGGCCAGCACCGGCTTGCTTGTTCGGGGTCACCACGTGGATGCCGGCTGCCAGCCAGCCCTCGTAGCGCTCGGCCACCTCGGCGCTGCCACTGCAGTCGATCACCACCGCATGCGGCAGGTGCGCGGCCAGCAGGTGTTCGGTGAAGCGATCCAGGTCGCTGGGCTCGCCCGCGTCCTGCAATGCCTCCCGCCAATCGGCGTGCAGGCCATCCACTTCCAGCCGCATGCGCGAACGCGAGGCCAGCGCGCGCAGGCGAAGATCCACATTGGCCTTGGCCAGCAGCTGCGGGCGGGCCGCCAGCAGCTGGTCCAGCAGTGCCGCGCCGACGTTGCCCGGCCCGATCACACCGACCGCGAACGTCTGCGGCGACAGCCAGAAGCCCGCATGTGCGGCCCGCAATGCGCGGGTGGCATCGGCACTGTCCACCGCCACAGAAATATTGCGCTCCGACGAGCCCTGCGCGATCGCCAGGATGTTCACCTGCGCGCGTCCCAGCGCCTCGAACAGGCGCGCCGCCACACCGGGCTGGCCGGCCATGCCGTCGCCCACTGCCGCCAGCACGCTGACGCCCTCGCTGACCTGCACGCGCTGCACCTGCCCTACCGACAGTTCATGCGCGAACGCATGCAGCAGTGCCTCACGGCCACGCGCCGCTTCGGCGGCGCGAACCACGCAGCAGATCGAATGCTCTGACGAACCCTGCGAGATCATCACCACCGACACCTGCGCCTGGCGCAGCGCCGCGAACACGCGCTCGGCGGTACCGGGCACGCCGATCAGGCCGGTGCCCTCCAGGTTCAACAGGGCCAAGCCGGGGCTCAGGGTCAGGCCCTTCACCGGCCCGCGCGGCGAGCGCTCGGCGCTGATGCGCGTCCCCGGATGCGCCGGCTGAAAGGTATTGCGGATGAAGATCGGCAGGCCGAGGCGGATGGCCGGCGACATCGTCTGCGGGTGCACCACCTTGGCGCCGAAATAAGCCAGCTCGCAGGCCTCGTCGTAGCTCAGTGACTCCAGCTGCACCGCCTCGGGCACCAGCCGCGGGTCGGCCGACAGCACGCCGTCGACGTCGGTCCAGATGTGCAGTTCATCGGCATTGAACAACGCGGCGAAGATCGCGCCGGAATAGTCGCTGCCGTTGCGGCCTAGCGTGGTGATGCGGTCATGGCGGTCACGGGCAACGAAACCGGTGGCGACCAGGCGCATCTGCGGATGCCGCAGGCGCCACTTGGCCAGGCGGTCCGCGCTGGACTCCCAGTCGACATCCACACCCAGTTCGCCATGCCCGACCACCAGCACGTCGCGTGCATCGAGTACCGCACAGTCTTCGCCCAGGGCACGCAGGTGGCTGCCGAGCAGCTGTGCGGAAAACACTTCGCCCAGGCCCTGCACACGGTCGAGCACTTCGCGCGGCAGCTCGCCGATCACCGCCAGCGCCGCCAGCACTTCGGCCAGCTGATCGAAGCGGGCGTCGATCCATTCGACCGTCTCGCCGACCTGCTCGCCCAGCAGCGCCACGGCGGCGCCGCGATGGCGCGCGCGCAGGGCATGCCACGCCTCGCGCCAACCTTCGTCGCCCTTGGCCGCCAGCTGCGCCAGATCAATCAGCGCGTCAGTGACGCCCTTCATCGCCGAGACGACAGTGACCTGCAGCGGTTCGGGGCGGGCCAGCAGCAGGCCGGCAACATGGCGATAGCGTTCGGCATCGGCCACCGAGGTGCCGCCGAACTTGTGCACGACAGTGGACGGCGCAGCCAGATCGGCCGGGGGAACGGGATGGGCGGGGGTGTGGGAAGACATGCAGACCTCGGCAGGAGGCCCCGTCGCATGCAGGTGTCGAGTTTCCCCGCCACCTGGATGGTGCGGGGCCGTGGTTCTCGGGAGTTACACGAAGACGACGGGCCGCACCAGGGCAGTGGTGACGGTGGTGGTGGTAATGGTGGTGGTGGCGACCGGCGCAGTCGAACGGCCCGCAGTGGCGGGGGCGATCAGGCTGGCGTGGGCGGCATCAAGGACCATGGCGCACAGAAAACACTGCGCATGGGCCTGCTGTCAAGTGTTGCACCGCAAAAGACCACTGCCGCGATCATCGGCTAACGTGCGTACATTTGGTTGCAACTGAGACCAAGCGCGCATCAGCACGCGTGTCGACCGGATTCAGCCGGCATGTTCGGCGATCGCCCGCGGCGTGCGATGGGCATGCGCGCACAGCATCACGCCGGCCATCAGCATCACGATCGCCAGCGCTTCCAGCAGCGACGGCCAACGCTGTTGCCAGGCGAAGGCATACAGCAGTGCGAACAGCGTTTCGAACACGATCATCTGGCCAGTCAGGGTCAGCGGCAGCAGGCGGCTGGCGCGGTTCCAGAATGCGTTGCCGAGGATCGAGGCCACCACTGCCACACCGGCGCTGATCGCCCAGAACCCACTCCACTGCGCCGCCGAATGGCTGCCGGTGTGACCGATGAAGGCCATCGGCACCAGCAGCAGGGCCAGGCCGCCGGTAGTGACGCCGGTCAGCAGCGACCAGTCATGGCTGGACAGGTCCGGCCTGCGCGCCAGCCAGCGGCTGTTGCCGATCGAGTACAGCGCCCACGAGAACAGCGCGCCGAACGCGCACAGCAGGCCGATCAGGCGCTGCCGCCACGGGGTGGCCAGATGCTCGGACATCAGCGCTTCCCAGCCAACCAGTCCCACGCCGAGCACGCACAGGCCCAGCGCCGGCAGCAGCTGCCTCAGCGGCACCGCCCCCTGCTCGCGCACGCCAACGAGGGTGACCACCACCGGGATCAGGCCGACAATCAAGGAGGCTGCAGCGCCACCAGCCCACTGCACCGCCACGGCCAGCAGCAGGAAATAGACCAGGTTGCCTGCCAGGCTCAGCCACAGCAGGCCGATCCATTCGGCACGGCCCAGCCGCGGTGCCAGCCGCTTCCATCGCGGCAGCAGCAGGGCGACTGCCATCAGGCCATAGACCAGGTAGCGACCAGCGGACAGTTGCAGCGCATTGAAGGACTGAAGCACGGCAGGTGCGAGAAAGACCACGCCCCACAGTGCGCCAGCGGCAACGCCATTGGCGATGCCCAGGGCCATCGGGTTGTTGCGCATTCGGGTTCTTCGGGGGAGAGAGACCAGGCCGCGCAGTGTAAGCGCTGGCCGGTAGGGGCTCTTGACCCAGGCTATTGCCTTGTCATCTCTGTAGAGCCGAGCCACTGCTCGGCTGCGATTGGCCGCTGTGCAGATAAGGGCAGCCGAGCGTGGGCTCGGCTCTATAGATCAGCCGGCGCTCCTGCGCCACGCAGCCGGGGTCTGGCCACACTCGCGGCGCAGCGCACGAGTCAGTGCGCTCTGCTCGGAATAGCCTGCGGCCAGCGCGATATCGCTGATCGGCGCCGTACTGGTGCGAAGCTGGTGCTTGGCCCAGCGCAGCCGGCACGCGCTGAGCCAGGCCTGCGGGCTCAGCCCGAACTCGCGCTGGAACAATGCGTGCAACCGGCTCTCGCTGACACCGACAAATCCGGCCATCCGGGCAACCGGCCAGGCCCGGCCGGGATCGGCCTGGACCGCCGCACACAGGCCCTGCATGCGCGCGCCACTGCCCGCCGGTGCAAACATCTGCAGCAGCTGCGGCAGCAGCGCCGGCATCGGCTGCCCTGTCTGCACGTCGGCCAGGCACCGGCGCAACGCCAGCGGCAGATGCAGCCAGCGCTGCCGGCACAGATGCTCCTGCGTGCCGTCATCAAGCACGCCTGGAGGACAATCAACGATCACGAAACCATTGGGGCCGTCCGCCATCTGGTCATGCGCTTCGCCGGCAGCAACAAATGCCCCCTGCAGCAGGTCCAGCCGACCGCCGCGCCCTTCCATCTCGAACTGCAGCTCGCCCTGCAGCGGCAGAACCCACTGCGCGTAGTCATGGCGGTCCAGGCCGGTGGCCTGCCCGTAGTGCCGCAGATGGAAGATGGCGCCCATCCGGGCAGTGTGCGCGTGTAACAACGGCCGTGCAAACCGCTGCTATAGTCGGTCCGTCATCCAACGCAGGGAGTGCAGGTCATGACCCATCAGCAGCTGTCCCTGGTGCTTGCCACCAGCCTCGGCCTGGCGCTCACCGCCCCGGCCTCCGCTCAGGAACGTACCCCACCGGCGCCGCACTGCATGGACGCGGTCGGCGTCCAGGAAGTGGAGCAGGCGTCACCGCGTTCAATCGCCCTGCGAGCCGCCTCGGGCCAGGCTTATCGGATCGACTTCAGCGAGGAGTGCCCCGGCGTCCGCGGTGCCACCACGCTGAAACTTGAGGCGCCCGCTGGCTGGGCCTGCGGTCGCCCCAGCGAGCGTGTGGTGGTCGATGGCCGCACCTGCGCGATCAGCGCGGTGACCCCCGTGCAGGATCGCGACTACGCCAACGTGGCCCGCGACAGCGACCGCCTGCGCATGGCCACCCTGCCCGCCCTGACCATCCGCGAGCGCAGGGACATCCGCCGCAGTTTCGGTGGTTCGCCGTCGTACTGCTTTGCCACGCGCAACGTGCGCGCGTGGTCGTCCGACCCGCAGGGCATGCTGGTGGAGACCAATCCGCATCGCAATGGTGGTCACCGCTACTATCGCGTGGAGCTTGGCAGCCACTGCCGCCAGCTCGACCGTGCGCCACAGCTGAGCTTCCACTCCGGGATGCAGAACGGCCTGATCTGTGGCAATCCGGGCGATCGCATCCTTACCGCCGGATTCGAGAAGGGTGACCTGCGCAACGATGCACTGGCGCCGCTGCCGCAGTACACCCACGGCGGCTGCACGATCCAGGCGGTCTATCCGGCTTCCAGCCAGGCGTCGAACTAACCGTCGACGCCGAGGAAGGTGAACGGTGCGCTGGGTACGAACTGGCCCAGCGCATCGCCGGCAAAGGTATTGCGCTGGTCCTTGCCGAGGTCCAGCTTGAGGACCTGGCCGCCGAAGTCGACCTTGTTCAGATCAACCCAGAAGGTGTTCGGGGTCAACGCCGACTCGAAGAAGTACAACCGCCGCTTGTGGTCGGCTACGGTGCGCCAGCGCGTGGAAGAAATGTTCGGCTCGCCTGGCGTGGTGATGCCATACGGCACCGATGCATTGCGGATCACGCTGAACACGCTGGCCAACGCCATCACCGGGTCTTCGGCCTTGGGAATGGCATTGATGTAGAACGAGGCGCGGGCGAAGCGGTCGGCGGAACGGTTGGTGCCGGGCAGCATCACCGTGCCACCGATCTGCTGCCAATAGCTGTTCAGCGCCAGCTGGTGCTCGAAGATCGGCGAGTTGGTCATCACCTGGTAGCGCCGGTCATGATGGATCACCTGGCGACCGCCGATGTATTCGACGATCGCGCTGTCGCCGCTGGCATCGGACAGCGACAGGTGCAGCGTCGCCTGGCGGTCTTCGCCGGGCACCTTGTCGGTGACGATCGAGTACGGCTCGCGCTTCAACGCGGTGACCGCCTCTTCAACGGTAGCGAAATTGTCCAGCACATACTGCGCCCACAGCGAAATCGCCAGGCCCGGCTTGTTGCCACGCTTCTGCGGATACTCCGATTCGACCAGCCACAGCAGGTTGGCCACCAGGCCCTTTTCGTTCATGCCGTCGGTGGTCGACACGTCGTAGCCGGTGGCCACCACGCTGCCGTAGCGCGCGGTCCACGCCAGCGACTTCGGGCCGGCCTGGCCGGTGCGCGCAATGCCGCGCGGCAGTATGTAGAGGTTGGTCGCCACATCGACCTTCCAGTCCATCGAGCGCGCGGTGATCACATCGCCGTTGTCACCCAGGTACACCGCACGCGTGCAGGCCAGTGCCGGCGTGGTCGCGGACGCCAACGCCACGGCCAGCATCACCTTTCCTTTCCAGTTCATCCGTGCCATGCACTACGCTCCTTTCCCCGTGATGCATGATCTGATCCGATCCAAGGTGACACCGGAGTGAAGCCTCAGCGCGCGAACCGATCGTGCGCCCAGAAGCCCAGGACCATGGCAGGCACGAACCACAGCGCCTCGCGCGATGCCGCCGCCAGCCCCGCGATGGCCGGGCCCGGGCAGTAGCCGGCCCATCCCCAGCCGATACCGAACAGTGCGGCACCCAGCAGTAGACGCGTATCGACATCGCGCGCGGTGGGCAACTGGAAGCGCATCGCGAACCACGGCCGCGCGCGCCGCAGCGCCCAGCGCTGGCCGGCCGCACTGACCAGCAGCGCCGACCCCAGCACCCATAGCAGGGTGGGATCGAAATCCCCGGTGACATCAAGGAAGCCGAGCACGCGACGCGCATCGGTCATGCCGGAAAGGGCCAGGCCTGCGCCGAACAGCGCACCCGCTACAGCGGCAGCAGCCCTCGGACGACTCATGCCAGGGCTCCACCGTGCCGGACCAGGAACGTCGTCAGCATCGCGAACGCCATGAATAACAGCACCGCCAGCGACGATCGCTTCGAACCGCGCGCCAGGCCACACACGCCGTGGCCACTGGTACAGCCGCTGCCCAAGCGGGTGCCGAAGCCGACCAGCAGGCCGGCGCCGACCAACTGCCAGGCCGGCAATGCATCACGCAGCAGTGCGCGTGGCGATGCCGCGGGCACCGACTGCCACCACAGCACCAGCCCCGCCGATGCCAGCAGGCCGGCCAGGAATGCCCAGCGCCAGCCACGCTCGCCTTCGGCTGCCCGCAGGCTGCCCGCGGCGATGCCGCTGATGCCCGCCACGCGCCCGATGCTGGCCAGCAACAGCACCGCAGCGGCACCGATCAAGGCGCCGCCGGTGACCGCACCCCAGGGCAGGTTCATGCCCCACCCTCTTCGCCACCGCACATGGAATTGCTCCTTAATTTAGACTACTCTAAATTAGATTATCCTAAACAAAGGAGTCAACATGGTCCGGTCCCTGCCCGACGGCGCAGCCATGGCCGAACACGCTTCAGAGGCAGCCACGCTGCTCAAAGGCCTGGCCCACCCCGCCCGGCTGCGGGTGTTGTGCCGCCTGGTCGAAGGCGAGGCGGCAGTAGCGGAGCTGCAGGCGCTTACCGGGCTGAGCGCGTCGGCGCTGTCCCAGCACCTGGCGGTACTGCGCGCGATGAAGATCGTGGCAACCCGGCGCGAGGCACAGGCGATCCACTATCGGGTGGTCGAAGGGCCTGCGCTGGGTGTGCTGCAGGCCCTGCACGCTGCCTACTGCGGCCGGGCGTGAGGTTGAATGTCAGCCGGCATGCAGCGCCGGCTGCACCACCGTGTCCAGCAGGTCGACCGGTGTCGGCGCCGCGCGATCCCCCTCCAGCGCCCGGCTGAAACCGGCCCAGTCGCTGGATGACAACTGGCGCAGCAGCGCTGCCTCCACCGGCAACGCCCGCATCGACCAGTAGGGAAACTGGCGCTGGCCGAGGCGGCCTCGCGCCAGCTCGATGATGTCGATGTGACTGCCGGCCTGGAGAATGCGCTCATACACCGAGTCGATGCCATCCGGCGGCCCCTCGATGTACTGCAGGAAACGATTGCCATCGTGCAGCAGCACTCCGGTCACCCCCGCCATCTTGTTGAAACGCGCAGCGTCTTCGACCAGCGCCTGCAGGCGTTGGCTGGAGAGCTCCGGCAGCGCCCGGCTGATGTAGGCGATGGCGCGCAATGGCATGGTGCTTCCTTGGCTGGGTGTGAACGCACGGTAGCAGTTGCGGACGAGCCCGTCTCAATACGCCCGCCCGTTCCCTGAAGAATTCAGGTTGCGATGGCGCCCGCCCCGTCCCACCGCCGCGGCAGCACGGCCTCGAACACGACCTGGCCTGCCTCGTTGCGCGCCGCGATCCGGCCGCCGTGCGCGCGCACGAACTGATCCACGATGTACAGGCCCAGCCCCAGTCCCTTGCTCTGGTGGAAACTGGCCTTGAACGGCTCGAACAAGCGCGGCAACAGCGCGTCATCGATATGGCCGGCATTGCTCACCCGCAGCACCACCGCGCGGGCATCGTTGCCATCCAGCTGCACGTGTGCCTCGCTGCCATGCGTCAACGCATTGCCCACCAGGTTTGCTGCGATCTGGCCCAGGCGGTCCATGTCGCCTTGCAGGCGCGTGTCGCCGACGGCGTCGAAACGAATGCGCTCCTGACCGTGGGCACTGCCCGCTTCGGCGATCACCGCACGGGTGACCTCACGCAGGTCGCAGGCGGTAGCCTGCAGCCGCAGGCCACCACTGCGGATCCGCGAAAAGTCCAGCAACTGCTCGACCATCCGCGCCATGCGCAGGGTACTGGCCTCCAGATGCGCCAGTGTCTGCTGCGCGCTGCTGTTGTTCGCCGGAAGCTCCAGCGCCAGCTTGTCGGCACACAACAGGATCGCCGACAGCGGCGTGCGCAGGTCGTGGGTCAACACGGCGGCCATCGTCTCGTTGAGCTTCAGCGCCCGCTCGAGCGCCTCGTTGCGGGCCTTCAGCAGCTGGCGCTGCTGGTACAGCTCGATGAAGACGTTGACCTTGCTCAGGATGACCTGTGGTGCCACCGGCTTGTGCAGGAAATCCACCGCACCGGTTTCGTAGCCCTTGAACGCACGCAGCGGATCGTCCGGCGAGGCGGTCAGGAAGATGATCGGCACTGTGCGGCTGCGATGCGAGCCGCGCATCAGTTCGGCCAGGGTGAAGCCATCGATCTCGGGCATGTGCACATCGAGCAACGCCAGCGCCACCTCGTGCTCCAGCAGCAGCTCCAGCGCCTCCGCGCCCGAACCGGCCAGCAGCAGGTTCACGCCCTCGCGCTGCAATAGCGCCTGCATGGCCACCAGATTCTGCGGCACGTCGTCGACGATCAGCAGGTTGACCGGGGACTGCGACTGCGCAGGGTCCGGCGGCAACAGGTTCATGCAAACAGCTCCTTCAGGCGACGACACATCAGTTCAAGGGGCAGCACGGCATCGGCACCAGCGTGCTGCAGGGCGGAGGCCGGCATCATCGATGCCTCGGCCTCCTCGGGACATTGCAGCCAGGCTCGACCACCGGCGCCGCGCACTGCGGCCACCCCTTCACTGCCATCGCTGCTGGCGCCGGTCAGCAGCAGGGCCAGCACCTGGTCGCCGAATACGGCCGCTGCCGATTCGAACAGCGGATCGATGGCCGGGCGCGAGAACAGCACCGGCGCGTCCACCGACAGCGCCAGCGAGCCGGCGTCTTCCACCAGCAGATGGTAATCCGGCGGCGCGAAGGTCACCGTGCCACGCAGCAACGGCTGCTTGTCTTCGGCCTCGCGCACCGGCAGCGCGCAGTACGGTGCCAGCACTTCGGCGATGCGGCTGCTGCGATCGCGTGGCAGGTGCAGCACCGCCAGCACCGGCACCGGCAGCGTCGCGGGCAGCGCGCCGAGCACCGCCTGCAGGGCCGCGACGCCACCGGCCGAAGCCCCGATCACCAGTACGGCCGGGGGTGTCGGCGTGGCCATCAGGCCACCTTCCGGTACAGGCGATGCTCGCGCGAACAGACCTCGAACGCATCGTGGTGGCACCCGAACTGCAGCGACTCCTTGCTGCCCAGGCCCAGGAAGCCGCGGTGCACCAGCGCTTCACGGAACAGGCCCACCGCGCGGTCCTGCAGGTCGCGGTTGAAATAGATCAGCACGTTGCGGCACGACACCAGGTGTACTTCGGAGAACACCGTGTCGGTGGCCAGGCTGTGGTCGGCAAACACCACGTTGCGGCGCAGCTGCCGATCGAACACCGCGCCATCGTAAGCCGTGGCGTAGTAATCGGACAGCGACGCGGCGCCACCGGCCGCCAGATAGTTGCGGCTGAACTGCGCCATCCGGTCGATGCCATAGGCCCCGGCTTCCGCCGTGGCCAGCGCCGCTGGATTGATGTCGGTGGCGTAGACGATGCTGCGCTCGAGCAAGCCTTCCTCGTGCAACAGGATCGCCAGCGACCAGACTTCTTCGCCCGTGCTGCAACCGGCCACCCACAGCTTCACCGACGGATAGGTGCGCAGTACCGGCACTACCTGCTCGCGCAGCTCACGAAAATAGGCCGGGTCACGGAACATCTCCGAGACCTGCACGGTGAAGAACTGCATCGCCTGCGCGAACAGGTCCGGCTCGTGCAGCAGGCGGTGCTGCAGATCGGCCAGCCGCCCGCACTCATAACGCTGCATGGCCTGGCGGATCCGTCGGCGCAGCGACGACACCGCGTAACTGCGGAAATCGTAGTGGTAGCGCTGGTACAACGCTTCCAGCAGCACCTTCAGCTCCAGGTCGAACAGGGCCTGCTCGTTCATTGCCGCGAGCACCAGACCCGGCACAGCGATACCAGCTTGTCGACGTCGATGGGCTTGGCGATGTAGTCGTTGGCACCGGCCTGCAGGCAGCGCTCACGATCGTCCGGCATGGCCTTGGCGGTCAGCGCGATGATCGGCAGGTCCTGCAGGTGGCGTTGCGCGCGGATCTCCCGCATTGCGGCCAGCCCATCCTTCTCCGGCATCATGATGTCCATCAGCACCAGGTCGACCTCGCGCTCGGCCAGGCGATCCACCGCTTCCTGGCCATTGCGCGCGATCTCCAGGGTCACGCCCAGCGGTTCAAGCACACTGGACAGTGCGAAGATGTTGCGCACGTCGTCCTCGGCCAGCAGCACCGTCCGACCGTCGAGCACAGTATCGCGACGGCGCGCCTCGCGCAGCAGGCGCTGCTGGTCGGTCGGCAGGCTGGCCTCCACGCTGTGCAGGAACAGGGTGACCTCGTCCAGCAGGCGCTCGGGCGAACGTGCGCCCTTGATGATGATGCTCTTGGAATAGCGGCGCAGGCGCTGCTCTTCCTCGCGGCTGAGCGCGCGACCGGTGTAGACGATCACCGGCGGGAAACCGACATCGTCGTTGCCGGCCATGTGCTCGAGCAGGTCGTAGCCACTGCCGTCGGGCAGCGACAGGTCCATCACCATGCAGTCGAACGTGACCGTGCTGAGCTGTTCCAGTGCGCCGGCCAAGGTGCCCACCGCGACGATCTGCAGCTGGTCGCGGCCCAGCAGCAGTTCCAGGTTGCGGCGCAGCTCGCTGTCGTCCTCGACGATCAGCAGCCGCCGCACGTCGCGTTGGCTGGTCTGTTCCAGCTGCTCGATGGCCGCCACCAGCCGCTCGCGCGTGGTCGGCTTGATCGCAAACCCGATCGCGCCCAGCTCGCGCGCCACCTGGCTGCGATCCGTGGCCGAGACCACATGCACCGGGATATGGCGGGTATCCGGGTTGCGCTTCAGGCGCTCCAGCACGCTCAGCCCCGACACGTCCGGCAGGCCGATATCGAGCAGGATGCCGTTCGGGCGCAGTTCGCTGGCCAGGGCCAGCGCCTCTTCCGCCGTGCCCGCTACCACGCAATCGAAGTCCAGTTCATGGGCCAGGGCCACCAGCGCTTCGGCGAACGTGGCATCGTCCTCCACCGCCAGGATCAGGCGACCGGCGCGCTGCCGGCGACCACGGTCGTCGGCCACGCCGGCCGTCGCAGTGACCGGCGCTGCCGCGCTCGCAACGCGCACGGGCGCGGCTGGCAGCACGGCCGGTGCCGCCGGCGGCGCTGCCAAGGGACCCTCGGCAGCGTCAGCCGCGCTCGCGGCGGGCGCACCCTGCAACGGCAGCTCCAGGATGAAGCAGCTGCCGCGTCCGGGCTCACTGTCGACCTGGATGCCACCGCCCATGCGCTCGGCCAGATCGCGCGAGATCGACAGGCCCAGCCCGGTACCGCCGTAGCGACGGCGGGTGCTGCCGTCGGCCTGGCGGAAGGCTTCAAAGATGACGTCCAGCTGCTCGCGGGCAATGCCGATGCCGGTGTCGCAGACCTCGAACCGGATGCGGCCGTTGCCGCCGGCACGCACGTGCAGGCTGACCTTTCCATGCTCGGTGAACTTCACTGCGTTGGCCAGCAGGTTCTTCAGGATCTGCTGCAGCCGCTGGCTGTCGACCACCAGCTGGGTCGGTGCCAGCGCGTCGGCTTCGATCTGCAACGCCAGGCCCTTCTGCCGCGCCATCGGTTCGAAGGTCTCGCGCAGGCGCTGCAGCGCGCTCTCGACCACCACCACTTCATCGGACAGTTCGACGTGGCCGGCCTCGATGCGCGACAGGTCCAGGATGTCGTTGATCAGCGCCAGCAGGTCGTTGTTGGACGAGAGGATCGCACGCGCGTACTTCACCTGCTCCTCGGTGAGCGTGCCATCCTTGTTGTCGGCCAGCAGCTTGGCCAGGATCAGCGAGCTGTTCAGCGGCGTGCGCAGCTCATGCGACATGTTGGCCAGGAACTCGGACTTGTAGCGCGAGGTCGCGGCCAGCTCGTTGCTGTTGCGCACCAGCTGGCTCTGCGCCACCAGCAGCGCCTGCTTCTGCGCCTCCAGCTCGTGGGTGCGCTCTTCCAGCTGCACGTTGCTCTGTTCCAGCTCGGCCTGCTGTTCTTCCAGGTGGCTCTGCGACTGCAGCAGGCTGCGGCTCTGCTCTTCCAGTTCTTCGTTGGCCACGCGCAGCTCTTCCTGCTGGGCCTGCAGCTCTTCACCCTGGCGCTGCGACTCTTCCAGCAGCACCACCAGCTGCGCACGCAGCAGCGATGCGCGCAGCGCCATGCCGACGGTCTCCGCACAGCGCTCCAGAAGTTCGCGATCCAGGTCACGCAGTTCGCCCACCTTGGCGCGACCCAGCTCGATGACCCCGACCACCGCGCCATCGCTGCTGATCGGCGCCAGGATGCGCTCGCGCACCGGCAACCGGCCGAGGCTGGTCTGCAGTTCAAGCACGGCGGCATCATCGCCGTGCAGGTGGCGGATGCGTTCATCACGAGCGACCTGCCCGGCCAGCCCTTCGTGAAGGGCCAGCGACGCTGGCGTTCCCGCAGGCAAGGCGATGCCACCGGTCAGCTGCAACCGCCCGCCTTCCAGTCGGTAGACCGCACCTACCTCCGCGCCGAGCTGCGCGGCCAGGCTTGTCGCTGCAGCCTCGGCGATCTGTTCCGGCCCCAGGTCACCGCGAAGGCTCATCGCCACCGCGTTCTCGGCTTCCTGCAGCCAGAGCGCGCGCATTGCCTGGCGCCGGGCCTGGATCGCGCGCGAGACGATCAGTGCGATCATCAGGAAGGCACAGCCGCCAATGGTCCGGTTGACGAAGGAGAACGCCGAGTTGGAACTGGCGGGCGCGACGTTGAAGCCGATGACCAGCAGGAGGCAGGACAGCAGGGCCACCACGAACGGCGCCCGCGCGCTGCGCTGGAACACCGTGACGCCAACAGCCAGGAAGTAGGCCAGCCATACGGCATAGCCGAGCGGGACGACCAGTTCCAACGCGATGGTCGCGGCCAGCAGCACAGCGGACGTCATCCAGATCCAGCGGTCACGCGTAGTCGCACCAGGACGCATGCAGGTCGGTTCCAGAAGGCAAAGGGTGGAAGATGGTACTCCGTGTCGCATTCAGCCGCACAGGACAAATGGCACGTGTCAGGTGTGCACGCATCCTTCACACTTGAATGCCTAGCTTCACGTCCCTCACAGGGGTAACACTTATTTACACGTGGACGCAGCTGCCTCTACGACGTCCGTGCTGACGGACCCTTCCCGACAACTGCGACTGCTGATCGACAGCGTGCGCGATCATGCGCTGTACCTGCTTGATCCTGAAGGCATCGTCTGCAGCTGGAACCCCGGCGCCGAACGCATCAAAGGCTATTCAGCCGACGAAGTGGTGGGAACCCACTTCAGCCGCTTCTACCTGGCCAGCGACCGCGAGGCTGGCGAACCACAGCGCCTGCTCCGCGTCGCAGCGCAACAAGGGCATGTCGCCAGCGAGGGCTGGCGGGTACGCCGTGACGGCTCGTCGTTCCGCGCCAGCGTGGTCATCGAGCCGGTCGTCGAAGCGGGCGAACTGCTCGGCTTCGTCAAGATCACCCGTGACATCACCGAGCAGTGGCAGGCGCAACGGCTGCTGCGTGATGCCCAGCGTGCGCTGCGCAATACCCAGCAGTTCGAAACGGTCGGCCGGCTCAGCCGCGGCCTGTCGCACGAGTTCAACAACCTGCTGACCACCATCGGCAACGCGCTGGACCTGCTGTCGCTGCGCGTCAGCGGTGACGATGCACGCGCCGCCGAGCTGCTGGATGCCGCGCAGGCGGCCACTGACCGTGGCGCGCTGCTGACCCGCCAGCTGCTGGCCTTCAGCACCGGCCAGACCCTGATCCGCGAACCGGTGGACATCAATACGCTGGTGCGGCAGTGGCTGCCGGACCTGCAACGCGCCTGCCCGCCCACGGTGACGCTGGATGCCCATCTCACCCCCGGCCTGCCGCAGGTGAGCACCGATGCGATGCAATTGCAGACCGCCCTGGCAAACCTGGTGGCCAATGCCGTGGAGGCCACCGCCGATGGCGGCCGCATCCTGATCGGCACCGCACTGGAACATCGCCTCGACCCGGATGCGGACACCACGCTGCAACGCGGCTATGTCACCCTCAGCGTCTGCGACGAAGGCCACGGCATGGCCGCCGACATCGCCGAGCGGGCCAGCGAGCCCTTCTTCACCACCAAGGACATCGGCAAGGGCAGCGGCCTGGGCCTGAGCCAGGTGTTCGGATTCACTACCCAGAGCGGCGGCTTCGTCGATGTGTCCACCACCCCCGGTGTCGGCACCACGGTCAGCCTGCTACTCCCCGCAACAGAGGATGCAACCGATGACCGATGAACCGATCCGCGTACTGATGGTGGAGGACCAGAACGATCTGCGCGAGATGATCGGCATGGCGCTGCGCGATTTCGGCATCGAGGTATCCACCACCGCCGACGGCCATGAAGCTGCCGCGTTGCTGAAAGGCGACGCACGCTTCGACGTGGTGTTCAGCGATGTCAGCATGCCCAACGGCATGTCCGGTATCGAGCTGAGCGAGCATGTGGCGCGCGAACAGCCGCAGGCGCGGATGATCCTCTCATCCGGATATGCGCGCTCGCAGCTGCCGCCACTGCCCGATCAGGTGGAATTCCTGCCCAAGCCGTATCGTTTGCGCCAGCTGGTGGAGCTGCTGAAGCAGGATTGAGGAAGGCCGGTCCAGCGCTCGACGGCCCTCATCCCTGACACCCCAACCGCTTGTGGTCATCCCGCGATCAATGATGTGCCCTGAAAGACGCCACGCCGGAGCAGCGTTCAGCCCGAGGTGCGCTGCATGAACAGAAGGTCGGGGGTCGAGAACGCATCAACCTGCTGGAAACCGAGGTCCCGGTACAGCGCCACGGCAGCCGTGTTGTCACGATAGACGCGCAGGGTGAGCTCCTGCACATCCGCTTGGCCCAGGGCCTGTGCACTCAATGCCTGCATGAGCAGCCGGCCAAGGCCGCGCCCGCCTGCCAGCGGGGAAACGGTGATGCGGCCCAGATGTGCGGTGCGGGCGTCAGTCATCCAGTATTGGCCGAATCCAACGCAGGCACCCTGCTCGTCCAGCAGCGCCCAGCCTGGGCGCGACCCGAGTTCGAGCACCTGCGCGAACCGTTCCGGCAGCAGGGGAAACGGCACACCGGGGCCTGCCCAGCGCCGGGTCGCCTCGGCTGATTCAGGCCAGTTGGCCACGATGGCGTAGTGCGACGGCTGGACGGGGCGAAGCTGGGGGCTCATGGCGTTCATGGTGCGTCATCTGCGCCAGGCCTACACGCTGCGCGGCCGCATTTGGGATCTGCCATAGGGCAATAGATTCCAGACGCGCCGCCATCACGCCCCGTGTGCCGCCGCACCCAGCCCAGCCCGGTTTCGCGTGTTCAAAGGCCTCGGCGCGTTTCCCATTGCCCCGCCCTCTGAAGCGGGTGTTTTCGCGACTGATCGGGCGCGTGACCGGCAGCCACGCCCACGTGGATTCGCGTCATGGCCTGCGCGGCGGCGGCGCTGGGCTGTCTGGGGAGGACTGCCTGCCGCTGCCGTCCGGCGAGCGGTTGCCATGCGGCTGTAGCAGATGGTGACCCCGGCCCGATTCGAACGGGCGACCTTCCCCTTAGGAGGGGGACGCTCTATCCAGCTGAGCTACGGGGCCATTGGCAGCGGCACAGGATACCGCGTCCAGCTGAATGGACCAAGCGCGTGTCGTTCTGCGAATCGCCCGGACCCGATATGCTGGCCCGCCGCGACCCGTTGTGAACTGGATGTCCGACGTCTGGCGAACCCTCTCCGCCCTTGGCGACAGCCGCTGGCTGCTGCCGATGGCCCTGGTGCTGCTGTTCACCCTCCCCCGCGCAGACGCACGCCTGAAATGGCGATGGCTGCTGGCCATCGCCGTCACCGCCGGCATCACGCTTGCTTCGAAGCTCGCCTTCATGGGCTGGGGGATTGGCATCAAGAGCGTGCACTTCACCGGCTTCTCCGGGCATGCGGCAATGTCCAGCGCTGTGTATCCAGTGGTCGCAGGCCTGCTGGCTGGCCCCGGAAGGCGCGCCCGGGCGACCGGCCTTATGTTCGGTGCGATACTCGCTACCGCCATTGCCTGGTCGAGGGTTCCACTATATGCGCATACTCTTTCGGAGGTCATTGCCGGGCTGATGCTCGGGCTCGGTTGTTCTGCACCCGCGCTGTGCGCACTGCCTCCAAGCAAGTGCCCCGGGGGGAGAAACCTACTACTTTCCGTACTCATTGGCTTGATGCTGCCACTGAGCCTCCCAGACCTGAGCACACATCAATTGGTCAAGGCGCTTGCCAATACGCTCGGGAGCCCCACCATGACCATTGAGGAACGATGAAGGGCTGACGATCTGCCACAGTCCTTCACCTTCCTTGACAGAGCAAATGAACATTAGCCAACATAGGCGTGGAGAAATTTACCTCACGGAGTAGGAGACCCCGTAGATGAAGAAGATGATTGCCGCACTGGCCCTGCTGGGTCTGTCCTCCCCGGTGTTCGCTCAGGAGGCTCCGGCAACGGAAGCCGCCTCGGAAGTCACCACTGCC
Source organism: Stenotrophomonas sp. CASM101 (assembly GCF_049384845.1). Classification (NCBI taxonomy): domain Bacteria; kingdom Pseudomonadati; phylum Pseudomonadota; class Gammaproteobacteria; order Lysobacterales; family Lysobacteraceae; genus Stenotrophomonas; species Stenotrophomonas sp. CASM101. The sequence goes on along the minus strand of NZ_JBMRFR010000008.1, from coordinate 37,377 downwards.
ACCGTCGCCGGCACCGAAGCTGCCGGCTTGTCGACCGCAGCCATTGTCGGCACCAGCGTCATTGCCGTTGCGGCTGGCGCGGTGCTGTACAGCGTTGCCGGTGACAGCACCAGCAACCGGAGCGATCCGGGCGGTGATCCGGGCAACCCGGAAGAGCCCGGCACCGGTGGTACGGGCGGTACCGGCGGCACTGGCGGGACTGGTGGCACTGGCGGCACCGGCCGCTGATCCAGCCGTTTCCGGTTTCAGGCCCTCGCCGGGCAACTGCTTGGCGAGGGTTTTTTATGCCTGTCGAATTTTCTTACTCCCATGACCAAGAAGTTGACCTGTCTCGCGGCTGCCCTACTGGCAACCGCCACCCTGTCCGGCTGCCTGCTGGCCCCCGGCCAGCACCTGCGCCACAGCGATGTCTCGCGCGGCGGCCAGAGCGACGACCGCCAGCTTGAGCTGATCACCATCACGCCCAAGCTCATCGCCATGGATCGAGCGACGCAGAGTGAGCAGGTCCTTCCCTCGGAACTGTTTGACTACCAGCCACCGGAATACACGGTTGGCATAGGCGACATCCTGTACATCACCGTCTGGGACCACCCTGAGCTGACCGTGCCCGCCGGCTCGCAGCAGCAGGGAAATCTGGCGGGACGCCTGGTACAAAGCGACGGCTCACTGTTCTACCCTTACATTGGCAAGGTACAGGCCAAGGGCAAGACCCCGGTCGCCCTGCGCGAGGAAATCAGCCGACGACTGGCCCAGTACATCGAATCGCCCCAAGTCGATGTTTCCATTCTTACCTACGGTAGCCAGCGCGTATGGGTCACGGGTGCTGCCGAGCGCTCAGCCCCGATTGCACTTGGTACCTCGCCGCTGACGTTGGCTGACGCCATCAGTCAGGGCGGACTGAACGTCAATCAGGCTGACCTGTCGGGCGTGCGTCTCAGCCGCGCTGGCACAACCTATATGATCAATCTGGAAACACTGGCCACCCAACATGGCGGCCGCCAGTTGTTCCTTAAGGATGGGGATTCAATCTTCATCCCCTACTTGGATCGAAAGGAAATTTTCGTAGTCGGTGAAGTCAATCTTCCTGGCGCCTACAGCTTCCGCACTGGCGACGTATCACTGAACCAGGCACTCGGCCGCGCCCGCGGACTGACCCAGGAGACCTCGGCCGGCAATGCGGTCTATGTGATTCGCGGCAGCAAGGATCTGGAGTCGCTGCCTTCCACTGTCTATCAGCTCGAAGCTCGTTCACCGGCTGCCTTCGCTATTGGCAGCCAGTTCATGCTTCAACCGGGCGATGTCGTTTTCGTAGGCGCGGCCGGCGTCACGCGCTGGAATCGCTTCGTGAACCAGCTACTGCCGTTCACCAACATCCTGTACACCGCCGCCCGCACGGAGAACGAAGTCGGGAACAAGTGACATGATGCGCATGGACGTGCTCTTGGCGCGATGCAGCTTGCAGCGCGCCCTCCAATGGATACTGATCCTGTCCCTGCTAGGGACGCTGGCAGGTTGTACAACGGCCAGCCGCGCGACCAGCGACTCATTCCGCCTGCTGTTGAAGCGGCAGGTGGCGGCGACGCCTGAGCAGGTCGCAGCGAACCGTTTTCCGCAGGCACAGCTGAAAGCGCCCGATCTTTCTGCAGTGATGGTGCTTGGTTACGTCGATGCGGGTCGCCAGAGCTGGTATGCCGGGAGCAACGCCGTATTCCATCTCAACGATACAGGCCTGGTGACAGGCGTCTCGAGCCCAAGCCGGCAGATACAGGCCCGCATCGTAGGCGCCTCGCCTTTTGCAAGGCTGCAGTCGCTCAGCGCTACGACAACCGTACACCGTGAGTACGATTGGATTCCAAGCTATCGCATGGGTATCAAGGCGACCGGCACGCTAACCCGTGGCGGCGTCGAATCGATCAAGATCCTCGGCAAGGATCGGTCGTTGGTGCGCTTTGACGAGTACATCGAAGGCGGCTTCCGCGCGCACAACATCTACTGGGCGGACCCGGGCACGGGCTTCATCTGGAAAAGCCGGCAGCAGCTGGGTCCGTCTTACACCGTGGAGCTGGTGCAGCTCAAGCCTTACCGCCCCGCAAAGGATTGACCATGACATTGCGATTCCTGCCGCTGCTGGCAGCACTGCTGGCTCCGGGCCCTGCTCTGGCCAACAAATCCGCTATGCCCGGCAATCACGAGGTCGTCGCCGAAGGTGCCCTATTGGCACCGGGAAGCTACACCGTCACTTCAAATACCCGACTGTCCCAGCTTCTCGCGACCACGCAGCCCGCAGCGGACGCCTACCTGCCCGGACTTGCACTGCACCAGCAGAGTTCGCGCCTTCAGCAGGTGCGGTTGCGGGCGGGCCTGCAACACGACCTGGACTCGCTTGAGGCACATCCGGATCCACACATCGCTCAGGCCGCGGCTGGCATGTCGCGCTGGTTGCAGGATCACCCTGCATCGGGCCGCGTACCGCTCCCCATCAACGACATGCGCCTGATGCAGGTTCAGAAGAGCAGCGATCCGATCCTCGAACAAGGAGACGTGCTGCGTGTTCCGCGTCGGCCGGCAACGATCAGTGTTGTGGGCGCAGTTGAATCAGCGTGCGAACTTGCCCACCAACCGCTGCGCGACGCGCATGACTACCTGCAAGACTGCGCCGTCACGCCTGCCGCCGACCGCAATGACCTCTACATCGTCCAGCCGGACATGACGGTGCAGAAAGTTGGTATCGCGTTGTGGAACCGCGCCGATCCGCATACGGTCGCACCGGGCGGCATCATCTTCGTGCCTCTGCACCAGCATGTCGCTGACGCAGTCGACAGCAACTTCAATGCCGAGTTCGCGGCGTTCATCGCTACCCAGGCCCTGCAACCGTGATTCGCTCCACCCTCACGCCCACCGGCGCTGCGCGCCCCGCCGCCCTTGCATTGTCACTGCTCGCCCTCTCCCTGGCAGCAGAACTGCGCGCGCAACAGGCTCCTCCCCCAACCGCCAGCGAATGGGGTGGCATCGGCTTGCTGCAGACACCAACAGCACGCATGGCCGAGGACGGGGATATCGCGTTCACGGCCTCGCACAACTCTCCCTACAGCCGATACAACCTGACGCTGCAGCCTTTCTCCTGGCTTGAGAGCTCGTTCCGATACATTAACGTCTCCAACATCCGCTACGGCGCCTCGGACTTCAGCGGGAACCAGAACTACAAGGATAAGTCGATCGACTTCAAGGTCCGCTTGTGGCGTGAAACACGCTGGACCCCTGATCTTGCCTTCGGTGTTCGAGATCTCGGTGGCACGGGATTCTTCTCAAGCGAGTATCTTGTTGCCAGTAAGACATTTGGACCGATCGACGCGTCGATCGGCCTTGCGACTGGCTACATTGGCAATCGAGGTGATTTCTCGAACCCGCTGGGTGCAGTCGACGACCGCTTTAAGGACCGTCGACCAATTCCTGGCAGCGACATCAACCAGGCCGGCAAGTTTGGACTCAGCAATATGTTCAAGGGTCCAGTTGGCATCTTTGGTGGCATCACCTACCAGACCCCATGGGACACGCTGCTGCTCAAAGTCGAATACGACGGCAATGACTACAAGCGCGAACCCCGCTGGAATCACCTTGAACAGAGCTCGCCAGTCAATGTGGGCCTGGTCTATTCCCCCAACCGCAACGTTGAACTGACGGCAGCTTGGGAACGGGGTGAGGCCGCAATGTTCTCGCTCACGTTGCGTGGCAATCCGGGTCATGCATCGTCTGCGCCAAAGCCCTTCGACCCACCGCCAATCAAGATCGAGCGTAGTGCTACTGATCCCCACACTCCATCAGCAAATGCGCAGCCGGATTGGGCATACATTGCTGGAGAACTGGGGCACAATGCAGGCTTCCGAGTCGACAGCATCTCTCGCCGCGGCAATGAGCTGATCATTGATGGCTATCAGAATCTCTATGCCAGCGCCCCGAAGGGAATAGGACGGGCAGCCCGTATTCTGGGCAACAACCTGGATGACAGCTACGACTGGTACACGTTCCGGACGACACGCTTGGGGATGCCCACTGTCGACATGTCACTCAAGCGTGAAACATTTGAGAGCTACCTGGAGGGGCGTGTAAGCGAGGACGATCTGCGACGCGGCACTCAGATCAGTGCACCTGCAGATATCCGGACGGACAGCCTCTATCGCGCCGCCAATCGCCCCTGGGGTGGCGGCTTCAGCTTCGGCTATCGTCAGAACCTCGGCGGTCCCGATGGGTTCATCCTCTACCAAGTATCCGCTAACGCGAGCGGCAGCGTCTTCCTGCGCCCGAACATCTGGCTTACCGGTGCACTCAGCGCAGACATCATCAACAACTATGACAAGTTCCGGTACGATGCACCAAGCAGGGTGCAGCGCGTCCGCACGGACATCCGTAAGTATCTGGACACTTCAGAAGTCACCATGCCCAACTTGCAGGTCAATGTCGCGGGAAAGCTTGGCAAGGATCTGTATGGCATTGCGTACGCCGGTTATCTGGAGTGGATGTATGCCGGCGTTGGCGGAGAGCTTCTCTACCGCCCAATGGGTCAAGCATGGGCCCTTGGGGCAAATCTCAATCACGTACAGCAACGCGACTTCGATCAACACTTCGGTCTCCGCGACTACCGTATCACGACCGGGCACGCCTCGCTCTATTACTCCTTTGATGCACAAGAACGTATCGTCGGCTCTCTTTCCGTTGGCCGCTACCTCGCAGGCGATTATGGTGCAACCATTAATGTCGCACGCGTGTTCGACAATGGCATGAGCATGGGCGCATACGTCACCAAGACCGATATGTCGGCCAAGGACTTCGGCGAAGGTAGTTTTGACAAGGGAATCTACTTCAGCATCCCCTTCGACACTGTCCTGCCCCGATCCACCCGTGGCAGTGCGACCATCAACTGGGCTCCGCTGATCCGCGACGGTGGCGCGATGCTCGGCCGCAAGTACCCGCTCTATGGCATCACCGGGGAACGGGACGAACGCTCGTTCTACAACAACATCAGATCGATATCTGACTGAAGCCCCCCACGCACGGCAGGGGTCACCGGATACTCCCGCAACCCCTGCTTATCCTGCGGGCAAGGTCAAACAGCGCTTGGAAGCCGTGATGCCGCCTACGGCGAACACAACTGGTCCCGTCCTGCCCGTCCAAACCCGCGGCGACCAGGATCACTATGTCCGATTCTGAAACCTTCGATAGGAATAGGAGTACATGAACATCACCATAAACATGAATGATGTGATGTTCGACGTCTTCACGAAGTAGGACTCGGTCAGATTCGATCCGAGATAGAGGATTAGAAAGGAGAGGATCGCAATCTTCTCCCCGCTGACCGGAAACCGGGAAGCATTGACATAGAGCTTGGCGCCGATGATGAAGAAGATGATCGCACCAACCATGCCAAGATTCAGCAGCAGGTCAACGTAGCCATTGTGGGAGTCTTCGGGCACGAAAACTCCGAGCCCGATATTGGAAACATAGGATCTGTAGCTGCTCCCATAGAAGCCGTCCAGCCCAAATCCGAACAGCCAACGTCCTTCCTTGTTGATTCCATCCAGCGCGCCTTGCCAGATGGTTGCCCGGCCGGTCAAAGGCACTTCCACGCCAAGAACCTGGATGTAGTCGTGATTGCTACCTACTTCACCGAACGAAATCTGGCTGGTTGCAAAGCCCAGAACAACCAGGCCCACGATAGATGCCAGGACCGGCACCAAAGACAGGCGAATGATCTTCCATTGGAAGGCAAATGGCACGAACGCCAGAATCAACCCCATCGCCTGAGCAGTACGTGAGTTGGACAAGAAAAGGCTGACGGCACAAAACGCCATCCACACCATGTCGCGCGTAGTCAATCGACGCGACTGCATGACTGCCTGTAAACCCACGAAGAACAACAGAAAGTAGATCAGGCGTCCGAACGTGTTCTTCTGCGCATAGATGCCATTGAGAGAATTCTGTCCATCAATGACATGAAATGCCACCACTGGGGCAATCAGGGCAAGGACAATGCATATCGCCAGAATCGCCTTCATGGCAACAGTAACTTGTCCGACAAAAACCTCGAACGGCATCGCCTTTACCAGGTGATTCGCAACAACGATGACGCCGATGTAGGACGCATACTTAAGCCAGAAATCCAGCGACTCCGCGTTGAGCGCCAGCCCGAGAACGAGAATGTAGGCAAGAAGGAACAGAAGGTACCTGTTAACCGTCAAGATCGTTCCGCGCATGCAGGAGAGAATGAATGCATACGCGTACACGATAAGTACCGCCACATGGTGCAGCTGCATCCCACCGACGCTCTCGATTCCCCATAGCATCGGCCCGATCGACAGCGGAATCCAAGCGTACAGAAGGATCCGATCCGACAGCTTTGCCTTGATCACATTGCTCATGAAGGAACCTTCCTACCGCGAATTTCCTGAAACTTTCCGCGCGCCTTGTAGTAGACAAGTGGCAACCCAACCACCCCACGTTGGACCATTTCCATGTAGAAGCGAGCCATAAGCCCAAAGCCCTGCGCCCGCCGGTCTCGAAAAGCAGCAGGAAGCTGCTCACAAAAACATGTCAGCCGCCCGTAATAGTCTCGATATGAAGCTGGTGCAATCCTGCCGGTCCGCATTCCACTTGCCCAACGCGGCAAAGTGTAAAAGTAGACCTCCTTCGCAATGCAACGCCCGATCCGATCGCCGTCACCCGCTCCGTATTGCACCAGGTGGGACAGCGCGACCAATAGGTCCGAACCGCGGCTGAAGTTGCCGTGGATGCTCGAGTTTCCTCGAACCCCATAACAATAGCGGACGTCCGCATCAAGATGAATGCACCGAGAGGCGACGATCCAAAGTGGCACTACCGCCAAGTCCTCATGAATAACACCCTCGAGGAACTGCATGCCCCTGCGCAGGAACAGTTCACGACTGACGATCTTGTTCCAAGCACTATGCCCCATTGCTTCAAGCTGCTGTACTGAGTCAGCGGTGACATCATATGAAGTTCGCGCCGGCTGATAGCGGTCCAGCTCGATACCCATCTCAACGTTCACACGGCGAAAGCCAGTGACAACGAGATCACAGTGCCCCTCCCGCAACCGCCTCAACAATCGTGAAGGCGCGCAGGACTCAAAGACATCATCCACATCCACAAACCAAAGATAGCGACCATTGGCAGCCGCAGCACCCAGATTCTTGGCGCGCCCCTGCCCACCGTTCTCTACGTGCAAAGCACGGACCGATGGGTTCGCCGAGGCAATCGCATCCAGCATCTCCGCCGTGCCATCAGCGGAGCCGTCATTGACCATGACAAGCTCCACGCCCGCTTCATTCAACAGCCCCTGGACCGAGGCCATGAATGGGTGAAGGAACGCGACCCCGTTGTAAATGGGCACGATGATCGACAGTGTTGTCATGAGCGCTGTTCCTGTTGATGGCGAACAATGCGCAGACGAAGGCGAGCATCGGCGAGCAAGAAGGGTTGGTACTCGATCAGATAGCGGCGCCACAGCCGGCGCGGCTCGCGCAGCAGCCGATAGGGCGCCCGCAGGTTGAAGCGATTCACCCAGTCCGGGTAGTACTTCACGCCTGATGTAAGCGCCTGGTCCAGATACCCGCCGCAGGTGAAGCCAAGCCCTTTCCAGCCCGAGGCCTTAAGCTCCAACAGGAACCAATCCTGGTGCGGAGCCCCCATGCCACAGATGACCACGTCGACGTTCTGCTCACGCAATGCCTGGAAGCACTGATTTCGCTGCTCCGCGTCGGTGAAGAAGCCAGACCGAGTGAACGCCACATCTACGCAGAATTCCTTTCGGAACAACGATGCAGCTGCACTCGCGACACCCTCAACACCACCCACCAGCGCGATACGTAGTCCATTGCGCCGGCAGAAGGACAGTACCTGCGGCGCCAAGGAGTTGCCATCGAACGACTGCCGTTCAATCGTGCGACCCAGCTGCCGGGATGCACTTTGTGCGAGCAGGTTTCCATCGGGAAACACCACATCGAACTGTGCCAGCGTCGCCGGGTAATCCTGCCGGTCCATCATCAACCGCACCGCATGGGGATTGGCGAACGTCACCAGCCACGCATCGGGCTGGCCCGCGCGGAACTCACGCCAGTCCGGCGCTGGGCGGCCCAACAGCCCTGCGAGTTCGCACAGGGTGGCGATGGCATTGGATGGCATGGTCAGAAACCCAGCTTCTTCAGAATGCGGGAGACGAGACTCTGACGCCAGGACTTCCCCCAATGGTGGATCGCGAAGGTGTCCTGCGTAATGCTGCTGAACATGAGTTCCTTTACCGGGCGCGACGCATCGTACGGGTTGTAGGGATAGAAGTGCTCTTCGGACAGGACCGCGATGCTGCCGGCCTCCCCAGCTTGCACACACGCCATGGCCACTTCCGGAGCAATCAGATACGGCTTGCGAGCTGCGTGGCGTTCGTCGATCAGACGCATGCAGGCGCGCGGGAACCAATGATCGGCAATTGAGCCGATAACACCCGTGGTCGGGCGGGCCGGAGCCTCCATGCCCAGGAAGCACTGGTGCGCCAGCAGAGGATCGAATGACTTAACCACTTCGATATCGGCATCCAGGTAGATGCCACCCTGATCGGCGATTGCGCGCAGCCGGATGTAGTCGGAAAGAAACGCCCATTGCTGCTTCCGCAGGCAATTCTGCAGGAACGGCGTATCGAACGTCGTGTTCGTTTCATCCCAGCGCACGACCCTATAGTCTGGAAGCTTCTCGGCCCAGCTATCTACGCAGCGCTGATAGAGAGGTGGCAATGGCTTCCCACCGAACCAGCAGTAGTGAATGATCTTGGGAATCATGAGCGAGCCTCCACGGCAAGCGCATCGGACAGGAAGGAGCGCGACTTCAACCTCAACTCTTCGATGCGTCGATTCACCCGGCTATAGTCGATCTGCGTACCAGGCAGCTGCACCTGCTCGTTCCCCGACTCAACCAAACGGTCCTCCAGGCCCAGCTGCGCCAGCAGGGACTTGAACCGGGTCAAGCCACGCCCCGCATTTCCTATAGCCACGAACTGCTTCTCGAAGATGATCGAGAAGATCATCCCGTGATAGGAGTCGGTAACCACGAATTCCGCGTCACGGAAGCGCCGCACCCATTCGCCGAGGTTCACGTACCCTGCCAGATCGTTCTCCGGCTCGGCGATGGTGATCTTCGAGAGATTCTCCGACTGCCCGGCAGCGTCGATGATGGCCTTCTTGGCCGGCGAACGATCCAGCACGTAGGCATACAACCCACCCTCCCCACGACCGGGAGCCAACGTTGCGATCACTTCCTCATGGAAGCTGCGATCGACCAGCAAGGTAGGGTCAAGCACATGCACAGCATCACTGCGACCGAAGCGATCGGCGCACAAAATCTGGCCACTGTCTTCACGGACCGACACCGACTGGAATTCGGCCAGCAGGCGAGACACATCGCCCACCTTGGCCTCATCGGGCCACCGGTCGGTTCCGAACGACGCGGCGTAGGACACGCGTCGAATCGGAGATCCCACCAGGAACGAGAGGAAATAGGCGTCGTAAGCGCCATCGTCAATATAGTCCAGGCGCCAGACCTGATCGCTTCCCACCACGACTGCATCCAGGCCGAGTCGATCACACTCCTTGCGAAGCTCTGCAGGCGAGCGGCTGACCCTGGATTGCTCAGGCAGGAACGCCTTCATGAACGCAGCGTGCCGTTGCAGCTTGAGATACTGGTTGCGATAGTTCGCAATGTTTTGTCCCGGAAGCCGCTTGAGCACCTCGATGATCATTCGCTTCCAGCCCGCCTTCTGGTGCTCCTTGCGGAGCAAAACCGGCTGCAAGCCAAGCGCGCGTACGAAAGCACTGAGCGCTGCAATCTGGATGATGCCGCCGTAATTGGAATGCAGAGGCAGTGTCAGCAGCCCGATTCGTTGAGTCATGGTTTCCTTCCCAAGGGGCGGAGGACGAGCGATTGCAGCATCGCCCTCAATGTACGGTAGGTCCTACGCAGGAGCTGGCGATTCTGGTAGTTGTAGAGCACGTCATAGGGCAACAGACGCAGGAAGTACCACGCCAACCCACCGCGCTTCTTTGCATCGCGCAAGGCACGATGGGAGGCCTGCGATAGACGCATACGGGTTATGTAAAGGCGCTGCCGCAGGCGGGGGAGCCCCGCATCTCCTGGCTGCACACGCTTGCTCGGGCGCCAGATGCCTCTGGCGTCCATGTGCGCAAGCCTGACTTGGAGGCCCTCGCCACGATGGCGGAAGGTAGCGGCCTGGGATTGATGGATCTTCGCCGGTTCGATCGGATCCAAAGCGATATCACCGCGGTCACGCGCTTCGCTGAGAAGACGCGCGATCAACGGATGGCGCACGATAACCACGTTCGTTCCCAGGCTGTCCTTCACGTACTCGGGCAGCCAGGCATCACCCATCACGACATCGGCCGTTTCACAGGCGACATCATCACAGAAATCGCATGCCAAGGGCTTGAACAACCCCAGCCCCCAGTCCGATCCATACAGGCGAAAATTCTCTGTGCGTTCGACCCGTGTCGCCGAGCTCACCTGAATGGAATAGTCATTGGCTGGCCGCGTCTCGTCCTTCACGCGGAAGTCCACGTCTGTGACCTGATCCGGCTCGATTCCCAACTGCCAGCCAAAGGACTCGACGAAACCACGCGACTTCATGTGGCCGCAAAAGATCCCGACGAAGAACTTGATCTTGCCGCGCAGGAGCGGATCTGATTCGACGACCAGGCGCAGCGCCTTGATGTGACAAGGAACACCGGTGATTGCGAAAGTTCGGCCCTGCTCTCTACGTACCTGTTCCAGAACATCATGGAACCCGGTCGGGTAGTAGAGCGACTTCACCCGCGGCCGCATCTCCTCGACTGAATTGGAGATCAAATATTCAAAAATGCCATCGCCGGGCCCACGACCGACATGAATGACTGCATCCACCTCACCGCGGGTCAGCAGTTCTTCCAGGACCCAGGACGTCAGCCCGCCGGAACTTCCCGCAGCACGGTGCGGGCCAACCACGGCGTGCCCTGCATAGAGTGATGAATGGAATCCGGTGGAGGGGTGATGCTCGATCCCAGGAATCCCCGCGTACAGTGCATTGGCCAATCGCGTCTCGTCCGGCGCATCGCCAAACGGGCAGGAGTCAGCCGCAATGTCGTCCAGCCTTGGATGCACGGGCTCTGGCATGCCGATGTCATTAATGCGCATCGTGACACCCGACTTCCCAGAGGCGCATCCACCACAGCCAACGCAGTAGCCGCCGCGAACGACCTTTCCGATAGTTACAGCCTTGTTCATGCCTGAGCGTCCATGCCGAGAGAGCGTTTGGCGGTAAAGAGGTACAGCCCCATCAAGAGCGCTTCGGTCGCGATAGCCGCAACCACGGCGCCCCGCAGCCCGGCCCAACCAATGAGCAGGAAGTTCATGACCAGATTGAGGACCGCGACCAGCCCCATGATGCGGATCTTTATCCGCATCCGGTCACCCGTGCTCAGAACTGCACCTGCACTCGTCGAAACGAACCGCATGGGAATACAGGGAGCCAGCCAGGCCAGCAGCCAAGCAGCTTGCTCATAGACCTTCCCAAACAGCAGCGGCACCAGGGACTGAGCAAGCAACGCCGTACAGATGGCAGCAGCCAGGCCCAGCAACAACATGTACTTGTTGCCGCTGTGATAGGCACTGCGAAAAGCGATTGGGTCCTGATAGGCCCAACGGTGAAGCCGAGGCATCAACAGCTTCTGGTAGACGGTGGTAGGCAGCAGATACAACGCCGCCAGCAGCGTTACCGCAACACCAAACGTACCGGTTGCCTCCGCACCCAGATAGTGACTGATGAAAATGACGCTACTCTGGAAGTAGACCAGAAAGAAAAGGTTACCAATGCCAAATGCCCAGGTCTCTTTGGCGACGGCCAGAACACCTGGGCGGACATCCAGGGAGATGGCACCAGGCTTCTGATGTCCAACCATGTGCATTCGCCCCCTCGCCAACGCCATCATGCTGGGAACGCTCGCAAGTGCGAGACCTCCGCCCACAAATGCGTAGAGCCAAGCGACAGTTACGGCGTCAGGCGTCGTAGTCGCCATCAGCACACCAACTACGACAAGAAAGCGCACCACCTGCGGCAAGGTCTGCCAGACCATCAATGGCAATGGCTTTTCCTCCAGCAGGAAACGGGTGGTCACCACCTCGATACTCGCAACGGAAAGCAGGTTGGTGGACAGGATCAACAGGCACCATGCCACGCGATCTTCCATACCCAGACCCAACAATGCCCAAGCCGCCACGCCAAGCATGGTCAGCACGGTGCTGAGCAGGCAGAACACGAAGGTTGGCCGAATCCAGCGCATGGCATGCCAGCCTTCCCGACCGAAAACCTTCAGCCAGAATGCCTGCAGGCCAAATGCAGTCAGCGGCGAGACGATGTTGATCGTCGTAAAGGCTGCCATGAAGATTCCGTACTCGCGCGGCCCAAGGACACGCGCAGCCAGCATCTGAGTCAGGAACGCCAGACCGGCCCCTGCGAGGGTAAAGATGCCGATGACTGAGACGTGCTTGACGGAACGATTCATGGTGCCCACCCGCTTCCCTGGTATCAGGATGCGGTCGACTTGTACTCGTAGTACCCGTAGCTGTAATAGCCCGTAGCGCGACGCTGTACCGCGTTGAAGATCGCACCCTTGATGCGCACGTTGTTCTGTTCAAAGCGGCGCTTGGCGAGCGCCAGCTCCTTCGCTTGGTTGAGGCCAAAGCGCGCCACCATCAGGCAGGTACCGGCGTGATGGGCAATGATCGCAGCATCCGTAACGGCCAGGATCGGCGGCGTATCCACAATGACCAGGTCGTACTGCGGTGCCAGCTCTTCCAGCAACGCGGTGAAGTTGGCGTGCATCAGCAGTTCCGACGGATTCGGCGGAACGTCGCCACGCGCGATGAAGCTCAGATTGTCCAAGCCCGGAAGGCTTCGCACCACCTGAGAGCGATCAACCTTGCCCACCAGAAGGTCAGACAGGCCCGGGGTCTGCGCTGCACCCAACGCCTTGTGCAGGGTTCCCTTGCGCATATCGGCGTCGATGATCAGCACGCGCTGGCCGGCCTGTGCGATCACCGCCGCGAGGTTGGAGGACACGAATGTCTTGCCGGCGTTGGGGCTCGCGCCAGAGATCAGCACAATGTTGTTCTTGGCTTCCAGACGCGCGAAGTGCAGGCTGGTACGTAGGCTGCGCACTGCTTCGATGGCCAGGTCGGCCGGGTCTTTCACCGCCAGCAAGTGCAACTTGCCGTCGGCGCGGAACTTACCGCGGACCGAATCGGTCTGCTGCTGCGGACTCACCGGAATCGACGCATATACCGGGAGACCCAGCTCTTCGATCTGCGAGGGGTCTTCCACGCCGCGATTGAGCAGCTGCTTCAGCAGTACCAGCGCCACCGACAGGAATGCGCCCAACACGGTGCCGATCAACACGACGACAGCCTTGCGCGGCTTGACCGGCGTAGTGGCATCGACTTCAGCAGCATCGACGATGCGCACATTGCCGACGGTGCCGGCACGGGCCACGTCCAGCTGCTGCGCCTGATTCAGCATGCCGGTATACATCTCATTGCTGACCTGGAGGTCGCGGGTCAGGCGCAGCAACTCCTGCTGCGCTTCCGGAAGCTGCTTGACCTGTCCCTGGAAGTTGCTCTTGCGCCCCTCAAGCTCGCCGATCTGGCGCATCAGCGCCTGGTAGGCCGGGTGGTCGCGGGTGAACTTGCGGTCCATCTCCGCCTGCTGCAGGCGAAGTTGCTGGATGCTGGTTTCCACGGCCACTTCCTGATCCAGCAGGCCCTTGGTCTGCAGGGTCAGATCCACGGAGTTGGCACGTGTCTGGTAGGCACTCAGCGCCTTCTGCGCCGCATCCACCTGGTTGCGGACATTGGGCAGCTGCTCCTTGACGAAGGTCAGCTGCGCAGAGGCCTCGGCCGAATTGCGCTCGACGTTCTGGCGGACGTAAGCCTGCGCCACCTGCTGCAGGAAGTTCTGCGCCAGAACCGGGTCGGCACTCTCATAGGCCAGGGTGAGGATGCCAGAGTCCTTGCCGGACTCGCTCACGGCGATGTCCTTCTGCAGGTCGTTGATGACCGTCAGATGGCGCTGGCGCGACACTTCGAAGCGCATGCCCGGATGCGCCCGCATCTCGGCAACCTGCGCGGTCACCCCCTTTCCGCTGGCGACCTGGCCGACCTGTCCCTTCAACAGAAGATTGTCGTCTTCGTCGAACAGTTCATAGCTGCTGTTCTCGCCGACCACCAGAGTCATCGGTCGTGCCAGAAGCGCGCGCGGCACGTCCAGCTGGAAGATCTCCAGCTTCTCGCCGCCCCAGCCGAAACGGCTCATGCCAAAGCGCACATCAGCCAGAGCGTCCGGATCGGCACGCTCCGCCTTGCGCGCGACATAGCCGCCCAGCAGCGGGAAGCGATTGGGCTCGATGCTGATATCCAGCTTCAACGCATCGACTGCGCTGCCGACCACCGCACGTGAAGTAATCAGTGCGATCTCGGTGGTTGCCTCTGCAGATCCGGTGCCCATGCCCAGCGACTGGCTGATATCCGACAGACCTGGCAACGAAGGCACCTTCGATTCAACCTGGACGATTGCATCCGCGCGATAGATCGGCGTGGCCAGCAACGCATAGGCCACCGCAACCACGAGGAAGAGCCCGGTAATGCCGACGATCCACCACTTGTAGTCGATCAAGGTTCCGAGCAGCTGGCGCAGATCGATCTCGTCGCTGTCTTCCGGTGCGGAGGTACGGGCTTCAGTGGTCATGGATTAGGGATCTTCAATGCGGGAAAAGAGTTGCAGGACAGGACTTCGCAGCGGACTTCAGAGGTGCCGCGCCCAGCTCTCCACGCCCTCGGCCATCAACTTGTAAACATGCTCGAATGCCGGGCGTTGCTGGCGGTAAGGATCGGGAATCTCCCGATCCTGCTGCCATTTGCCCAGCAGGAAGGTTTTTCCGGACGCCTGCGGCGCGATCTCGGCGATGCGGCGCACGTGCTTGCGCTCCATGGTCAGCACCAGATCAGCGGCTCCCAGGATGGCGTCATCAATTTGGCGCGCGCGATGAGCCAGGCCATCCATGCCCTGCTCAACCAGCAGCTCCTGCGCCGTGGCATCAATGCCATGCCCAACCAGCGCACCGAGACCCGCGGAGGACACCTGGATGCCCCTGCCCTCGACCGCCTGCCGCAGCATCACTTCTGCGGACGGACTGCGGCAGATGTTGCCGACACATACAAAAAGAACGTTCTTGAACACTGACCTGGATCCTGTGGCATTCCTTGCAGCGCACGCGACCAGAACACCCAGGGCCGGCGGCAGCCGCACAGCATACCTCACAAGCGCACTACAGGCGATGAAATCGCCAACAGATTCATGGAATTACGTCGCAGTTCTGGAAGTCGGCGGCCTAGTACGCCGATTTCTGCCCCAGCACCTTCAGCGCAGTCAACACAATGATCCGCACGTCAAGCGTCGGGCTCCAGCGCCGGATGTAATCGATGTCGTACTGCACGCGTTTCTTCATCGAGCGCAGCTCTGGCGTCTCGCCACGCAGGCCGTGCACCTGCGCCCAGCCGGTAATCCCAGGCTTGACGTAGTGACGATGCATGTAGCGCTCGATCACGCGCTCGTAGTGGTTGTTGTGCTGGATCGCGTGCGGGCGCGGCCCGACCACCGACATGTTTCCACCCAGCACGTTGAAGAACTGCGGCAGTTCGTCCAGGCTGCTGCGGCGCAGGAAGGCGCCGAACCGGGTGACTCGCGGATCACCGCGCCTAGCCTGGGTAATCTGCCCCTCTCCCTCTGCATGCACGCGCATGGAGCGGAACTTGAGCATCCAGAACTCCTTGCCACCCAGCCCGTGACGCTTCTGGCGGAACAGCACTGGCCCGGGCGAACTCAGCTTCACGCCAATGGCGAGCACGACAAACAACGGCGCTAGCAGGACCACCGCGACACCAGCCACGAGGATGTCCTCGATCCGCTTGAACAGGCGAAACCGGTGGTCTGCCAAGCCCTGCCGCACACCGATCATCGGCACATCACCCACTTGGTGCAGACCGGGGTTGAGCGCCCCCAGGCCCGTGGTATCAGGGATCAGACGCACAGGCACCGGAAATCGCTCGATCTGCTTGAGCATGTCCCTGACCGCGGCGGCATCCCCCATCGGCATCGACACCCAGACTTGATCGAACTCACCCCGATGCTGATCCATGTACTGCGGGACCTCAGCCAGCAAGCCCAGTCGGCGCGGCGCATCACCGCCACGGCGGGTGGCGATATCGCCTGCACCGGCAAAGTAGCCAATGACTTCCTTGCCTAGCTCCGGCTTGCCACGCAGCAGGCGGTGCAGTTTCAGGGCCGGGGCGCGAAGTCCGACCAGCAGGACCCGCTCGCGGTCCATCCCACGCGAGCGCAGCCGATGCAACTGCACCCTCAGCAGCACACGCAGCGCCGCCATCGATCCCAGGCCAAAGGCATACCAGCCAATCAGCCACGTCGAAGGCACCACATCGGCAAGCCCGACCAGCACGACGTAGAGCGAGAACAGCGCAAAAGTGGCAGACCACGCCAACAGCAGCAGCCAGAGATCAGCGAGAAGCCCTCGCATCCGCCAGTTGCGATAGACCGGCGCTACCGAAAAGCAGACGATGGCGCTGAGGATCACCGCCCCGAACACGATTCGCTGGGACGAGTCCGGTGCGCCTGTGCCATAGAGCAGGATGTGAGAAAGCACTGCCATTCCTGGAAGTAGCAACAGATCACCCAGGCGCAATCCCAGCTCGAGGGCTGCTCTAGCCTCGACACGACGGCGGCCAGAGCGGGCGCGCTCCGCGGGAAGGTCTTCTACTGATCCATGTAGCAAAGCACTTCTCCAGTATCCGCTCGACACGACTCCGAAGGATTCGGCGTCACGTGCATGGGCTCCCCAGCCAGCACGGCATTGTCCGGACAACGTCAATTAAATGTGGACGAATTGTGAATGAAGTCCAGACCAAAAGATAGGAACCTCAAGTCGGGAGAATCCCTACCCAGCCTCGGGAGAATCACCTAAGTAACTAGAATTATTACGAATTTTAATTGTATCAAAATGCATCAAAAGAAATCATTTTGAGTCCGACGTCAGGCTTGTGGACGATCCCTGAGCATCAGGGATCCCTCAGCACTGGTAGACTTTCGTGCAGTTTTCGCAACAAGGACGATGCGTGTCGGACATCCTCATCTGCGGCGGCGCCGGCTACATCGGCAGCCACATGGCCCAGTACCTGGCCGAAGCCGGCCACTCCGTAACCGTGCTCGACAACCTGTCCACCGGTCACCGCGACGCGGTCCGCTGGGGCGAACTGCTGGAAGCTGACCTGCTGGACCCCGAAGCGCTCGAGCGCGCCCTCCAAGGCCGTCACTTTGACGCCGTGATGCACTTCGCCGCGCGTTCGCTGGTGGGCGAATCGGTTTCCGCTCCTTACGCCTACTACGCGAACAACGTCACCGGCACGTTGAACCTGCTGGAGGCCATGCGCCGCCACGACATTGATCGCATCGTGTTCTCTTCAACCGCTGCGGTATTCGGCAATCCGCAGTCGGACGTGATCGATGAGGACCACCCCAAGGCGCCCATCAACCCCTATGGCGCCAGCAAGCTGATGGCAGAGCGGATCCTCGCTGACGCAGCCACGGCCTACGGCCTGCGTTCGACCTGCCTGCGCTACTTCAATGCCGCGGGCGCTCTGCCCGACCACGGCATCGGCGAGGCCCATGCCTGCGAAACCCACCTGATCCCCAATGTCCTGCGTGCCGCCTTGGGTATAGGCACGGCCATGAAGGTGTTCGGCGATGACTACGCAACGCCCGACGGCACCTGCGTGCGCGACTATGTACACGTGCAGGACCTGGCCCAGGCACACGCACTGGCTCTTGAGTACATGGAGCACACGCCCGGCGCGCACGCCTTCAACCTGGGCAATGGTCAGGGCTTCTCTGTCCGCGAAGTCATCGCCGCTGCCGCAGAGGTAAGCGGGCGAAGCATTCCATTTGAGTTGGCGGAACGCCGGCCGGGCGATCCAGCCAGCCTGGTCGCCTCCTCCACCCGCGCTCAGCAACTGCTGGGTTGGCGACCCATATGGACCGAGCTGGCACCGATCATCGACAGCGCCTGGCAGTGGCATCGCAACCCGCCCACATGGTCGCCGCAGCCGGCGATTCCTGACACCGCGCGCAGCCCGGGCAAAGCCCTGCCTGCCTGAATAGGCATCCCTCACTGGGATGGCGTCTCGGCGTGGCCTCACCCCGCACCGCACCAAAGCCCAACCACCACCCTCTGCTACCATCGGCGGTTCTGCTCATCGCGTCCCCCACCTGCCCGCGATGGCGCCAAACAACGTAACGAAACACAGGAGTCTGCATGTCTTCCGAGCTGCTCAAGTCCCTTGGCCTGGACGCGATCAACGCTGGCACGTACCTGGGCAACGGGGAGTGGTCGAGCGCGACCAGCGGTGAGCTGATCACCCCGGTCAACCCGACCACCGGCGAGCCGATCGCACAGGTCCGCGCGACCACCGAGACCGAGTACGAGACCGTCGTCGCACGTGCGCAGGAAGCCTTCAAGGTCTGGCGCACCACGCCTGCCCCGCGTCGCGGTGAGGCCGTGCGCCTGTGCGGCGAAGCGCTGCGCAGGCACAAGGATGCGCTGGGTTCGCTGGTCGCCTTGGAAATGGGCAAGAGCAAGCCGGAAGGCGACGGCGAAGTGCAGGAGATGATCGACATCGCCGATTTCGCCGTGGGCCAGAGCCGCATGCTGTACGGCTACACCATGCATTCCGAGCGCCCCGGCCACCGCATGTACGAGCAGTACCACCCGCTGGGCCTGGTCGGCATCATCTCGGCCTTCAACTTCCCGGTCGCGGTGTGGAGCTGGAACTCGTTCCTGGCCGCCATCTGTGGCGACGTGTGCATCTGGAAGCCGTCCAACAAGACCCCGCTGACCGCCATCGCCTCGCTGAAGATCTGCAACGAGGCCCTGCGCGAGGCCGGCTTCCCGGACATCTTCTTCCTGATCAATGATGCCGGCACCGCGCTGTCGGAAAAGATGGTCGATGACCGCCGCGTGCCGCTGATCAGCTTCACCGGCTCGACCCAGGTCGGCCGCACCGTCAACGAGAAGGTCGCGCGCCGCCTGGGCCGCTGCCTGCTGGAGCTGGGCGGCAACAACGCCATCATCCTGGACGAAACCGCCGACCTGAAGCTGGCCGTGCCGGGCATCGTGTTCGGTGCGGTCGGCACCGCCGGCCAGCGCTGCACCACCACCCGCCGCCTGATCGTGCACCGCTCGATCTACGCCGACGTACTGGCCACCCTGGTCAAGGCCTACAAGCAGGTGGAAGGCAAGATCGGCGACCCGACCGATGCCGCCAACCTGATGGGCCCGCTGAACAGCGAAGGCGCCGTGCAGCAGTTCCTCGATGCCATCGCCCAGGCCAAGGCCGCCGGCGGCACCATCGAAACCGGCGGCACCCGCATCGATCGACCGGGTAACTTCGTACTGCCCGCCATCGTCTCTGGCCTGAAGAACAGCGACGCCGTGGTCCAGCACGAGACCTTCGCGCCGATCCTGTACGTGATGCCGTACGACAGCATCGACGAAGCCATCGACATGCAGAACGGCGTGCCGCAGGGCCTGTCGTCCTCGATCTTCACCCAGAACCTGAAGACCGCCGAGAAGTTCCTGTCGGCCGCCGGCAGCGACTGCGGCATCGCCAACGTCAACATCGGCACGTCCGGTGCGGAGATCGGCGGCGCCTTCGGTGGCGAGAAGGACACCGGCGGTGGCCGCGAATCCGGTTCGGATGCGTGGAAGGTCTACATGCGCCGCCAGACCAACACCATCAACTATTCGGATTCGCTGCCGCTGGCCCAGGGCATCAAGTTCGATCTGTGATGCCTTCTGTAGTGCCAGGCCATGCTCGGCAGGATGTGCAATGAACACCGCAGGAAATGCAGCCGAGCATGGCTCGGCACTACAGGGTGGCAAGCCGGTGATTGATTTCACCGGCCGCCGCGTGCTCATCGCCGGCGGCAGCAAGGGCATCGGCCGTGAAATGGCGCTGGCATTTGCCGGCGCCGGTGCGCGGGTCTCGGTCTGCGCCCGCGGCCAGGCCGGCCTGGATGCCCTGCGTGCCGACGCGCAGGCGCAAGGCGTCGGGCTGCACGCCTTCGCTGCCGATCTGGGCGAGGCCAACCAGATCCAAGCCTGGCTGCAGGCTGCCGCCGATACACTCGGCGGCATCGATGTGCTGGTCAACAACGCCACCGGCTATGGCATGGCCGATGACGAGGACGGCTGGGCCGCCAGCCTGCAGATCGACCTGATGGCGGCGGTACGGGCCTCGCGCCTGGCACTGCCGTGGCTGCGCGCATCCAGCGATGCCTGCATCCTCAACCTGTCCTCGATCGCCGCCCAGCAGCCGCGTCCCGGTGGCGCGCCCTACGCTGCCGCCAAGGCCGCGCTGTCGCACTACACCACCTCGCAGGCACTGGCGCTGGCCAAGGACCGGATCCGGGTCAATGCCATCGCCCCGGGCTCGATCGAGTTCGATGACGGCCTGTGGGACCGCCGCCGCACCGAAGATCCCGCCCTGTACCACGGCACCCTGGCGAAGATCCCGTTCGGCCGCTTCGGCCACCCGCGCGAGATCGCCGACGCTGCCCTGTTCCTGTGCTCGCCGCTGGCGCGCTGGATCACCGGTCATGTGCTCAACGTGGATGGCGGCCAGGTGTTGATGGGCTGAATCTGTAGAGACGAGCCCATGCTCGGCTTGCACGCAAGACGCGGTCGATCCCGCATCAGCCCAAGGGGGCAGCCGAGCATGGGCTCGGCTCTACAGGGCACTGCCCATGGGATTGCCCGGGCAGACGCACTATCATGTGCACACTGCCAAGGAGGACCCCGATGAGCGTGGCACCCCGACAGACAAGCGCCCTGGCCGTGGTCAGCCTGGTCATGGGCATCGCCAGCTGGACCGTCCTGCCCTTCGTGGCCAGCATCGTGGCCATCATCACCGGCCACATGGCCCGCGCCGAAATCCGGCGCCGCCCGCTTGAACTGGAAGGCGATGGCATGGCCGTTACCGGCCTTGTGCTGGGCTGGGTCATGGTCGGCGCCGTGCTTGCCGCCATCCTGGTCTTCATCCTGTTCTTCGGTGGCCTGGCGTGGCTGGCGGCAGTGTCGAAGTGACGCCATGACTGCCTCCGACAGCACTGAACGCTTCAGCAGCCGCGTCGCCGACTACGTCCGCTACCGGCCCGATTACCCGCCCGCCCTGTTGGAGTGGCTGCATGGCCCGATGGGCGTCAGCCACGAGGCCGTGGTCGCCGACATCGGCGCCGGCACCGGTATTTCCAGTCGCCTGTTCCTGGCCAGCGGCCATCCAGTAGTCGCGGTTGAACCCAACGCCGCCATGCGGGGCGCGGCCGAGGAATGGCTGGCACCGCAGTACCCGCAGTTCCGTGCGGTGGACGGCCGCGCCGAGGCCACCACACTGGACGATGCCAGCATCGATCTGGTCAGCGTCGCGCAGGCCTTCCACTGGTTCGACACCGTGGCGGTGCGCGCCGAGTGGCAGCGCATCCTGCGCCCGGGTGGCCTGGCACTGATCTACTGGAACTCGCGCCTGCTCGATGCCAGCCCGTTCCTGATCGGCTACGAGCAGCTGCTGCTGGACTACGGCACCGACTACACCGCCGTTGCCGAGCGCTACCAGGACGACGCCACCATGCAGGCGTGGTTCGGCCCCGGTCTGCGCGGCATGGTGGAGCTGCCGAACGTGCAACATCTGGATTTCGACGCCCTGCGCGGGCGCCTGCTGTCCTCCTCCTACGCACCCCAAGCCGGTCATCCGCGCCATGCGCCGATGATCGCCGCCCTGCAGGACCTGTTCGCCGCCCACGCGGTCGACGGCCAGGTTGCTTTTGAATATCGAACCCGAGCCTTCCTCGGCACGCTGGACTGAACCGACGCATGTATTCGCTTGCCCGCCCCTTCCTGTTCTCGCTCGACGCCGAGCGCGCCCACGGCCTCGGCCTGTCCGCACTGGACCTGGCCTATCGCACCGGCACCACGCCGCTGCTGGCCGCACGCATCGCGCCGATGCCGAGCACCGTGTTCGGGCTGACCTTCCCCAATCCGGTCGGCCTGGCCGCCGGCCTGGACAAGAACGGCGAGCACATCGACGCACTGTTCGCGCTGGGTTTCGGCTTCGTCGAGATCGGCACCATCACCCCGCGCCCGCAGGCCGGCAACCCGCAGCCGCGCCTGTTCCGCCTGCCGGAACACAACGCGATCATCAACCGCATGGGCTTCAACAATGCGGGCGTGGACGCGCTGGTGCGCAATGTCGAGCGCGCGCGCAACCGCCGCGGCCTGCTCGGCATCAACATCGGCAAGAACAAGGACACGCCCAACGAACAGGCCGTGGACGATTACATCGCCTGCCTGGACAAGGTCTATCCGCTGGCCGACTACATCACCGTCAACATCTCCTCGCCCAACACTGCCGGCCTGCGTGAACTGCAGGAGGAAACCGCGCTGCGCCAGCTGGTCAGCCAGTTGCGCGACCGCCAGGAAGCACTGGCCGCGCAGCATGGCCGCCGCGTCCCGATGCTGGTGAAGGTGGCACCGGACCTGAGCGAGCGCGACATCGATGCCGCCGCTCGCGTACTGGGCGAACTGCAGGTGGACGGCGTGATCGCCACCAATACCACCATCGACCACAGCAAGGTGGCCGGCGATCCGCTGGCCAACGAAGCCGGCGGCCTGTCCGGCGCGCCGGTGCTGGAGCAGTCCACGCTGGTACTGCGCCGCCTGCGTTCGCGCCTGCCCGAATCGGTCCCGCTGGTCGGCGTCGGCGGCATCCTGTCCGGTGCCGATGCGGTGGCCAAGATGGCCGCAGGCGCGGCGCTGGTGCAGTGCTACAGCGGCTTGATCTTCCGTGGCCCGGCGTTGGTCTCTGAATGCGTGGAGGCGATCCGTCGCCGCCGCGAAGCGCCGAGCCGCGGCGCGGTGGCCCCACTGTGAGCGCGCCCATGGATACCGTCGACGGCAACGCCCCGCTGCGCTGGACGCTCACCCGCAATGCGCCGCTGCAGGCGCTGAACACCTTCCACGTGCAGGCCAGCGCCGCGCAGCTGCTGGAACTGCACGATGCCGCACTGCTGCCGGACGTGCTGGCGCTGCCCGAGGTGGCCAGCGGCCCGCTGCTGGTGCTGGGCAGCGGCAGCAACGTACTGATCGCCGAAGACCTGCCTGGCACCGTGCTGGTGTTCGGCAACCGGGACATCAGCTTCCTGGAGCACCGCGCCGACCATGCGGTGATCCGCGCCGGCGCTGGCGTGTCCTGGCATGGCCTGGTGATGTGGTCGCTGCAGGAAGGCCTGTCCGGCCTGGAGAACCTGGCGTTGATTCCCGGCACGGCCGGTGCCGCGCCGATCCAGAACATCGGTGCCTATGGCGCGCAGGTCGGCGAGTTCATCCAGGCCGTTGAAGCCTGGGACTGCCAGGAGCAGGCCTGGGTGCGGCTGGACAACGAACAGTGTGGCTTCGCCTACCGCGACAGCGTGTTCAAGCAGCAACCCGATCGCTACCTGATCACCGCCATCGAGCTCAGGCTGCCGCTGCTGCACGACCTGCGCATGGACTACGCCGGCATCCGTGAGGAACTGCAGGCACAGGGCGTGGAGCTGCCCAGTGCCGTGGACGTGGCCAATGCGGTGATCGCGATCCGCCGCCGCAAGCTGCCCGATCCGGATGTGCTGGGCAACGCCGGCAGCTTCTTCAAGAACCCGGTACTGCCACTGGAACAGGTGGACGTACTGCTGCAGCACTTCCCCGAGCTGCCGGTGTTCCCGGCCGAACAGGACGACAAGCGCAAGGTCTCTGCGGCCTGGATGATCGAGTCCTGCGGCTGGAAGGGCTTCCGCGAAGGCGATGCCGGCGTCGCGCCGAGCCACGCGCTGGTGCTGGTCAATTACGGCAACGCCACCGGTGCTGAGCTGCTGGCGCTGGCGCGACGCATCTCGGCCTCGGTGCTGGAAAAGTACGGCGTGCCGATCGAACCGGAGCCCCGCCTGCTCGGCGCACAGTGGTGAACACCCCCGCCCTCTCCCCCAGCGCCACCCCGATGCGGGCGGCGCTGCTGATGCTCGGCAGCACGATGGCATTCGGCCTGATGGCCGTCGCCATCCGCTACGCCACCCGGTACGTACCAACCCAGGAAGTGGCGTTCTTTCGCAATGCCTTTGGCCTGCTCGCGTTGCTGCCGATGCTGCTGCGCCCCGGCCATGCACCACTGAAAACGCAGCAGCTGCCGCGTTATTTCGTGCGCAGTGCGATTGGCCTGGGTTCGATGCTGTGCGCATTCTGGGCACTGGGCCATCTGCCACTGGCGCAGGCGGTTTCCCTCTCGTACTCCACGCCGTTGTTCGTCACCATCGCCGCCGTGCTGTGGCTGGGCGAGACCGTGCGTGTACGGCGCTGGGCTGCGGTGGTGGTTGGATTCATCGGTGTGCTGGTGATCGTGCGCCCCGGTACCGCCGGCTTCACCGCGGGCAGCCTGGTAGCGGTGGCAGCCGCCGTGCTCAGCTCATTGGTGGCGATCCAGATCAAGCAGCTGACCCGTGTCGACAGCGCTGACACCGTGGTGCTCTACACCTACGTGTTCTGGGTGCCGCTGTCGCTGGTCCCGACACTGTTCGTCTGGGTCTGGCCCTCCGGCATGGCGTGGCTGTGGCTGCTGGCCACCGGCGTGCTCGGCACCGTCGGCCAGCTGTTGTGGACCCGCGCGCTACGGCTGGGCGAAGTCTCCGCCCTGACCCCGATCAGCTTCCTGCAGCTGCCACTGGTAACGCTGTTCGGCTGGCTGCTGTTCAACGAAACGGTGGACCGCTGGACGATCATCGGTGCCGGCATCATCCTCGCCGCCAACGCCTACATCGCCCACCGCGAAGCCGTACTGTCGCGGCGAGCCGCAAGTGCAGCGGCCTCGGCAGCGGCCAAGCCCGCCGAGTAGATCCACGCCAAACGTGGATGACGCTGCACTCCTCTGTAGAGCCGAGCCTACGCTCGGCTGCTCTTCGCGCCTCCACCGTTGACTGAGCGCGCAGGGTTCATCCACGCATGGCTTGGATCTACAGCGCGCGATACACCCGCTCCGCCGCATCGAACACATTGCCCGGTGCGAACTGCTCGCCCAGGTAGTGCAGCGACTGCCTGCGCAGTTGCGGCGAACGCTCCTCACCGTCGCTGCCCAGCAGCACCTGCTGGAACTCGATCAGGTCCTGCAGAATGCGCCAATGCCGGTACCAGGCGATCCAGCGTGGGTCGCCGCGGTCGCTGCCGTAGCCCTCCTCGAAGCCCAGCGGATTCTCGCGCCCCCAGCGCCCACCAACGGCAGCACCGATGAACATCAGGTCACGCTCACGCGGTGCCAGCGACAGGCCATCCCAGTCGATCAGGTGCAGGCCCCCGTCATTGCCCATCAGCAGGTTGCCGGCATGCAGATCGGTGTGGCACAGATACAGGTCTACCGGCACGTCCTGCAATGCCGCGAGCAGTTCCCGTGCCTGCGCATGCAGCGCCGCGATGCGCGCATGCTGCCGGTCCCATACCGAAACGAATGCGCGGCCCAGCCCGTCCTTCGCGGCCGCCAGGCCCTCGCCAGCCAGCCATTGCCCAACGGTTTCCAGCGCCGCGGTTTCCAGCCGTACGATCGGCAGCGCCTGCTGCAGGTCCGCTGGAAGCTGCGCGCCGTGCAGGCGCCGCAGCACCTCCCCCAGCCGTTTCCACTGCGTGCGGCTCAACGCCGCCTCGAACCCGGACTGACCTTCCACATAAGGGAACAGGGTGAACTGCAATCCCCAACGCTGCACCGACGCACCACCGGTCAGTGCCGGCCACGGCGCGACGATCTCATCGATGCCCAGCGTGCCGCGCATCCAATGCAGGCTGTCCCACACTGCGGGGTCAACCTGGTAGGTGCGGCATTTCAACCACCACTGCCCGTGCCGCGCATCGACGCGATACACGCTGGCATTGGCGTCGGCACCCACCGGGCGTGGCACCACGGCGGTGGCAGTGATGCCATAGGATTGTTGCAGGACTTCGCCGAGATGCTGCGCCGAAGCGAATGACATGGATGCAAGCGGAAAGTGTTGCCTGCTGCCACTATCGCAGATGCATTCGCCGCGACACAGACATGTCCGTCACAACATCAGCTCGCCGCGACCAGAGAACTAGCCTGCGATGCGTCGCATCACCATCTCCAGCGGGCCGCGTGTGAACTGCCACGACCACAGCCACGCCGAGCCCGTGGCCAACATCAGGAACAACAGCGCCCACAGCAGCACCGACGCCAGCGATGCACCGCCATCAAGCAGCCCCAGGCTTTCCAGCGTGCCCATGCCCAGCAGGATGTGGCCCACATACAGGGTCAGGGTCATGCGTCCGGCCGCGATGAACGGCTCCAACCAGTCACCCGGTCGCACACGCGCCAGCCACAGGCAGGCGGCGATGACACTGCAGGCCGCACCCGCACCCGTGAGCACATAGGCCGGTCCCGGCGGCATCGGCTGCGTTCCCAGCCACACCTGCCAGGGCGTCCCCTGCCCAAGCTGCTGCACGCCATGTCCAGCCCCGATCAGCAGCAGCCCCAGCACCAGCAATGCTCGCTGCACCCGCGGCTGCGACAGCTGAAGGCGTGCCAGCAGCATCCCCAGCAGGAAGAAGCACAGCCACGGCAGCAGCGGATGGAAGCCGTTGAACAACAGGTTGCGGGCCGCGCCCGGCCATTGCCACAGGTCGGCGTATTCCAGCGTCTGCCAGTTCCATCCCTGGCTGTAGTCCCAGTGCAGCAACGCCCAGAACGAACACGCCGCCAGGCCCACGATGCTGGCCAGCAACACCCGCGGCGACGCACGCAGCCACACCACCGCCAACGCGAAATACACCGCGTAGTAGTGCAGGATATCGGCCGGGAACAGAGTCAGGTTGAGCAGGCCCAGCACCATCAGGAACAGCGCGCGCCTCCAGGTCTGCACGCTGGCCGGCCACCACCCCTGCCGCTGCGTGGCCAGCACCAGGCCAAGACCGGCCAGAGTGACGAACGTCGCCGAGGCTTTGCCTTCCAGCAGATGGAAGAACCCTGCCAACCAACTCTCACCCTCTGCCGGCACGGCCATCGCCAGGCGGAAGTTGACCAGCACCATGCCGGCCAGGGCCAGGTAGCGCGCCAGATCAAGGCCGTGCAATCGCCGGTCAACGGCACTCATGCGCGTGCCCCGAGCAGCAGCGCGAGCAGGCCAAGATCCAGCGAGGCCTCATCGATGCCATCGGCTTCGCCCAGCCCCCGACGCAGCGCATCGCTTTCAATGGCATCCAGCAGCACCTGCGCCTGCAATGCCGGGGCCAGCACGGGACGCCGACGTTCGCGCCGTGCCACCTGCTGCAGGGCTTCGGCCAGGGTCGCCTGCAATTGCCTGCGATTGGCCGCAAATGCCTCGGCCACGGCCGGATTGCGTGCGCTCTCGGCCAGCACTTCGACGGCAAGCGTCGCCCATTCCGGCTGGCGGCACAGTGCGTGGAAGTCCTGAAGGAAACCCAGTACCTGTGCGCGCTCGCCTTCGGACGCGGCCAGTCGACGCAGCAACGGTGCCAGTTCTTCGCTCTCCGCCACTGCCACTGCAAGGATGATCGCTTCCTTGCCCGGGAAGTGGTTGTAGAGGTTGCCCAGGCTGACGCCAGCCGCCTGCGCGATGTCACGCATGCTGGTCTGGTGGAATCCCTTGGCGAGGAAGCACCGCAGGGCCGCCTGCAGGATCAGGGTCACACGCTGCTCATTGCGGTCGATTCGGCTCATGCCACAAGCATGAACGAACGTTCGTCCATTTTGTAGATGTCGACCTGGCCACCATCGGGCTCCGTTCAGCCGGCCTTGACCTCAACTGCGGTTGAGGCCCGATGCTGCGCGACCTGTTCCATGCCCAACCCGGAGTTCCTGCATGCCACGAATGATCTCCACCCTGCTCGACAGCCGCGTGATGTGGTTCCTCGCCCGACTGCTGCTGGCCGTGGTGTTCCTGTCCTCGGGTCTGGCCAAGCTGCTGGCGTGGGACAACAGCGTGGCCGAAATGCAGGCGGCCGGGCTGCAACCGCCCGCGCTGTTCAACATCGCCAGCGCCGTGGTGCTGCTGGGTGGCTCACTGTGCCTGCTGTTCGACCGCCTGCTATGGCTGGGCAGCGGCGCGCTGGCGGTGTTCATGCTGCTGACCATCGTCATCGTGCATACCTTCTGGACCAAGCACGGCGCGGAACAGCAGCTGGCGATGTTCTTCGCGCTGGAACACCTGAGCGTGGTCGGCGGCCTGATCTGCGCGGGCATCGCCAGCCATGCGCGGGCTCAGAAGAACTCGTCGAGCAACCGGTAGAACGCCAGCCGACGCTCGTCGACCAACGCGCCGTAGCGCTGGAACAACGGCGCCACCCAACGCGTGTCTCCGAAGTTGTGAACCAGGCTGCGCGCGGCCAGCGCCAGGTCCTGGTAGCGGTCGGCCACGCCCAGCCGCCCACAGTCGATGAAACCACTGAAACGCCCCTCGACCGCCATCAGGTTCGGCAGGCACGCATCGCCATGGCTGACCACCAGATCTTCATGGTCGGGCCGGGTGCTGCACAGTTCGGCGAACACCTGCTGTGCGCTCTGCCCCAGGCGCTCGTCATCGAAGTCATCGGCGTCGACCAGACCCGCCTCGACGCGGGCGGCGGCGGCCTGCAAGCGCGAGGCCAATCGCTGGTCGAACGGACAGGCTGCCACCGGCAACACATGCAGCCTGCGCAGCGCGTCAGCCAGCAGTTCCACCAACTGCTGCGGCGCAAGTTCCGGCGACGAGGCCAGGTCGCGGCCGGGCAGCGCGCTCATCAGCAACCAGCGCCGGCCCGCTTCTTCGGCGGTGGCAATCACCGTTGGCGCCGGCAGTCCCTGTGCCTGCAGCCAGCGCAGGCGCGTGATCTCATCGCCCAGCTCACTGAAGGCGTCGATCACTTCCGACTTCACGAAGGCATCGGGCTGGCCTGGCTGCTGCACACGAGCAACATCCGCACGCGACACGCCGATCGACTGCCGCTCGATGCGCGCATCGGCCAACGCTTCCTGCCACGCCCGCGGCAGCGGCAGGCCATCAGTGAAGGGATCGGGTGCTCCCATGTCGGGATGCTCCTGTTGCTGGGGACCCTACGGATTCTCGCCGATCCCGAAGCGCACCGCCCAGCAGAGCGCGCAATGGAAGGAAGCAACATGAAATTGATGGTCATCGGCGCCAGCAGGGGCCTCGGTCGGGCATTCGTGGAAGGCCTGTGCAGTGCGGGCGACACCGTCATCGGCGTTTCGCGCAGCCGTCCGCGCGATCTTGAATGCCCCGAGGGTGTCACCCTGCAGTGGATCGAAGCCGATCTGTCCCAGCCCACCCTGGCTGCCAATCACATCGCAGCGCAGGCACCGGCCGATCTGGATGTGCTGATCCACAACCTGGGCATCTGGGAAGAGACCGCCTTCAGCGACGAGTACGCCTTCCTCGACGAGAGCGATGCCGCGCTCACCCAACTGGTCGACGTCAACATCACCGCCACCCTGGTGCTGCTGCAGCGCCTGCTGCCGCGAGTGCTCGGCGCACCACGCCCGCAGCTGGTGCTGACCGGATCAACCTCGGCACTGCCGCGCAGTGGCCGCCCGGAAGTGGCGTTCGGCGCATCCAAGTTCGCGCTCAACGGCGTTGCCGATGCACTGCGCGAGGGCTTCCGCGATCGCCGGCTGGCGGTGACCAGCCTGCAGCTGGGCTGCCTCAACACCGACGATGCACTGTCGGTGCCGGTGGCAGAGGCCGCAGCACGCGGGGATGGCGAACTTGTCCCGGTACACGATGTGGTGACCATGGTGCGTGCGCTGCTGCAGCTGTCGCCGTCCGGCTTCGTACGTGAACTGGTACTGCCAGCCATCGCCGACCCACGCTACTGACCTTGCCGGCCGCCGCAGGGCACCATCAGTGGCCGCGCGCGCGGTCGTGGTTTACCCTGCTCCTCACCGGCCGTCGGTCACAGGCGGGAATGCTATGGATGCGCTGTCACGGGTCTCGGCCCAGGTCCTGGACGGTTCCCTGCCCAGCCTGCCGCTGTACCTGCTGCAGGCCACCGCAGTGATCGGCATGATCGGGGTGCTGCTGATCGCCACCCGCCGTGCCGGCCATGCCATTGAAGGCCGCCGCCTGTATGTGGGCGTGGCACTGGGCCTGATCTACCTGTTCAATTCCTGGTTCGTGGCCCGCTACACCCAGGGCGTGGTCAAGCTCCACCTGGGTTTCGACATCCTGCTGGTCAGCGGCCTGCTCGGCGGCTGGCGCGGTGGCTTGGCCTGCCTGGGCGCCAGCCTGCTGGCCCGCTACCAGTTCGCCGGCACCCAGTACTTCCTGCCTGCCGGCCTCGAGGCCACGCTGCAGATGCTGGCCGGTGTCTGGCTGCGCAGGCGCCTGCACCCGCACATGCTCAATGAACTCTCGCTGCGCATGATCCTGCAGGCCTGGGGCGTTCGTGTCGTCGTCACTGCGTTGGGCTTGGCACTGGGCGTAGCAATCATTGGTGCCAACCAGCTACCCGTGGAGGAGCTGGCAATCCAGCGGCTGCTGGCACTACCACTATCGCTGCTGATGCTCGGCGCGGTGTTCGCACTGGTCTACAACGATGCGCAGATCGATGCCCAACGCCAGC
Organism: Stenotrophomonas sp. CASM101; assembly: GCF_049384845.1. Classification (NCBI taxonomy): domain Bacteria; kingdom Pseudomonadati; phylum Pseudomonadota; class Gammaproteobacteria; order Lysobacterales; family Lysobacteraceae; genus Stenotrophomonas; species Stenotrophomonas sp. CASM101. The sequence goes on along the minus strand of NZ_JBMRFR010000008.1, from coordinate 6,496 downwards.
GCGAACAGGCCTGGCTGCGCATCGATCCAATCAGTGGCCTGCCCAACATGCGTGCGCTCGGCGAACGCCTGCAGCATTACTGGCGCGACAACGACGGTATCGGCAAGGCCTGCCTGATCGTGGCCGAGATGGGCAACCTGCGCGACCTGCGCCTGCGCTACGGTCCGCTGCAGGACAACGGACTGTGGCAGCGCGACAGCACCGAAGAGATGCATCGGCTGCTGCCCTCGCTGCCGGCCGGCCAGCTGGAGATCTACCAGTTCGGCGATGCCGCGCTGGCGATCCTGGTGCGCGACCTGACCTTGTCCGAACTGCGCACGCAACCGCAGATCACCGAGCTGGCCAGCAACCTGGCCGATCAGGTCGGCCGCGATTGGCCCGGCTTCCGGCCGCTGTTCCGCTGCGCGGTAGTCGAACTGAAGCCACCGGGCGCGGCAGACGATGGCCACCTGCCCTTCCGGGCAATCACCGTGGCGCTGAGCGCGATCGAATCGGGCGTCTTGTTCTTCGACGACCCGATCCAGCGCGACAGCGAGATCGACACCCTGATTGAAGTCGCCCTTGATCACTGGCTGCAGCAGGGCGACGCCCCGCTGTGCTACCAGCCCAAGCATCGCCTGCAGGATCGCCAGCTGGTCGGCGCCGAAGCGCTGCTGCGCATGCGCGATGGCGAAGGCCGGCCGATTGCACCGATGCGGGTGATCTCGCTGCTGCGCCGGCAGGGCCGGCTGGCAGACCTGGAATGGGCCACACTGCAGTCGGCGGTGCACTTCCTGCAGCACTGCCGGCAGGACGGCGCGGCGCTGACCATCGCAGTCAATGTGTCAGCCGAATCCCTGCGCCTGCCCGACTTCGGCCTGCGCCTGCAGGAGCTGCTACAACTGCATGACATCCCCGGTCCGATGCTGCGCCTGGAGATCGTCGAATGGACCGAAATCGTCGAGCGCGACGTGGTCGATGCCAACATCACACAGCTGCTGGCAGCCGGGGTCAGCCTGTCGCTGGACGATTTCGGTGCCGGCTATTCAACCCTGATCCTGCTTTCGCAGCTGGCCATCGCCGAGGTCAAGATCGAGCAGGCACTGATCGCCACGCTGTCCGACGCCAAGTCACAGTCGATCGTGCGCTTCATCGTCGAGGTCGCGCACCGCTGCGGCGCGATCGTGGTGGCCGAAGGTACCGAAACCCTGGCGCAGGAGCAGAAGCTGCGAGCCCTGGGCGTGGATGTCGGCCAGGGCTATCTGTACTCGGCGGCGCTACCGGCCGACGAGTTCCGTCGCTTCGCCGCCAGCTAGACCGCGTAGAAACCCAGGAACATCGCCACCGCTGATTCGGCAACGCGTGCACGCTCCTGTGCGCTCAACGGTGCCTGCCCCATCGTCACCTGTGGCCAGAACGCGAAGCTCTTCACCAGCCCGTGCAGCTGGTGGCCGGCGAACTCCGGATCGACCTGGCGCAGTCGGCCATCGGCGATGGCCGCGCGGATCCAGGCACTCTCGCCGCTTTCCTTTTCGCCCATGCGGCAGACGATGGCCTGCGCGCGCTCCGGTGAGTGGATGATCTCGGCCATCGCCACCCGCGCCAGGTCAATGAAGTTGGCATCGCTGAGCAGTTCCAGCTTCTGGCCCAGCAACTGCAGCAGCTGCGCCTGCAGCGGCTGGTCGGCGCGGTACGGTAACGCGTCGCTGGCCACGCTGCGTTCCCAGAGCTCCTCCAGGATCATCGAGAACAACGCTTCCTTGCTGGGAAAGTGGTTGTAGACGGTGCGCTTGGAGACCCCGGCCGCCTCGGCGATGCGGTCCATGCTGGTGGCCTCGTAGCCCGAGGCACGGAACTCCTCCACCGCCGCGCGCACGATGGCATCGCGTTTACGGTCGGTCAGGCGTTGCGGGGCACGGGGCATGGCGGGAACCGGATAACTGAACGGACGCCACCATTTTACACCCATCAGTGTACTTTTGAAAAAGACGAAACTACACTGTGCAGTGTACCCAGCGGACGTCACCCATGAAGCGCCTGCTCCTTGTCCTCCTGCTTGGAATCCTCGCTGTGACCGCCTACACCTTCTGCAAGTCCTGGTCCCTCCCCGACTTCCCCGATTCGCCGCAGTACCGTGATGGCAAGTTCCGCAATGCCCTGCCCCGTCCGGCGATGGGCCTGCGCGACGGTGCGGAGATCTGGTGGACGTTCCTGTTCAACAAGCCCAAGGGCACCGTCCCGGCCCACCCCATTCCGGTGCAGCCGCTGGACCGCGCCACGCTGGACGCCGCGCCGGACCGCCGCCTGTTCCGGCTGGGGCACTCCACGATCCTGCTGAAGCTGCGTGGCCAGTACTGGCTGACCGATCCGGTGTTCTCCGAGCGCGCCTCGCCGGTGCAGTGGATGGGCCCGGCGCGCTTCCACGCACCGCCGATCAGCATCGACGCGCTGCCGCCGATCGCTGGCGTGATCCTCTCGCACAACCACTATGACCATCTCGACCATGCCGCGGTAATGCAGCTGGCTGGCAAGACCGCGCGCTTCATTGCACCGCTCGGCGTCGGCGACCAGCTGATTGCCTGGGGTGTGGACGCCAGCAAGGTCGAACAGCTGGACTGGTGGCAATCGACCGAGGCCAGCGGCCTGCGCCTGACCGCCACCCCGGGCCAGCACTTCTCCGGCCGCGGCCTGGGCGACAGCGACCGCAGCCTGTGGGCGTCGTGGGTGATCCAGGACGACGACTTCCGCATCTTCTTCAGCGGCGACACCGGCTACTTCGACGGCTTCAAGGCCATCGGCGAGAAGTACGGCCCGTTCGACCTGACCATGATCGAGACCGGCGCCTACGATCCGCGCTGGGCGTTCGTGCACATGCAGCCGGAACAGACGCTGCAGGCGCACCTGGACCTGCGCGGCAAGTGGCTGCTGCCGATCCACAACGGCACCTTCGACCTGGCCCTGCACGCATGGCAGCAGCCGTTCGAGCGGATCACCGCGTTGGCCGCGGCGAAGAACGTGCCGGTGGCCACGCCGATGATGGGAGAAGCACTGGACATGCAGGCGCCGCAGGCGGGTACGCGCTGGTGGGAGACGGTGGAGCTGTAGCGTGCGGTGCGCTTGACCTACCGGAAACCATGTAGAGCCGAGCCATGCTCGGCTGCGTCAACCACAGAAGCGGCCTGGGACGCTGCAGTGCGTCATGTAACCGATTACATCCCTTGCTAGCGTAGCGCTCGCCCGACACCGGCCGAACCTGCGAGGCTGTACGTAATGATATTGCGCGCCGAACGCTCCAAGGTTGCCCGCTCAGCCATTCCGTGGCGTACTGCCGCCACCCTGATACTGGCCGCCCTCGCCGCCGCCGCACAGGCACAGCCCCTTCCCCCGCGCAGCCAATGGCAGGCCAGCAGTTCCTCGCAGCAGGTGCCGGCGATGGCGATCAGCCACCTGATCGACGGCGACCCGAAGACCGTCACCGGCGGCGCCTTCAGCCCCGGCCACTGGTTCCAGATCGATCTGGGCACGCCAACCCTGCTGGCTGGTGCACGACTCACCTGGGATGTCTCCAACCCGGAAGGCTATTCACTGCAGACCTCACTGGATGGTACGCAGTGGCAGACCGCGTACACGATGGCCGATTCACTGGGCGATGTGGAAACGCTGTACTTCGCGCCGCGGCAGGCGCGCTATCTACGACTTGCCAGTCCGCAGCGCACCTCCGACTGGGGTGTGTCGATCTTCGAAATGGAGCCGCTGGACAGCACGCTCAGCGCACGCATCGCCGATGTCGATGCAACACAGGCAGCCGCGCTCTGGCAAGGCGGCGGCACCGTTGCGGTTCCGGCCGGAAAAGGTGGATCCCATGCGCTCGAGATCACGCTGCCGCAGGCTCAATCCACGGCTGGCCTGGTGGTCGACTGGGCCGATGGCGCGCGCGGCGCTGCGCGACTGCAGGCGCAGGATGAACAGGGCCGTTGGCAGGACCTCGCACACGATGCACAGGCGGCCAATCATCGGCAAAGCTGGCTGGCTGCTGACACGGCACAACCCCTGCGTGCGTTCCGGCTGAGCGTGGACGGCGCCGCACCGCAGGTCGCGCGACTGCGCCTGCTCGGGCCAAAGGCGGTAATGACGCCGATGAAGCGATACCAGATCACCGCCAGCGGCGCTCAGCGCGCGTTGTTCCCGGCATCGCTGCAGATGCAGCAGACCTACTGGACCGCCGTCGGTGTGCACGCAGGACGACAGAAATCGATCTTCGACGAATACGGCAATCTGGAAGCCTTCAAGGGCGCGCCGCTGGTGCAGCCGATCTGGCGTGGCGCTGACGGGCGTGCCGCTGGCGCGGCAGGACAGCCGATACAGCACGCGTTGCGGGAAGGCTGGAAACCGATGCCCTCCGCTACCTGGTCGCCGCAGCCCGGGCTGGAACTGCGCAGCGAGGTACTCGCCATCGAGCGCGACGGCCAGCCGGTAACGTTCTTGCGGCATCGCCTGCACAACACGGGCAGCGCCAGGATCGAAGGCACGCTCAGCCTGGTCGTGCGCCCGATGCAGATGAATCCGCCGTGGCAGAACGGCGGGCTGTCACCGATCCGCGATGTGACCATCGATGGGCAGGCGGTGCGCATCAATGGACGCACGCTGCTGCAGTCGCTCACGCCGGTGGCTGCGTCGGGCGCGGCGCCGTTCGGCAAGGATGGCGCAACGGAAATCACCGCGACCCTCGCTGCCGGCCAGCTGCCCTCCACGCAACAGGCGCGCGACGACCAGGGACTTGCCGCGGCTGCGTTGAACTACCGTGTATCGCTGGCACCGGGAGCCAGCGATGCCGTCGTGGTCGCATTCCCGCTGGGCACCACCGCCACAGATGCCAAGGGCGCACTGCCCGAAGCGCCTGCGCTCGATCTAGCCACGCTGCCCCGCGATGCCAATGCGGCGTTCGATTCCCTGGCCACGCAGGCGTCCGCGGACTGGCAGGCACGGCTGGGCCAGGTCGGGCTGCGCCTGCCCGATCCCTCACTGGTCGACATGCTGCGCGCGCAGGCCGCCTACATGCTGATCAACCAGACCGGCCCGGCCATGCAGCCCGGGCCCCGCAACTACAACCGCTCCTTCATCCGCGACGGCATGGCCACCTCGGCGGTGCTGCTGCGCATGGGCGAAGCACGCGTCGCGCGCGACTACCTGGCCTGGTACAGCGAACACGGCGTGCATGCCAACGGCCTGGTCTCGCCGATCCTCAACGACGATGGCAGTGTCAACACCGGCTTTGGATCGGACATCGAGTACGACAGCCAAGGGCAGTACGTCGCGTTGGTGGCCGATGTCGCGCGCCTGGATGGTGGACCGGAATCGGTGCGTGCCTACCTGCCCAAGGTGAAGGCCGCGCTGCACTTCCTGCAGGAACTGCGCGAACGCACGCTGGCGCCCGGCTACAAGGCCGACCAGCCAGCGCCGGAGCGCTTCGCGGGCATTCTTGCGCCGTCGATCAGCCATGAGGGTTATCCGTCTCCCACCCACAGCTACTGGGACGACTATTGGGGCCTGAAGGGCTGGCACGACGGCGCGTGGCTGGCCGAATCGCTGGGCGACCACGAGACCGCAGTGTGGGCACGCGAACAGTACAAACTGCTTTACGACGCGCTGCACGCCTCGATCCGGGCGACGATGGCGTGGAAGGGCATCGACTTCATTCCCTCCTCGGCCGACCTGGGCGATGGCGATCCCACCGGCGTATCGATCGCGCTGGACCCCACCGGGGCGCAGAGCGTACTGCCCGCAGAAGCCTTGCGTACCACCTTCGCCCGCTATCTCGATGACGTGCGCAAGCGCAGCCAGCCCGGTGCGCTGTATGCCTACACGCCGTACGAGATCCGCAACGTGCTGAGCTATGTGCACCTGGGCCAGCCGCAGGTGGCCGATGAGCTGCTGCAGGGACTGCTGCATGATCGGCGCCCGCTTGAGTGGCAGGTGCTGGCTGAGGTCGTGCACTCACGCCTACGTTTTCCGCGTTACCTGGGCGACATGCCGCATACCTGGATTGGTGCCGAGTACGGCCGCACGCTGTTCGGCATGCTGATGCGCGAAGACGATGATGCGTTGTCATTGCTGCCGGGCACGCCGCCGTCGTGGGTGGGGGGCGATGGGTTGGCTGTGGAACGCCTGCCGACAGCGTATGGCACGCTGCAGATGCAGGCGCGGCAGCGCGACGGCATGCTGACGGTCACGCTGGGCAAGGGGTTGCGCAGCGGGACGGCATTGAAGGTCTGGTGGCCGGCGCGCACCATGCCGAAGACGGTGCGTGTGGATGGGCGTAGCGTTTCCGACTTCGACGCCGAGGGCGTGCGCCTGGCGAAACCGTTCAGAACGCTGGAAGCGCGTTGGTAAAGCAGCCGAGCATGGCTTGTATGTTCCTCCCGGCTCCTACGCGGTATGTAGGAGCCAGGGTGGAGGGACCGTCAACATGATATCTGCGGATAGCAGCCGACAGACGAGCCGAGCGATCCCCATCCCG